>NZ_JAKRGC010000316.1 GCF_022347745.1 Streptomyces sp. OfavH-34-F
CCCGCGGAGCGGGTGCAGAGAGTCACTGCGTGACTCCTGACAGACAGTCAGCACTGCGTGCTTCCTGACTGACGGGGCGTCAGTCCAGTGAAGCCGGCCCGCGGTGCGGTCCGGGGTCTCGGGGGGTGCCGGCGGATTGTCGGAGTTTCTGTACGTGGGGTGCGAGGTTAAAGAGGGCTGGCTAGGGGGTGGGGCGTCTGTGGGTGGTTTTGCTGGGGTTTCCCGGGGTGTGTGGTGCGGATTCTTCGTGGGTTAGTTTTGTGGGGCCGGGCTGCTTTCCGGCGGTGGATCCGTGGCTCTTTGTGGACCGGCGCTCGGGCCGGTCTTTCTGGCCTTTTCTGATTATAGGGGGTGGCGGGTTGTCAATTCAACCCGGGCGGGCAGGAATTGAGGGGCAATTCGGTCGGGAGCCGGGCGGCAGGGCCGGGCGCGCGGTCTCGCCCGGCAACAGCTGTCCCCCGCTCGCCTCGCCCCGGCACCCGGGGCGAGGCTGGGCCGGCCGGGAGGGGCGGAGGGGCTCCAGGAGGCGCGTACGGGCCGTACGGGCGAGGCCCGGCATGGGGGGCCCGGTGGGCCCGGACTTGAGCGGCCGGGGCGGCGGGTGGGCGGTGGACCGGCCGGGAAGGCTCCGGCGGCGGAGCGACAGGAGGAGCGGCCCGAAGGGCACCGAGACCGGCCGTTGCGGGGGCGGGCGGCCCCGGCGGGGGATACCGGACAGAGAAACCGCCCCGGGAGAAGCACCCCGCCCCGAACACCCGTCCCGGGAAACCCCGAAAACCGCACCAGAAGGAACAGGCAATCGGTGAGGGAAAGCACGGACACCGGGGACGGAAGGGCGCAGCGGGCCGCACAGGCGGACGTTAGTTTCGGGCGGGCAGGGAAGCAAGAGCGAGCGGGAAGAGCGGCCGGGGGGTCGGGGCGCGTTAGTTTCGGCGTTAGTTTCGGGAACCGGCACGGACACCACCCCCACCCGAAACTAACACCCCGTCGAAAGATGCCGGGGCGCGAACAGAACTCCGCCCCGGACGTTAGTTTCACGCACGCCCCCGACTCCGGACGCAGGACCCGCCGCCCCGCGCGACGTACAGAGAGGCCGACCCGGCAACCACCCCCGGCACGGCCACCACCCCGCACACCAACCCCGGCGAAGTTCCTAACACAACCCACCGTTCACCCAACCAACCCACCCCCACACCCTCCCCCGCCGCATGTTGCTTAACTCTATGAGTCTGTGTATAGTAGTTACTCAGAAGGGGCCGGGAACGGCACTCCGGCCCCTCTCGACACCTTCACTCGTCCAGGAGGACAGACATGACCGTTCAGACCTTCACCACCACGACCGGCGCCACATACTCGGCCGAGAGCACGATCGGCGAGAACGGCGAGGTCACCTACGCGGTCAAGCGAATCGTGCAGGAGGGCGTCATCCCCGTCGGGTCCTTCGTGATCCACCCCGACTACGACGCGGAGCCGACGACCCTGGGCCTGGTGAACGTCCAGTTCGGCGCGGGGTCGGCCGAGGACCGGCACCAGCGCACGGACGTTCCGGCCCTGGGGAGTGCGAACACCCCGTTCGTAGTCGGGCACAAGAAGGTCAACCCCCTGGAGATTTCGCAGGTGTCGCCGATCCTCCGGCTCCAGAACCTCGCCGGTGCTCAGTACGCCACCGGCGTCCACGCGGTTGACATGTCCGGCCGGTCGGCGCTGCGCACCGCCGACCTGGTGACGGCCCTGGTGGTCGAGTGGATGAAGCGCGACGACCTCACCGAGCTGACCGCGAAGTACGCGGAGTTCATCAAGGCGGAGACCACTTGGACGGAGCAGCACGCCAAGACGAAGGCCGACAAGATCAACCAGCTCACAACGGAAATCATGTCGATCGGTGAGCGGATCGCGGACCTGACCAAGGAGCGCGACGAGCTTCCCGAGAACGGCATGACCAGCCCGGACGTCACGCCGGACATGGCCCCCGCCGCACAGCTCACCGGCGCGATCAACGTCCTGAACCTCAAGCGCGCCGACCTGTCCGCCGAACTGGCCACGCTGACCCAGGCGTGAGCCGCGCCTGGGGTGCGCCCCGATAGGGCGCACCCCAGGCCGGAGTACACGTCACACCACCTAGGAAGGAGTGGGACCATGAGTGACTCGCTCCCCCCGGACTCGCCCAACGGCGTGGCGGATGCCGTCGCGTTCATCACGTCAGCCGCCAGCGTACTGATCGCCCAGAAGTGGGGCGTGCGGGCACCCACGGTCCACAAGGCCCTCAGCACGCCCGAGGCGGTCGCCGTGACCACCACCCGATACCTCCTGGCCCTTGGGACCGGGAAGACCCCCGCAGAGGCCGCAGGAGACGTCGGCCGCTCCCTTCTGGCGAACGCCAACCAGCGTGCAGCGTAGCGCCCGCCCCGCCCCCGCCCCGCTCACGTACGTGAGCGGGGCGCGCTGCTGTCTGGTCTGGCCCGTCTCCGTCGCAAGGTCACCCGTCGTCTCCGCTTGCCAATCTCGATCCGCTCCGCGACCAACCAGGCCCGTGGCACTCCAGCACGCGTCACCCGTCCCGGTCCGTCTCCTCCGCTCCTGCTGCTCTGCCTGCTCCGCTGTCCTCGGCGCCGCTTCAACCCACTCCGCCTCCGCCCGTCGTCACACTGTCCGTTCCTGCCTCCGCTCCGGTTGCTCGTCCAGATCCCGCTTAGCGCCGGCTCCGCCTGCTCTCCCGCTCCGTCTGATGTGACTTCGCACGTCCATCCAGCTCTGCCATAGGTCCGTAGGGAAGTAGTCGGCACGGCCTCCACCCCTTGTCCGTGCCTGTGAGCTGCGTGTTTCACCGCCTTCGGCAGCATGAGAACGGGATCCGAAAGGGGATCTGAAACGGGGCTCGAAACGGGTTCCCAACCAGGACTCCAAACGGGACTCGAAAGGGGACTCAGTGGAATGCAGCGCGCGGCGCCCTGCTAGCCGCCCGCGTTCGGAGGGGAGATCTCTCTCCCCCTGGGGCACATGGTCAGCGTCGCAGCGACTGGAGAGGAGAGATCTCCCCTCGGCACGGGAGGAGACATCTCCCCTCGGCACGGGAGGAGACATCTCCCCTCGGCACGGGAGGCGGCGGGGTGAGACCTGCTCTGGTTTGCGCCTTGTCTTCCGGGGCTCCGTCCGTTTGGAAGATCACGAAGGCGGGGGCGCAACCGCCGCCCTCTGGCACAACCTCGCGGACGCCCTGAACGCCCTCGCCGCCGGCCTCCACCCCGACTTCCACGACCACTACGGCCCCGAAAACAACTGGCGGCACCAGCCGGTCGTCTCCAGCAGCCACGGCAGCAGCCAGTGGGTGGTCCTCGACCAGCGCGAAGGCGAGTACACGGTCACCACGCGCGAACGCACCCTCGCCGGGGAGCACTCCCGCCCCCGCCGCCGCAAGCGACGCTGACCCTTCCTCTCCCGGCCCCGCGCCCGATCCCGCCAACGCCCCCAGGAGCCGCCTTATGGGCCCGTACGCCCCCCCCCGCCCGCCCCCCCCCCCCCCCCCCCTCCCCCCCCCCCCCGCCCCCCCCCCCCCCCACCCCCCGCCGTACCCCCGCCTTCGACACCCTGCGCGCCCTCGTCCCCGCCAACGCCGACGGCATCCGCGTGCGCGCCGGCATCCCGACCCCCGCCACCAGCTGGATGTACACGCAGGCCGAGGTGCTCAGTGCCTACCAGTGGCCGCGCTACCCCGGCGAACCGCTCACGACCCTCGATCACACCGCCGACGACAGCATCCACGCCAGCCTGACCATCTGCGAATTCCTCGCCACCCACCGGAACGCGCCCAACGTCACCCTCGCCCACGTCGGCAAGGCCACCTACACGTACAGCATCTCGCTCACCCGTCCCTGCTGGGAGGTGTGGGACTAGACGCAGGTGTGAACGCCACCCCGGCCCGGGACGGGTTGCTACGATGGCCGTGCGCCAAGGGCAACCGCGCCGCGCCCGGTCCACCACCACCTCGACGCCCACACCGTCGCCAGGGGACCAAGACGTCTGAGACTCGCGCGAGCGACTCCGTCATGCCCTCCCTCCCGGACGGCCGACGCGTGTGGGGCCCCGGCCGGCGAAGGACGCGAGAGACCATGACCCACCGCAACAACCGTCAGCAGGACCGCGCCGTACGCGCGTACAAACGGGCCCACCCCGGCATCACCCTGGAACAGGCCCGGCGCGCCGTCGCCGCCCGCGCAGGCCGGCAGACCGGCCTCCCGGCGCGGATCCCCGCCGCTCCCCTGCCCCGCCCCGCCGAACGGCTCGACGGCTACGTGAAGCGCGTCGCCGCAGCGGCCGGGGTGCAGCAGCACCGCGCGATGGAACTCCTCGGCCTCGAACCCGGCACCTCAGCCACCGACCGCCTGGACGACCTCGCCGCCGGCCTGGACGACCACACCGTCCAGGCCCTCGTCGCCGCCACCGGCATGAGCCCGGAGCAGGCCCGCGCCCTGGCCGCCCCGCACACCGCCGCCGACCGGCTCCCACACCTGGAGAACCTCGCCCGGCGCCTCCTGGCCGAGAAGCACATCCAGCCCGGAGGCACGGGCAAGACCCGTACGGACACAGTCGACTTCGCCCGGCTCCTCGCCGAGACGCACGGGGCACAGGGCCTTCCCATCGACTTCCCTGCACATGAGCTCTTCCCGGCCCCCTACCGCCCGGGCATCGTCGATCTGGACGGGCCCTCCGAAGCCCCCAGGCCCGTCGACCCCGACGTCTTCGACGAGGTCGCGAAGGCCCTCGGAATCGAGGAGAAACCGGACGAGCCGCAGCACGAGTAGCGGCTCGCCCGGCCCCGACGGCAGCACACAGGCCCATGCCAGCGCCCTTGCGCGCCGCCGTCGGCCGGGCGGACACAGCGCGGCCTGGTCCGCCGGCACCATCGGGCGGCGCGCCGCCCGGGCTCCTCAGCGGTTCAGCCGACCGCGGACTCCTCCGGACGGACGGCGCCCCGTGGTCCACAGCGGGCGCCACTGCCCAGCCACCCGCTCCGGCGCCGCGTAGAACGCGCGAGCCCGCACGCTGGGCGAGCTGGGTCACGGCCCCCGCGTACGACTCCTTCCCGGGCGCGCTGCGGCCGGCAGGAACCCCGGGACGGCACAGCCCAGCCGACGGCGCGCGGCAGGCGAGCAGACCGCCGGTCGCGCCTCCATGAAGCGGCTGGCTCCGCACCCCGGCGCCGGTGCGCGCCCCCAGCGCCCGGTGGCGGCTCGGCGCGCGGGCACCGGCTACGTCTCGTGGAGGTGGCGCAGGACGACGGTGCGGCGCACCCCTGCCTCCAGCAGGGCCTGGGACCGGTGCTGGCCGTTGATGTAGCCGATCTCGCTGTCGGGCTGGATCGCGTCCCCGATGCTGAACAGCGTGGTCAGCGCCTCGGTCTCCCAGTCGGTGGCACCGGCCGCGGCCGCATGGGCCACGGCGAACTCCTCCATGTCCTCGGCCTCCAACTTCTGCGTCCGAGACCGCCGCAGGACGTCGAGTGCCATCGCGCTGACTGTGTGCCAGTCGCCGCCGTGGTACCAGCAGCAGGCACGGGCCCCGCGGTCCGGCAGGAGCTGCCGCGCCCAGCGCCGCCACCACCGCACCCCGGCTGGCATGCAACCGGGCTCGCGGAACGGATCCGGCCGCCCGAGGCGGGCCACCGCGAACTCCTCGAACACCAAACGGGGTTCGGGCTCGGCAGGGCGCGGCACGTAGCCGGAGCCCCGGTCGGTGGCGACCGGTGCGCCGACCAGGTCCTGCAGCTCCTCGTGGGTGATCGCCTTCCAGCGCGGCCCGCTGGGCCGGTAGCCGTCGGCGCCGGCGAACACCACCCGCCGGAAGCGGACCTCCTGCCGCGAACCCTGCGGCCACAGCTGCCGCTCCACCCAAACCGGCGGGACCTCCTGGTCGGGGCAGTGCTTCTCCCACACCGCGCCCGCGTACCGCTCCGCCCCGTTCGTCAGCCCCATCCCCTCCCCGGGGACCTGCGTGGCCACCGCGACCGTGCGTGCCCCTGGCGCGGTGAACAACTGCAGCCGGAACGTCCCCGGCAGCCCCTCAGCGGTGAACATGTGCTCGTCCACGGCGAGCCGGCGCGGAGCCGCCAGCGCGTGCAGATCGTCCCGGCGGCCAGGGTGCGGCATCTGTCCGGGCGCAAAATCGGCGGGGAGGTCATCATCCATCCCCCGATCATTCCCGACCGGACCGACACTCCGGCCCGTACGGCCTCCTGCCCCCAGCGAGCGCCGGGCCGAAGGCCCCTGTGGTACGCCTTCTTCAGCCCGGCATGGGCTTCAGCCGGAGCCGGGCCGGTGACGTGGACGCGGCGCCCCACGTCGGCCACCCTCTCTCCCGGCGCCCGGGGATGCGGCTACCGGTGGCGTGCGGCGTCGACGTCGACCAGCGCCGTCCTCAACTCCCCCGTCCACTCGGGCGGGCCCCGGGCCGGAGGACGGCGGCGTCCAGCAGGGCGCGGGCCTGCCGCCTCACCGCCGCCACCCGCCAAGTCCCGGGCGCGCCCCGGAGACCAGCGCCGGCCAAGCAGCAGGGCATCGGGCCGGGTGGGGCGGGGGCTCCGCGACGAGGTCGACGTCAGTCAGGGCTGGGGAGTGCTCGGCGCTGGATTGCACCAGCTCCAGCCACACCGTCTCCTCGACGGCCGCGTCGGCAAGGCCCCGGCCAGGGCCCTGGTCGGCAGGCCGGCGGCGAGCGCCGCCTGCGTGAGCAGGCCGCCGGCGTCGGCGGCCAGTCCCACACCCGCAGCCACGAGGCGAGCGGCTCGGCGAGGCCGTCCACCCGGTCGGTGCCAGGAAAGGCCTCCACCACCGCGGCGGCCGGCGGCGGGGTGCCGAGCGCGGCGCGTACCCGCATCTCCGAATCCCGTGCGCGCCTGGGCGGGCAAGTGCTGAGCACAAGGTCGACGAGGCGGGCATGCTCCGGGGCGGGCCGTGCGGCCACCAGCCGCTCCGTGAGCTCGACGGCCCCCTCCCACCACTCGTTCTCCACCCCGGCGAGCGCCGGGGTCTGTCCAGCGGGCGCAGGTACGGGCGGCCGGGCGGCGAGATGAACGGCCACCAAGCGGTTGTGCAGGGGGTGTCGGCCTCGGCCGGCCGGGCCCGGGTGCGCACGGCCAGGCCGATGCCGGCGTCCGCGTCGACGTCGGCCAGGTCCAGGACGGTTCGCGCGAGCCGGGGGCCGCCGTGCACGGTCGTGTCGCCCGCGTGCACCAGGTCGAGGTCACCGCCGAACACAAGCGTCCGGGCGGCTGCAGGCAGCAGACCGGCCAGCACCGCCCGGATCACCGCAGCATTGGGGCGAGCGGGTCCGCCGCGGCCGGCCGGGTAGGCCGTTAGCGCGAGCTCCCGCAGCAGTTCCGCTGCGTCGTGGCCGAGCAGCCGTCTGTTCGGCGATCCGCTCCCACATCTCCTCCTCTGCCTCCGGCGCGGCCGCGGCGCCGGTGGCACGGTCCTCGGTGCCGCGCCACTCGCTCGACGACGGCCCGCAACGCCAGGCTGGCATGCTCGTCCTCGACTGCGCCGGCCAGCAGCCCCTCCACCACCAGGACCCACTC
>NZ_JAKRGC010000317.1 GCF_022347745.1 Streptomyces sp. OfavH-34-F
CTGCCGACACCCGTAGAGCGGACGCCCGTACGGCAGCTGCCCGTACAGCCCGTCCCCGCGCGTCCGGAGGCGGCCCCGCCGGGCCCCGTGCCGCAGGCGCCCGTAGCGCCGTCGGGCGCGGTGCCGGGCCCCGGGGCCGGTCCGGTGTTCGACCGGGCTCAGCTCGAACACCTCGCCACGGGGAACGTCTCCGCCCTGTTCGGGCCCCTGTTCGCCGCACAGGACCGGTACGCGGTGCAGACCCGGATGCCCGGTCCGCCGATGCTGTTCGCCGACCGGGTCACCGGGATCGACGCGGTGCCCGGGGCGCTCGCCCTGCCGGGGCCGGTGCGGACGGACGGCACGATCTGGACGGAGACCGACGTCCGGCGGGACAGCTGGTACCTGGACGCCACGGGCCGCATGCCGTCCGGCGTCCTGATCGAGGCCGGGCAGGCCGACCTGCTCCTGCTGAGCTGGCTGGGTGTCGATCTCCTCAACCGGGGCGAGCGCGCGTACCGGCTGCTCGGCTGCGAGGTGACGTTCCACGGCGCTCCGCCCACGATCGGCGACACGCTGCGGTTCGAGATCCGCGTCGACGGCCACGCGGAGGCGGACGGGGTGCGGCTCGCCTTCTTCCGCCACGACTGCTACGTGGACGGCGAGTTGCGGCTCAGCGTGCGCGACGGCCAGGCCGGATTCTTCACCCCCGCCGAACTCGCCGGCAGCGGCGGTGTCCGGTGGAATCCGGCGGACCATCCCCCGGACGAGGACGGCCTGCCGCTCGACCCGCCGGCCGTCCGCTGCGACCGGCGCCGGTTCGGGCCCGGGGCCCTGGAAGCCCTGGCGCAGGGCAGGCCCGCGGACTGCTTCGGCCCCGGCTGGGAGGCGACGGCCGCCCACATCCGTACGCCGCGCCTCGACGGGGAGCGGCTGCGGTTGCTGGACGAGGTGAGCGAGTTCGACCCGGCGGGCGGGCCGTGGGGCCGGGGCTATCTGCGCGCCGAGACCGCGCTGAGTCCGGACGACTGGTTCTTCGCCGGGCACTTCCACAACGACCCGTGCATGCCGGGCACGCTGATGCTCCAGGGCGGCTTCCAGGCGATGGCGTTCTACCTGACCGCGATGGGATACACCGTGGCACGGGACGGCTGGCGCTTCGAGCCGGTGAGCGGGCGGCCGTACCGGGCGATGTGCCGGGGCCAGGCGACGCCGGAGAACCGGCGGGTCGTCTACGAGGTGTTCGTACGGGGGGTGTCGGCCGGTCCGGAACCGACGCTGTACGCCGATGTGCTGGGTTCCGTGGACGGGATGAAGGCGTTCCTGGGCCGGGGCGTCGCCCTGCGGCTCGTGCCGGACTGGCCGCTGACGCAGTGGCGGCACACGGGCGCGCCCGCCGTGCCGGGCGTCTGCGGCACACCGGCGCTTTCCCGGGCGGACGGCCCGGCCGGTCATGGCGACGGGAAGCCGGTGGCCGTGGCGGCCGACGGCTTCCGGTTCGACCAGGACTCGCTGCTGGCGTGCGCGTGGGGCCGGCCGAGCGAGTCGTTCGGCGCGATGTACGCGCCGTTCGACGGCGCCCGGGGCGTGGCCCGGCTGCCCGGCCCGCCCTATCTCTTCATGAGCCGGATCGTCTCGGTGGACGGGCCGCAGGGCGGGATGCGGGAGGGCAGCCGTGTCGTCGCGGAGTACGACGTGCCCGCCGACGCCTGGTACTTCGAGGAGAGCGGCTCCGGCACCATGCCGTTCGCCGTGCTCATGGAGGCCGCGCTGCAACCGTGCGGCTGGCTCGCCTCGTACGTGGGGAGCGCGCTGACCAGCGACGTGGACCTGCTGTTCCGCAACCTCGACGGGAAGGGCACGGTCACCGGCGAGGTGACCCCGGCCACGCGCACCGTCCGCACGTGCGCCGAGCTGACGCGGATCTCACGCGGCGGCGACATGGTCATCGAGACGTTCCGGGTGGCGTGCACGGCGGACGGCGTGCCCGTGTTCCACCTGGAGACGGTCTTCGGCTTCTTCCCCCGCTCGGCCTTCGCCGACCAGCAGGGCGTGCCGGTCGCGGCGGACGGCCGCGCCCGGCTCGCCGAGCCCTGCGACCGCACCGTCGACCTGGCCGCCGGGCCGGACCGCCACCGCACGGGGCGGCTGCGGCTGCCGGGGCCGGGGCTGCTGATGCTGGACCGGGTCACCGGGTACTGGCCGCAGGGCGGAAGCGCGGGTCTCGGCCGGCTGCGCGCGGAGAAGGACGTCCGCCCGGACGCCTGGTTCTTCCGGGCGCACTTCTTCCAGGACCCGGTGCAGCCGGGCTCGCTGGGCGTCGAGGCCATGGGCCAGCTCCTCCGGTTCCACCTGCTGGAGAGCGGTGCGGCGGCCGGCCTGCCGCATCCGCGTTTCGAGCCGGTGCTGCCGGACCGGGAGGTGTCGTGGACGTACCGGGGCCAGATCACCCCGGCCCACCGGCTGATCCGGGTGGACATGGACGTCGTGGAGAGCGGCCGGGACGCCTGCGGCCCGTACGCCGTGGCGGACGCGACGCTGTGGGGCGACGACACGTGCATCTACCGCGTACGCGGGCTGGGCATGCGGGTGGTGGCGGACCCGGCCGGCTGAGGACGGGCCTCGCGGGGGCGGCTTCGGGCGGGGCGGCCCGCCCCCGTGTTGCGCATTGCGGGCGAGCCGCCAGCATGAACAAGGGGGGCCGCCCGAGCCGTCGGCCGGGCCGCACCACGGGCGCCACCGCGAGCACCCGGAACCCCCAGGGAGCAGCCATGACCCACATTCCGCCGCCCGTCGAGCCGTACCTCGAACCCGCCGCGAGAGAGCTGGCCGAGGCGACCGACCCGCATCCCCGGATCTACGAGGTACCGCCGGAGCAGGGCCGCCAGATCCTCCTCGACCTCCAGAGCGGTGCCGGCGTGCCCCGCCCCGAGGTGGACGAGGAGTGGGTGGAGGTGGACGCCGGGACGTGGGGCAGGGTGCGCACCCGGATCATCCGCCCCGCGGGGGCGACGGGCCCGCTGCCCGTGGTGTTCTACATCCACGGCGCCGGCTGGGTCTTCGGTGACGAGAAGACCCATGACCGGCTGTTCCGGGAGCTGACCGTGGGCGCCGGCGCGGCGGGAGTGTTCCCGGTCTACGACCGGGCCCCGGAGGCGAAGTACCCCACACAGGTGGAGCAGAACTACGCCGTCGGCCAGTGGCTGCTGCGGCACGGCGCCGAGCACGGGCTGGACACCTCGCGCGTGGCGGTCACCGGCGAGTCGGTGGGCGGCTGCATGGCCACCGTGTTCGCGCTGATGAACAAGGAGCGGAACGGCATCGGCCTGAAGGCGCAGGTGCTGCTCTACCCGGTCACGAACGCCTCCTTCGACACCCCCTCGTACCATCAGTTCGCCGAGGGCTACTACCTCACCCGCGACGGCATGAAGTGGTTCTGGGACGCCTACACCCCCGAGCCCGCGCACCGTGCCGAGATGTACGCCTCCCCGCTCCGGGCCCCCCTCGAACAGTTGCGGGGGCTGCCCACCACGCTGGTGATCACCGACGAGGCGGACGTGCTGCGCGACGAAGGCGAGCAGTACGCGAACCGGCTGCGGGAGGCCGGGGTGGACGTCACCTCGGTGCGGGTGGCCGGCATGGTCCACGACTTCCTGCTGCTGGACAGCCTGCGCGACACCCGCGCCGCCCGCGTCGCCCGTCAGCTGGCGGTCGACGCGCTGCGCCGGGCCCTCCACGACGGCTGAGGGCCCGGTGCGGCGGCCGGGGCGGGGCTCAGTCGCGCGCCTCGGCCAGGGTGTGGGCGACGAGTGCGTTGGCGTGGCCGTGGCCCAGGCCGTGCTCGCTCTTGAGCCAGGCGACGAGTTCCATGTGCTTGGTGAGGCCGGAGGAGCGGATGAGGTCCTTCCACTCCTCGACGGGCCGGCCGTACTTCTTCTCGATGGCCGGGAAGTAGCTGGCGGGGCCCTTGGGCGGTGTGGTCATGCGGGTGCCTCTTTCCGGTGCGGGTGGTGGATGGTTCGGGGGGCGGCCGGTCACGCCGTGGGTTCGCCCGCGAAGAAGCCGGCGAGGACCGGGGCGAGGGTCTCGGGTGCGATGGTGTGCTCCTCGCCCTCGAAGATCCGCAGGGTGAAGTTGTCGCCGGCCCCGGCGAGTTCGCGTGCGCCGGTCTCCATGTGCGGTGCGCCCGCGTCGCCGCTGCCGACGAGGACGGGCACGGTGACGGAGGCCCAGCGTTCGAGAGGCAGCGGGCGGCCGGACATCGTGTCGCCCATGATCGCGCCGTCGTACGGGAGGGTGCGGGCCACGGCCTCCATGTCCGCCCAGAACGGGGCCTGCCGCATGCCCGCGACGACCTCCTCCGGCAGGGCGATCGCCGCCGTCATGAAGTAGGCGGCGGCATCCCCGTACGCCTCACGGGCGACGAGTTCCGTCAGGTGCGCCACGTAATCGGCGGGCAGCGGCGGCCGGCTGTCGTCGGTGATGAACGGCGGCTCGTACAGGGCGAGCCGGGTGACGGCGCTGCCCCGCGCGGTCGCCTCCAGGGCGAGTACGGCGCCCGACGACATGCCGAAGAGCATCGCGGACCCGCCGCAGGGGCCCTCGATGAGCGCGTCGATGTCCTCGATCTCGCGCCGCACCTCGTACTCGGGGGCGTCGCCGCTGTCGCCCCGGCCCCGCCGGTCGTAGGTGACGACCGTGAAGTGTTCGGCGAGCAGCCCGGCGAGTTCGCCGGACGCCGACCGGGTCATGAACGCGCCGCCGACGAGCAGCACGGCGGGGCCCCTGCCCCGCCGTTCGAACGCGAGGGCCGTGCCGTCGGCCGAGATGACCGTGTCCACTGTCGTGCTCATGTGTAAACCCCCATGGATGTGCCGTGCGACGGCTCGCGGTCGCGGCCGGACGCCGCGTTCTGGAACTGGACGGTACAGTACTCACACGAGTACTGGTCAGTCCAGTACTCTTTTCGTCGGCAGGTGGCGACGGACGAGCGAAAGGGGCCTGACGATGGACGAACGGTCAGCGCGGAAGCACCGGGCGATCCTGGAGGCGGCGACCACCGTGTTCCTGAACAAGGGCTACGCGGGCACGAGCATGGACGACATCGCGAAGCTCGCCGCGGTCTCCAAGCAGACCGTCTACAAGCACTTCTCGGACAAGGAGAAACTGTTCGCGGAGATCGTGCTGTCCACCACCGACCGCATCGACGCCATGGTCGATCTGGTGGCGGACATCCCCGCCGACGCCGCGACGCTCGGCGAGAACCTCACCCGCCTCGCCCACCAGTTCCTCACGGCCCTCACCCAGCCCCAGGTCATCCAGTTGCGGCGGCTCGTCATCGCCAACGCCGACGCCTTCCCCGAGCTGGGCGCCGCCTGGTACGAGCAGGGCTTCGAACGGGTCCTGGCCACCCTGGCCGACACCTTCCGGCGCCTCACCGAGCAGGGGCTGCTCAAGGCGCCGGACCCGCTCCTGGCCGCCCACCACTTCTCCGGTCTGCTGCTGTGGATTCCGGTGAACCGGGCGATGTTCCACGGCGGCGCCGAGCTGTCCGCCGCCGACCTGGACCACCTCGCGCAGGGCGGCGTCCGCGCCTTCCTGGCCGCCTACGCCTGACCGCCGCACGCGCGGGGCCCGCGTGCGGCGGCCGACCGGGGCGTCGCGCCCCGCCGCTCTACCCCTCCTCGCGGAGCTGGGCCGCCACGGATGCCAGCGGGCCGGTTTCCTCGGTGTGGCCCAGCGGGGCCAGCCGGGCGATCGCGGTGTCGAGGCGGGCGAGCGCCGGCGCGGTGCGCTCCAGGTACATGCCCTCCACGACCGCCGCGAGCCGGACGCACTCGGCCCACTGGGCGGCGTGGAACCGGTCCGGGCCCGGTTCGCCGAGCTGCCCCAGGGCCTTCTCCAGGGCGGCCAGGGACTCCTCGTACCGGCCGGCGTAGGCGTGGACGCGCCCGTGTTCGTAGGCCAGGGCGGTGTCCAGGGCGCGCCCGCGCGGCTCGAACGCGGCAGCGCGCGCCGCGTCGGCCACCCGGCCCGCCTCGTCGAGGTGGGCGAGGGCGCCGGCCAGGCCGTCCGGCCCCTGCTGTTCCGCCTGGAGGCGGGCGAGTTCGCGCAGGGCGTTGCTCAGCTGTTCGTAGCGCGGTTCGCGGCCGTGCGCGGCGAGAGCCTGGGCGAGGGCTTCGCGGGCCCGGTCGAAGTCGCCGGCCTCGCCGAGGAGCACCGCCGTCTCGGCGGCGATCATGGCGTGGCTCCCCGGATCGTCGTCCCAGCCGGCCGATTCGGCGGCGAGGGCGACGTACTCCGCCGTGGCGGCCTTCAGGTCCTCGCCGGCGTGCAGGGCCCGGGCCCGGATCAGGCGGAGCTGGGCGGCGAGGCGGTCGTCCAGCTCGCCGGCGGCGACGTCCGGATCGGCCAGGACGGAGTCGAGCAGGGCGATGGTGTCCTCCACCCGCCCCAGGTCGAGGCTGAGTTCGGCGGCGTTGCTGTACGTGCAGTAGGCGCGCGCCCGCTGGTTGCGGCGCAGGTCCAGCTCGGCGGAGCGCGTCAGCTGCCGCAGCGCCTCCTCGGGGCGGCCCAGGTGCATGCAGGCCTGGGCCAGGTCGCCGTGGAGACCGGCGGTCTCGGCGACCTGGACCGGCCACTCGGCGGCGAGGCGGGCCGCTTCGGCCAGGTCCGTGTACGCCTCCTGCGCGTCCCCGAGGCCGATCCGGAGCCGGCCGCGCAGTCCGAGCGTCCGGGGCAGGTGCCAGTCGGGGCCGTGCTCGCGGAGCCGGTGGACGAGGGCGTCCAGTTCGGTGACGGCGGCGGGCAGGTCGCCGGAGATGGCGTGGGTACCGGCCCGCAGCAGCGCCGCGCCGGAGATCTGCGACGCCAGGTCGTGCCGGGTGGCGAAGGTGTGCAGCAGCTCCACCTCGGCCAACGCCGCCGCCCCGTACTCCTCGCTCTGCACGGCCTGGAAGCGCAGGCCCAGGGCGGTCGCCCGCAGCCGCAGCAGGCGGCCCTCCTGGTACGGCGCGAGCCCGTCCGTCTCCTCGTGCAGCCGGACCATGCGGGCGTGGACGCCGGTCAGCACCGCCGCCCGTTCACCGGCCGCCCCGTCCCCGTCCCCGTCCGTGGCCTCCGCGTCGGCCAGGGCGGCGCACGCCGCGGCGACGGCCGCCTCGCCCGGCAGCGCGGCGTCCTCGTACAGGCCGGCGGCCTCTTCGTAGAGGTCACGCGCGTCCGCGGGCTCGTTGCCGTCTCCGGCGTCGGCGGCCTCGTCGGCCAGCAGGTCCGCGCGCAGCCGGACGAGCGGGCCGACGGCGGGGTCGTCGGGGTGGGTGTAGCCGGGGGCGGCGATCAGGGTGCGCAGCCGGGTCCAGCAGAGCCGGGCCTCGGGGTGCCCCTGTACCTCCAGTTCCCTGGCGCGTGCGACGAGTTCGGGCACGGAGTCGGGGAGGGCGGGGGCCTGCGCGGCGGGGGCGGCGGCCGGGGCGGCCGGGGCCAGGTCGTCGAGGCTGCGGACGCGCAGGGTGAGCTCCAGCCGGTCGAGGAGCGGTGCGCGGTCGAGGCGGGCCCTGCGCCGGTCG
>NZ_JAKRGC010000318.1 GCF_022347745.1 Streptomyces sp. OfavH-34-F
GGGGGCGGGTGGGGCCGGGGGTCAGGCCAGGTCGCCCGAGGCCCGGAGATCGTCGAAAAGCAGTTGGTCGACGGGCGGCACCCAGTCCCGGTCGGCGTACGAGAACCACGCCACGTCCTCGATCTCGCTGCTGGCCCTCAACTCGCCCGTGAAGTCGGCGGTGTAGCAGGCCATGCGGACCACCGCGCCGCCGGGCAGGCCGGGCCCGCCGGCCTCGTACGTGCCCACATGCGCGACGGACTCCGGGGCGATACGGACCGTCAGCTCCTCCCGGATCTCGCGCACGAGCGTGTCCAGGTCGCTCTCGGCGCCCTCCCGCTTGCCGCCCGGGATGTAGAAGACGTCCTTCCCCCGCGGCCGGGCGCAGAGAATCCGGCCGCCCTCGATGCGGACCCATGCCACTGTGTCGATCAGGACCGCCATCACTCCGCCTCCGCCGCCCGCAACCATCTCGGCAGCACCCTAGGCCGTGTCACCGGAGGCACGCCGCCTCGCCCCGCGGCCGCACGGCAGGGCACGGCACGGCGGGGTCCGGGGGCGCATCGGGACGGTGCGCCCCCGGGGCGGCATCTACGCGGCGGTGTGGCCGCGGACCGGGCCTACGGCCGGGCGGCCTGGCCGACGCGCTCGACCCAGTACAGCTGCTTGTGCCCCCGGACCTGCAGCTTGTCGGCGGCCTCCTGGGCCTCGCCCTGCGTGGCGTACCTGCCCACGCGGTAGCGGTTGCCGTTGTCGTCCTGCCGTATCACCAGCCAAGGAAGCACGGCACCGCTGTCGTTGCTCATCGCATTTCTCCCGAGCATCGCGCCCCTCCCCTGAACAATGTGCACGCCCCCACGGAACTCCAGGAAACCCCAGTACGCATATGCCTGAGCGTACGCCTGACCTTCACGCACCGGATACGGAATTACACAAAGAGGTACCGATCCGGCCAGGAAACGACCAACGCCTCGGGGGCGCATTCATCTGAATGCGCCCCCGAGGCGTTGCGGGTTCAGAACATGACGAGCAGGCGGTCCGTCCGGGTCATCTGACGGGCAGCCGGTAGCCGACCCGGTAGCGATCGGCGGGCACCACCACGTCGGCGGTCTCGACCGGCCGCCCCGAGGCGTAGAAGGTCCGCTCGATCACCATCACCACGTGGCCCGGTACGCCGCCCAGCGCCAGGAGCTCCTCCGCCAGCCCCGGGCGCGCGCCGACCTGTTCCGCCACGTTGTCCACCACGACGTCGATGGCGGCCATCCGCTCGACGACGCCGCAGCCGCCGAGCGGCCCCTCCTCCGGCAGCATGACCGGGGTGCGTCCCGTGATCGCCAGGGGCTCCCAGGAGGTGGAGAGCATCACGGGCTCGCCCGCCTCGCGGAACACGTAATGCGTCCGCATGACCCGGTCGCCCGGCTCGATCCCGAGGCGCGCGGCGATCTCGGCGCTCACGTCCTCCTGCTCGCTGCGCGACTCCCAGGTCCCGCGCGCCCCCTCGGCCGCCTGCTCCTGCCGGAACGGTCCGGCGCCCGCGTCGGGCCGGAAGCCGGAGCGCTCGACCACGCGGGGCACGGGCCGCTCGCGCACATACGTGCCGGAGCCGGAGCGGCCCTCGACGAGACCTTCGGCCATCAGCACCTTGCGCGCCTCCAGCGCGACCGTGTCCGAGACCCCGTACTCCTCGCGGATGCGTGCCTGCGAGGGCAGGCGCGTGTGCGGCGGCAGCAAGCCGCTGACGATCTTCTCTCGCAGATCGCTCGCCACGCGCAGATAGGCGGGCCGCTCACCGAAAGCCACAGGCCACTCCCCAAGGTTGACGGACTGCGACAGCGTCGCAACCGTGGGTTCCGAACCGCAAGCGCAGGCCAGAGTTTCACTCGAAGTGATGACATCGAGCGGGCCTGCGCATAGTCGGCGACCGGCCGCCCCGGACGGCTTTAAACCGCCTTTGCCAAACCCTTGACCGCGTTTGGTCCAGACCAATAGCTTCTGGCCTCATGCGTCGAAGAACCCAGTCTTCACTCGCCATCGCCGCCTGCGCCTTCGCCCTCGCGGCCTCCCTCTCCCCCGCGGCCAACGCCTCGTCCGGGCACGGCAACGGACATGGCAACGGCCACGGCAAGCACGGTGGCAAGCACGGCCACCACGGCCCCGCGCAGGACTACAAGCGCATCGGCTACTTCACCCAATGGGGCGTCTACGGACGCGACTTCCAGGTCAAGGACCTGGACACCAGCGGAACGGCGGCCAAACTCAGCCACATCAACTACGCGTTCGGCAACGTCAGCGCCGAGGGCAAGTGCTTCACCGGCAACGTCCCCGGTGAGGCCGACGCCTGGGCCGACTACGTCCGCCCCCTGGACGCCGCCGGCTCCGTGGACGGCGTCGCCGACACCGACGACCAGGCGCTCGCGGGCAACTTCAACCAGCTGCGCGAGCTGAAGGCCAAGCACCCCGGCCTCAAGGTGATGATCTCGCTCGGCGGCTGGGGCTGGTCCACCCACTTCTCCGACGCGGTCCGCACCCCCGCCTCCCGCAAGGCACTCGTCTCCTCCTGCATCGACCTGTACATCAAGGGCAACCTGCCGGTGGACGGGACGCGCGGCGGCGACGGTGCCGCCGCCGGTCTCTTCGACGGGATCGACATCGACTGGGAGTGGCCGGGCTCGGCCGGCGACACCGACACGGTGTACCGCCCCGAGGACAAGCGGAACTTCACCGCCCTGGTCCACGAGTTCCGCACCCAGCTCGACGCCTACGCGAAGAGCCAGGCAAAGGCGGAGCAGAAGGCCGGCAAGGGCAAGCACCGCCCCGTGAAGCCCAAGCACTACGACCTCTCGGCGTACGTCCCGGCTTCCGCCGAGAAGATCGACGCCGGCTTCGACGTCGCCCGGATCATGAAGGACTTCGACTTCGTGAACCTCCAGGGCTACGACTTCCACGTCTCCGGCCAGGCGACGACGGCCCAGCAGTCAGCCCTGTACGCGAAGAAGGGCGACTACTCCGTCGACCGGACCGTGCGCGACTGGCTGAAGCGCGGCGCCCCCGCGCGCAAGCTCGTCGTCGGCATGCCCTTCTACGGGCAGGGCTGGACCGGCGTGACGGGCGGCGGCGACGGCCTGGACCAGCCGGCGACCGGCCCCGCGCAGGGGACCTGGGGTGCCGGCTCCGAGGACTACAAGGCCCTCAAGAAGCTGGCCGACTCCGGTGCGTACGAGGTGCACCGCAACGTCCGCGACGGCAGCGCGTGGCTGTTCGACGGCACGACGCTGTGGACGTACGACGACCCGCAGGTGCTGCGCACCAAGACCAAGTACATCCGCGACCACCGGCTCGGCGGCGCGATGTTCTGGTCGCTGGACGGGGACACCGAGGACGGCGAGCTGATGACCGCCGTCGACCGCGGACTCTCCTCCCGCCGCTAGGGGACACCCGAGGGGCGGCTGCCGGTGGACCCGGCGGCCGCCCCTCGGTCGTGCGTACGGTCACCGGGGCCGGAACGGGGCCCGGAGCCTGCCTCCATAGGGAAACCCCTCGCCCTTCGTCCGGTGCCTGGCAGCCGCGCCGGACGGCTCCCCACACTCGTGCGTCGGCACCGCTCCCACCGGGGCGAAGCCGCCGGTCCACCGCGCCGCACCTCGTGCCGCCGCCCTCACCACCCCTGCGGGGCGGTGGCCGGTTCCGCCTGTACGAGGTGAAAGGACACCCCCGTTCCTATGTACATACGAAGAGCCGCGAGGCTTCTGACGGCCACTGTGGCCTGCGCCTGTGCCTCGGCCCTCGCGCTGCCCGGCGCGACGGCCGCACCCGCGTCCCCCGCCCCCGCCCCGGCGCCCGCCGCCGGGCCCCACGCCTTCGCCCCGGCCCCGTACACGACGAACCCGTCGCCGGAGGTGCGCCGCGAGGTCGAGGCCGACGCGAAGAAGGCCCTCGCGGCACACGGCGGCGCCGCCTTCCGCGGTGCGTCGGACGCCTTCGAGGTCCGCAACCTGGTCGTCGACCGGGACGGCTCCGCGTCCGTACGCTTCGACCGCACGTACAAGGGCCTGCCGGCGTACGGCGGCGACGTCGTCGTGCAGCTGAAGAAGGACGGCACCTTCGAGTCGCTGACCGGCGCGGCCCGGGTGACGACCCCCGCCCTGTCCACCGAGCCCGGTCTGACCGCCGCGCGCGCCGCGAAGCTCTCCGAGAAGGAGTTCGGGGGCCCGGCCGACTCGGTCTCCGAGCCGCACCTCGCCGTACGGCTGGACGGCGACGCGTCCGCGCTGGTCTGGGAGACGGTGGTCAGCGGGGTGCGCGCGGACCAGACGCCGAGCCGTCTGCACGTCCTGGTGGACGCGGACTCCGGCAAGGTCCTGGCCACCCGGGACGAGGTGAGCGTCATCGCGCCCGAGGGCCGGACCGCCCCGGCCCGTACGGCCGCCGCGCCCTCCGCCGCGTCCGCGGAGGCCGCCGCCACCGCGGTCACCGGCCGCTCGATCTACAGCGGCCAGGTGCAGCTCGACGCCACGCAGTCCGGCAGCGGCTACTCGCTCCAGGACCCCTCGCACGGCAACGGGTACACGACCAACCTGAACCACGCGACCAGCGGCACGGGCTCGGTCTTCACGAGCGGCACCGGCACCTTCGGCAACGGCTCCCCCAGTGACCCCGCGTCGGCCGGTGTCGACGCCCACTACGGCGCGGCCATGACGTTCGACTACTTCAAGACGGCCCACGGCCGCAACGGCATCTTCGGCGACGGCCGGGGCGTGCCGTCGCGGACGCACTACGGCAACGCGTACGTGAACGCCTTCTGGGACGGCACCCAGATGACGTACGGCGACGGCCAGGGCAACCAGCGCCCGCTGGTCGAACTCGACGTCGCGGGCCACGAGATGGCGCACGGCGTGAGCGGCGCGCTCACCGGCTGGGACGAGACCGGCGAGACCGGCGGCATGAACGAGGGCACCAGCGACATCTTCGGCACGCTGGTCGAGTTCTACGCCGGCAACCCGGTGGACCGGCCCGACTACACCATGGGCGAGCTGATCAACATCAGCGGCGACAACCAGCCGCTGCGCTGGATGAACCAGCCCTCGCGGGACGGCTCCTCGCCCGACTGCTGGAACAGCAACAACGGCAGCCTGGACCCGCACTACTCGATGGGACCGCTGAACCACTGGTTCTTCCTCACCGCCGTCGGCAGCGGCGACCACGGCTACGGCAACAGCCCGACCTGCGACAACTCCACGATCAACGGCCTCGGCAACGACAAGGCCGGCAAGATCTGGTTCAAGGCGCTGGCCTCGTACGCCAACAGCCGTGAGAACTACCACCAGGCGCGCATCGACTCGCTGAAGGCGGCGGCCGACCTCTACGGCGCGCACTGCACCGAGTACAACACCGTCGACGCCGCCTGGGCGGCCGTCAGCGTCACCGGCGCGGACCCGGTCCCCGGCACCTGCGACAGCCAGCCCGGCGCCCCCTCGGTGACCAACCCCGGCAACCAGACGAGCGCCGTGGGCACCGCCGTCTCCCTGCAGATCCAGGCGAGCGACCCGGGCGGCAAGACGCTCACCTACAGCGCGAACGGCCTGCCCGCCGGTCTGTCGATCGACTCCTCGACCGGCCGCGTCACCGGCACACCGACCACCGAGGGCACCTCGTCGGTGACCGTCACCGTGAAGAACACCGACAACGCGACGGGCACCGCGTCCTTCACCTGGACCGTCAACGGCGACGGCAACCCGCCCGAGGGCTGCGGCGACGTCCCGGCCTGGAGCTCCACCACGGCGTACGCGCCGGGCGACCGGGTGTCCCACAACGGCCACCTCTACACCTCGCAGTGGTACTCGACCGGCGCCGAGCCGGGCGCGCCGGGCTCGTGGGCCGTCTGGACCGAGTCGGGCACCTGCTGACCCGGACCGGCCACCGCTGAGCCACTGAGCCACTGGGCTCCGGGGGGTTCCCGCCTCCTGACGCGGGAACACCGGTCACGGCGCACGCACCACCGCGCCGTGACCGGTGTCCGTGGAGCGCGGACGCGCCCCCGTCGGGAACGTCCGCGTACGTGTGAAGGGCCCCGGTACGGGGAACGCACCCGGCGGCCCGTCCGTCCCCGCGCAGCGGCGCGCCGTTGACCTCGCCACCCCCCGGTCCTACCCTCGGGCACGGCATGGGCGGGCCCCGCTGCACGGGCAGTGGGAGTACAGGCTGCGCGCGAAGGGGCCCCCGATGACCCGCTCGACCATGGACCGCTCCCCCGCCGACGGCGTCCATACCGCCGGCCCGTACCGGGCGGGGACGCACGCCTCCCCCCGTACCGCGTCGTGCGCCACCGCCCGCGCCCATCTGGAGGGCGGCGGAGGCGTCCTCCTCACCGGCCCCGAGGGCATCGGCAGGAGCACGGCCGCCACGCGGATCGCCGGTGACCTCGCCGCACGCGGCCACCGGGTGCTGCGCTGCTCGCCCTCCCCGGCCGACCGGGACAGCCCCTTCCTCGGCCTGATCGACCTGCTGGCCACCGCCGGCGACGAGGCCCTGGCCGGGCTGGGCGCGCGGGAACGCGCCGTCCTCGAAGGGGCGCTGCTGCGCCGTACCCCGCCTGCCGGCAGCGACCCCACCACCGGCCGCGACGCCCTGGTGCTGCGCGTCGCCGTGCGCGAGGTGCTGGCCGCCCTCGCCACCGCCGGACCGCTGCTGCTGGTCGTCGAGGACGTGCAGTGGCTGGACGAACCGACCGCCCGCACCCTGCAGTTCCTCGCCCGGCGCCCCGACCCGCGCCACGCCGTCCTCGCCACGCTGCGCACCGCGCCCCTCGGCGGCCGGCGCCCGGACGCCTCCCCGGCCCGCGAGTTGTGCCCGCAGCCGGTGCGCACCCTGCCGCTGCCGGCCATGACCGTCCGGGAGATCGCGGACGTGCTCCACGCGCACGGCGTGCACGGCGGCCCCTCCTGGCCCCGGCAGCTCGTCGCCCGCCTGCACGAGGCCGCGTCCGGCAACCCCCGCACCGCCCTCGAACTGGCCGCCGGGCTCCAGGAGTCGGTGGCCTCCGGAGCGCCGCTGCCCGACTCGTCGGAGCCGCTGCCGGTCCCCGACGCGCTGAGCCGGCCCGTCCTCGACCGGCTGGAGGCCCTGCCGGCCCGCGCCCGCCATCTGCTGCTCACCGCGGGCGCCGCCGCCCGCCCCACCGTCGAGCTGCTGCGCCGGGCGGGCTGCCGGCAGGTGGCCGCCGACATCGACACCTGCGTACGGCACGGCTTCCTGTGCCCGCCGGAGCGCGGGACCGTGCGCTTCGCCGACCCGCTCACGCCGATGGTCCTGGAGGCGCGTGCCCCGTACGCGCTGCGGATGGACGCCCACCGCGCCCTGGCCGGGGCGGCCGACGACCCGGTGGAGCGGGCCCACCACCTGGCCCGGCTGGCGGCGG
>NZ_JAKRGC010000319.1 GCF_022347745.1 Streptomyces sp. OfavH-34-F
CGGCCGGCGGCGGGGAGGCCGGCGGCGCGGGTGGTGGGGGTGACGAGGACCAGGGAGCGCAGCCGGTGCGGGTGGCGGGCGGCGTAGAGCGCGGCGAGGTCGCCGGCCGCGGAGTGGGCGAGCAGGTCGACGCGGTCGAGGCCCAGGTGGACGCGCAGGGCCTCGATGTCCTCGGTCTGCCGGTCGCAGCGGTAGGTGGCGGGGTCCTCGGGGGCGGCGGAGTCGCCGGTGCCGCGCGGGTCGAGGAGGATCAGCCGCCGGCGGGTGGCGAGACCGCCGAGGGTGCCGAGGTAGGCGCTCGCCCGCATGGGGCCGCCCGGCAGGCAGATCAGCGGCGCCCCCTCCCCCGCGAAGTGGTAGGCCAGTTCGGTCCCGTCGTACGTGTGGAAGGTCGGCATCCCTCCATCCAAACAGGGCCGTCCGGGTGGTGTGGGCACTTCGGGACGCTGTGCGGAGGGGGAGCGGAGATGCGTCGCGCCTCTTGCCAGGGGGTGCGTGATCCTGAATTACTGCTCCCGGCAGAGACGACCGAATGATCGGTCGTCGGCATGGCGTACGGAACGGGGAGGCCCCGCATGACGGTGCTGCTGGACGCGGCGGAACGGATGAGCCGCGACGGGCTCGAAGCCCTCCAGCTGGAGCGGCTGCGGGCCACGCTGCGCCACGCGTACGAGAACGTCGCGCACTACCGGGAGGCGTTCGACCGGGCGGGGCTGCGGCCGGAGGACTGCCGTTCGCTCGCCGACCTGGCCCGGTTCCCGTTCACCACCAAGGCCGATCTGCGCGACAACTACCCGTTCGGGATGTTCGCGGTGCCGGAGTCGGAGGTCCGCCGGCTCCACGCCTCCAGCGGCACGACGGGCCGTCCGACCGTGGTCGGCTACACGGAGCGCGACCTGGACACCTGGGCGGACGTGGTGGCGCGCTCCATCCGGGCGGCGGGCGGCCGGCCGGGGCACAAGATCCATGTGGCGTACGGCTACGGTCTGTTCACCGGCGGTCTGGGCGCGCACTACGGGGCGGAGCGGCTGGGGTGCACGGTGATCCCGGCGTCGGGCGGCATGACGGCCCGCCAGGTGCGGCTGATCCAGGACTTCCGGCCCGACGTCATCATGGTGACGCCCTCGTACATGCTGACCATCCTCGACGAGTTCGAGCGGCAGGGTGTCGATCCGCGCACGACCTCGCTGAAGACGGGGATCTTCGGGGCCGAGCCGTGGACCGGGGAGATGCGGCGCGAGATCGAGGAGCGGTTCGGGATCGACGCGGTGGACATCTACGGGCTGTCGGAGGTGATGGGGCCGGGGGTGGCGCAGGAGTGCGTGGAGACGAAGGACGGGCTGCACATCTGGGAGGACCACTTCTATCCGGAGGTGGTGGACCCGGTGTCCGGCGAGGTGCTGCCCGACGGGGAGGAGGGCGAGCTGGTGTTCACCTCGCTCACCAAGGAGGCCATGCCGGTGATCCGGTACCGGACGCGGGACCTGTCCCGGCTGCTGCCCGGTACGGCCCGCGTCTTCCGGCGCATGGAGAAGGTCACCGGGCGCAGCGACGACCTGGTGATTTTGCGGGGAGTCAACCTCTTCCCCACGCAGATCGAGGAGATCGTGCTGCGGATCCCGGGGGTGTCGCCGCACTTCCAGCTGCGGCTCACCCGCGAGGGCCGGCTCGACGTGCTGACGGTGCGGGCGGAGGCCCGGCCGGGGGCGACGCCGGAACAGCGGACGGCGGCCGCCGCGTCGGTGGCGGCGGCCGTCAAGGACGGCATCGGCGTCTCGGTGGGGGTGGAGATCCTCGATCCGGAGACGCTGGAGCGGTCGGTGGGCAAGTTCCGCCGGATCGTGGACGAGCGCGGGTGACGGGCCAACTCGCCTGCTGAGCGGCGGGGTTGCTGTGGCAGGATGAGCCCGGGTGAGCCATTGTCCGCCGGGGGACGCGTGTTCTCCGGCCCGAGGGTTGGGGAGCACAACATGACGGCAGGCCCGATCGACACCAGCAGGCCGCATCCGGCCCGTGTCTACGACTACCTTCTGGGCGGCAAGGACCACTACCCCGTCGACGAGGAGCTGGGCCGGCAGATGCCGGAGCCGGCGAAGGCGGGGGTCGCGCAGAACCGGGCCTTCATGCACCGGGCGGCCGCCTGGGCGGCGCGCGAGGGCATCGACCAGTTCCTCGACATCGGGACCGGCATCCCGACCCGGCCGAACCTCCACCAGATCGTCCAGGAGATCAATCCGGCGGCCCGCGTCGTCTACACGGACAACGATCCGATCGTCCTGCGGCACGCGGAGGCGCTGCTGGTCAGCACCCCGGAGGGCGTCACCGACTATCTGGAGGCCGATGTGCGGTCGCCGGAGAAGATCCTCGACCACGCCCGTACGGTGCTCGACTTCGAGCGGCCCGTGGCGCTCTCGATGATCGCCCTGATGCACTTCCTGGCCGCCGAGGACGACCCGTACGGCATCACCCGCACGCTGGTCGACGCGCTGCCCGCCGGGAGCTGCCTGGTGCTCTCGCACTTCACGGTGGACTTCCTCGCCGCCCACCAGGAGGCCCTGGCCCGCTACCGGTCGAGCGGCATCACGCTGATGCCCCGCAGCGGCGCGGAGGTGGCCCGCTTCTTCGACGGGCTCGACCTGGTCGAACCGGGCCTGGTGGCCGCCCCTCAGTGGCGGGGCACGCCCGCCCCGGAGCACGCCGCGACACCCGACACGATCTACGCGGGGGTCGGCCGGGTCCGCGGGCGGGCGTGAGCGCCCCGGCGGCCGTCAGGCGAGGCGGTCGCGCAGTTCGCGCTTGAGGATCTTGCCGCTGGCGTTGCGCGGGAGGCCGTCCGCGAACACGATCCGCTTCGGGGCCTTGAAGTGGGCGAGGCGTTCGCGGGCGTGGCCGATCAGTTCCTCCTCGGTGGCCTCGCCCTTGAGGACGACGACGGCGGTGACGGCCTCGATCCAGCGCTCGTCGGGCAGCCCGACGACGGCGGTCTCGGCGACGGCGGGGTGGGTGTAGAGGGCGTCCTCGACCTGCCGGGAGGCGACGAGCACCCCGCCGGAGTTGATGACGTCCTTCACCCGGTCCACGACCGTGAAGTAGCCCTCCGCGTCACGGACGGCGAGGTCGCCCGAGTGGAACCAGCCGTCGCGGAACGCCTCGGCGCTCTCCTCGGGCTTGTCCCAGTAGCCCGAGCACAGCTGGGGCGAGCGGTAGACCACCTCGCCCGGGGTGCCGTCGGGCACCTCGTCCCCCTTCTCGTCCACGACCCTGGCCTCGACGAAGAGGACGGGCCTGCCGCACGAGTCCATCCGGCCCTCGTGCTCGTCGGGCCCGAGGACGGTGGCCAGCGGGCCGATCTCGCTCTGCCCGAAGCAGTTGTAGAAGGCCAGCCCGGGAAGCCGGCCGCGCAGGCGCTCCAGCACCGGGACGGGCATGATCGACGCCCCGTAGTACGCCTTGCGCAGCCCGCCCAGGTCGCGGGAGGCGAACTCGGGGTGGTTGGCGAGGCCGATCCACACGGTGGGCGGGGCGAAGAGGCTGTCGGCCGCCCCGGACTCGACCAGGTCGAAGATCCGGGCCGGGTCGGGGGCGTCCAGCACGGTGTTCTCGGCGCCCACCGCCAGGTAGGGCAGCAGGAAGACGTGCATCTGCGCCGAGTGGTAGAGCGGCAGCGCGTGGACGGGCCGGTCGGCGGCGCGCAGGTCGAGGGCGGTGACGGCGCTGACGTACTCGTGGACGAGGGCGCCGTTGGTCATCATGGCGCCCTTGGGGAGCGCGGTGGTCCCGGACGTGTAGAGCAGCTGGACCAGGTCGTCGGCGCCCGGCTCGTGCGCGGGGGCGAAGGGGCGCGGGGTGGCGAGGCCGGTCAGCAGCGAGTCCCCGGCGTCACGCAGCGCCCGTACGGCGAAGCCCTCGGGGAGCCGGTCCGCGAGGGCCGGGTCGGTGAGGACCAGGGAGCTGCCGGACTGGCCCAGGATGTACGCCAGGTCGTCCCCGGTGAGGTTCTGGTTGACGGGGACGTGGACGAGGCCGGCGCGGGCGCAGGCGAGGAACGCGATCAGGTACGCGTCGGAGTTGTGGGCGTAGGCGGCGACCCGGTCCCCCGGCCGCAGCCCGTGGTCCTCGGTGAGGAGGGCGGCGGCGGTGGTGACGGCCGCGTCGAGTTCGCGGTAGGTCCAGGCCCGGTCGGCGTACCGCAGGGCGGTCCGTTCGGGGGTGCGCCGTGCGCTGCGGGTCACGACGCCGTCGACTGTGCTGCTGCGTACACCGGTCATGGCGTGATCCTGGGTGGCCGGGGCGCGGGGGTCAAGGGTCTCCCCCGCCGGGCCGGCCGGCCCACCGCGCACGGTCCCCGCCTCCGGCATTCATGACGACCCGTCAGATTTATTGCGGCGCCGCCCCCTTCGACCCGGCGGGCGGTGACAGTACCCTCTGCCTCGGCAGGAAGTTTCACGCTCGGAAGAGATTTCGAAAGTAACTTTCAGGCAGTGGGAAGGGATCGCGGATGACGCGGGACACGGCAGGCGGGGGCATCAGCAGACGGCGGCTCGGAGGTGGCATGCTGGCCCTGGGCGGAGCGCTCGCCCTGGCGCCCATCCCCTTCGCGGGCACGGCGTCGGCCACGGAGTCGGAGGCGAAGTCGCCGGAGACGGACACGGGCCGGGGTGCCCGGCCGACGCTGCGGTACGGGTCGGCGGCCCGTGCCGGACTGCTGCGCGAGCCGCTCGACCGGCTGGTGACGGAGGCGGAGCGCTATCTCGACGCCTCGCCCCGCCACCCCTGGTACGCGGGCGCGGTGCTGCTCGCGGGGCGCGGCGGGACGGTGGCGCTGCACCGGCCGATCGGCATGGCGGTGCGCTACTCGGCGTACGACGAGGCGACCGACACCGGCGTGGAGTTCCCCCCGGACCGGCAGATCCCGATGGCCCGCGACACCGTCTTCGACCTGGCGTCGGTCTCGAAGCTGTTCACCTCGATCCTGGCCGTGCAGCAGATCGAGCGCGGCACGCTGGAACTGGAGGCGAAGGTCGCCTCCTACCTGCCGGACTTCGCCCGCGGCGGCAAGCAGGACATCACCGTCCGCCAGCTCCTCACCCACACCTCCGGGTTCCGGGCCTGGATTCCGCTCTACCTCGCGCCGACGCGGGAGGGGAAGCTGGAGATGCTGTGGAACGAGGAGCCGGCCCACGCGCCCGGCACGGTCTACCTCTACTCCGACCTGAACCTGATCTCGCTCCAGCTGGTCCTGGAGAAGCTGACCGGACTCCCCCTGGACGTGCTGCTGCGCGAGCGGATCACCGCCCCGCTCGGCATGCGCCGCACCCGCTACAACCCGCCCGCCTCCTGGAAGCCGAAGATCGCCGCCACGGAGGACGCCCGGCAGCCCTGGTCCGGCCTGGAACGGGGCCTGGTCTGGGGCGAGGTGCACGACGAGAACGCGTACAGCCTGGACGGGGTCGCCGGGCACGCCGGGGTGTTCTCCTGCGCCTGGGACCTGGCGATCCTGGCGCGCACCCTGCTCAACGGCGGGGTGTACGGCCGGGCCCGCATCCTCACGCGGGACTCCGTCGAGCTGCTCTTCACGGACTTCAACACGGCGTTCCCGGGTGACGAGCACGGCCTGGGCTTCGAGCTCTACCAGCACTGGTACATGGGTGCCATGGCCACGCCGCGTACGGCCGGGCACACCGGGTTCACCGGGACGAGCCTGGTGCTGGACCCGACGACGGACTCGTTCCTGATCGTCCTCGGCAACTCCGTGCACCCGGTGCGCACCTGGCGTTCCGGGAGCGCGCCGCGTGTGGCCACCGCCAACCAGATGGCGCGGGCGGTCGCCGTCCGGCCGGCCCACGGCCGCACCGCCTGGTTCTCCGGGATGGCGAGCGCCGCCACGGCGACCCTGGCGCTGCCGCCGCTGGCGCTCGCCTCCTCGCGGGCCCGGCTGACCTGTGCGCTGTGGTGGGACACCGAGCCGGCCTCGGACTTCCTGCGCCTGGAGGGTTCGACGGATGCCGGGGCCACCTGGGAGCCGGTCCCGTTCACCACCACGCCCGCCGCCGGCGGCCGGGACCGGCCCGCCGGGCCCGAGGAGCACCCGGACGGCTCGCTCTCCGGCTGGTCGGGCCGCGTCTGGCACCGTCTGGAGGCCGGTCTCGCCGGTCTGCGGGGCGCGGAGGTCCGGCTCAGGTGGCGCTACACCACGGACCAGCTGTACGTGGGCCGGGGCGTGTACGTGGACGGCATCCGGGTCGAGGACGGCGGCCGTACGGTCTTCGACGAGCACCGGGCGCCGGATGCCCGGCGCATCGAGGCGGACGGCTGGGCGGCGTCGGCCGACTGACCGATCCGCCGCGGACGCGGGGCGGGCCGGCCCGGCCGCCCGCCCCCGTACCGGCTCAGGGCGGCGGGCCGGCCGGCTGCCCCCGGAGCGCGGCGACGTCCCGGTAGAGGTCGGCGGCCTCGCGGGCGCGGCCCAGTTGTTCCAGGCAGTGCGCCTCGTCGTCGCGTCCCGCCAGGGTGTCCGGGTGGGCGGCGCCCAGCAGCCGGGTCCGGGCGTCGGCGACCTGCCGGTAGACGGTGAGGGCCTCCGCCCAGCGGCCCAGCCAGCCGAGGGCGACGGCGACCTCGCGGCGGCTGACCAGGGTGTCGTGGTGGTCGGGGCCCAGTACGTGTTCCCGGGCGGCGCAGACCGCGCGCGCCTCCGCGAGGGCCTCGTCCCAGCGGGCCAGCCGGCCGAGGTTGACGCCCAGCCCGTGGCGGGCGCGCAGGGTCTCGGGGTCGTGGGGGCCGTTGACCCGTATGCGGTCGGCGACCAGGGCGCGGTACAGCTCCAGGGCGTCGACGCTGCGGCCGAGGCGGCCCAGGCTGATGCCGACCTCGTAGCGGGTGGCGAGGGTGTCGGGGTGGTCGGGGCCCAGCAGCCGGCTCCGGGCCTCGGCGACCTGCCGGTAGGTGTGCAGGGCCTCGGTCCAGCGGCCGAGCCGGCCCAGCGCGTACCCGACCTCGTACAGCGTCACCAGGGTGTCGGGATGGTCCTGGCCCAGGACGCGGGCGCGGGCGGCGGCCACGTCGCGGGCCATGCGGTACGACTCCTCCAGGCGTCCCAGGCGGCTGAGGCTGAAGGCCAGGTTGTGCCGGCAGCGCAGGGTGTCGGGGTGGTCCGGGCCGGACGCGCGCTCCCGTGACGCGAGCACGGCGGTGTGCAGTTCGTGGGCCTCGGCGTGCCGCCCGAGCCGGCCCAGCGCGTACGCCATCTGCTGCCGGGCGGCCAGGGTCTCGCCGTGGTCGGGGCCGAGGAGGCGGGCCCGGTCCTCGGCGAGCCGGCCGAACTCGCGCAGCGCGTGCTCGGCGCGCCCCTCGCGGCCCGGTCCCAAGCCCGGTCCGGG
>NZ_JAKRGC010000031.1 GCF_022347745.1 Streptomyces sp. OfavH-34-F
GGCGGCGCTGGGCGACGTGGAGCGGGACCGGGCGGCCCGGGTGGCGGATCTGCGGCGGCGGTAGCGCGAGGGCGCGTCCGGGGCGCCGCCCCCGGACCCCGCCCGTCAGCCGTTCGCCCGCAGGCCCCGCAGGGTCAGTTGCAGCAGACGGTCCGCCAGGTCCGGGTCGTCCGGGGACTGTTCCGCCGCCAGCGCGATCGCGTTCGTCAGCTGCATCAGATCGTCGATCGAGACGTCCGCCCGGACCGTGCCGCTCGACTGGGCGCGGACCAGGAGCACCGAACCCGCCTCGCGCAGCGGCGTATTGCACCGGGCCAGCGCCGAACTCTCGTCGCGGCAGGTGGACATCAGGGCCTGGGCGAGCCCGCGGTACTCACCCGCATGAGTGACGATCGCCCCCAGCCACTCCACCAGCGCGGCGCACGGCCGCTCCGCCCCGGCCAGTTCGCGGGAGCGGGTGATCAGGTCCGTCACCGCCTCCTGGAAGACCGCGCTCATCAGCGCGTGCCGGGTCGGGAAGTGCCGGTAGAGCGTGCCGATGCCCACTCCGGCGCGCCGGGCCACGTCCTCCAGGGACGCGTCGGTGCCGTGTTCCGCGAAGGCGGTACGGGCCTCCGCCAGCAGCCGGCCGTAGTTCCGGCGCGCGTCGGCACGCATGGGCCGGGCGGGCGCCCCCGTCGTGCTCATCGCCATCGTGCGGTCCCTCCTGTCTCCCCGGTCTCCAGCATGCCATCGCGCGGCCGGTGGCCGTCCCCGAATGCACCGGTGCCCCGGTCACGTCCGACGACGCGACCGGGGCACCCGGGGACGGGCCCCGTGTCAGTCCTTGATCTCGCAGATGACGGCGCCGGAGGAGATCGAGCTGCCGACCTCGGCGGCCAGGCCCTTCACCGTGCCGGAGCGGTGCGCGTTCAGCGGCTGCTCCATCTTCATGGCCTCCAGGACGACGATCAGGTCGCCCTCCTTGACTTCCTGGCCCTCCTCCACGGCGATCTTCACGATCGTGCCCTGCATCGGGGAGGCGAGGGTGTCGCCGGAGACCGCGGAGCCGGACTTCTTGGCCGCGCGGCGCTTGGGCTTGGCGCCCGCCGCGAGGCCGGTACGGGCCAGGCTCATGCCGAGCGAGGAGGGCAGCGAGACCTCCAGGCGCTTGCCCCCGACCTCGACGACCACCGTCTCGCGGCCGGCCTCGTCGTCGGCCTCCGCCTCGGCGGGCGCGGCGAACGGCTTGATCTCGTTGACGAACTCCGTCTCGATCCAGCGGGTGTGGACGCGGAACGGGTCGGCGGTGAACGCCGGGTCCGTCACGACCGCACGGTGGAACGGGATGGCCGTCGCCATGCCCTCGACGGTGAACTCCGCCAGGGCGCGGGCGGCACGCTGGAGCGCCTGCTCACGCGTCGCACCGGTGACGATCAGCTTCGCCAGCAGCGAGTCCCAGGCGGGGCCGATGACCGAGCCGGACTCCACGCCGGCGTCCAGGCGGACGCCCGGACCGGTCGGCGGGTCGAACCGGGTGACGGTGCCGGGGGCCGGCAGGAAGCCCCGGCCCGGGTCCTCGCCGTTGATCCGGAACTCGAACGAGTGACCGCGCGAGGCGGGGTCGTCGTAACCCAGCTCCTCGCCGTCGGCGATCCGGAACATCTCGCGGACCAGGTCGATGCCGGAGACCTCCTCCGTCACCGGGTGCTCCACCTGGAGCCGGGTGTTGACCTCCAGGAAGGAGATCGTGCCGTCCAGGCCGACCAGGAACTCGACCGTGCCGGCGCCGACGTAGCCGGCCTCCTTGAGGATCGCCTTCGAGGCGGCGTACAGCTCGGCGTTCTGCTCGTCGGAGAGGAAGGGGGCCGGGGCCTCCTCGACGAGCTTCTGGTGGCGGCGCTGGAGCGAGCAGTCACGGGTCGAGACGACGACCACGTTGCCGTGGGTGTCGGCCAGGCACTGGGTCTCCACGTGGCGCGGCTTGTCGAGGTAGCGCTCGACGAAGCACTCCCCGCGCCCGAACGCGGCGACCGCCTCGCGGACCGCGGAGTCGTACAGCTCGGGGATCTCCTCCAGCGTGCGGGCGACCTTGAGGCCGCGTCCGCCACCGCCGAAGGCGGCCTTGATCGCGATCGGCAGGCCGTGCTCCTCGGCGAACGCCACGACCTCCTCGGAGCCCGATACCGGGTCCGGGGTGCCCGCGACGAGCGGAGCGCCGGCGCGCTGGGCGATGTGGCGGGCGGCGACCTTGTCACCGAGGTCCCGGATCGCCTGCGGCGGCGGGCCGATCCACGTCAGACCGGCGTCCAGCACGGCCTGGGCGAACTCGGCGTTCTCCGAGAGGAAGCCGTAGCCGGGGTGGATCGCGTCCGCACCGGAGTCCTCGGCAGCCTGGAGAACCTTGGCGATGTCCAGGTAGCTGGTCGCCGGGGTGTCACCGCCCAGAGCGAATGCCTCGTCGGCCGCGCGGACATGCAGAGCGTCACGGTCCGGGTCGGCGTAGACGGCCACGCTCCCGATACCCGCGTCCCGGCAGGCCCGAGCAACACGGACAGCAATTTCGCCACGGTTGGCGATGAGCACCTTGCGCACGATGGCTCCCTCCTTGAAACAAGCTGAGTTTAGGGACTACCGACACGGTCCTACGACCCGTCCCCAATGGTGAGCTTGCCCACACGGAGTGTGATTCGAGGCGTGCTCGAGTCGCGAAATCCCTTGTGCCACCACGGTACGCCGGGTTCTGAAACCGCACAGTAGCGACCAGGTGTGGCCCAGGTCTCTATCGGCACGGGCAGCGACTTACGGTGATTCTTTGTGGAGTTCCCACTAAGGGGTGGGCAATTCTTTGCCCGCCGCGCGAAAGCCCGGACCCATAGGGGTACGCCGGGGTTACGCACGGCTCTTGTCGTGGCCATTACTCATTAGTAAGGTCCGCGCTATCGAACGTACTGCTGGTAACAGGGGGTGAGCGTCGTGGTGCGCAGGCCGGCGGCCGTTCTGGCCGCCCTCGCGCTGGTCGTGGAAGCCGTGGGCATCGTGATCGTCCACGTGGTCCTGGGCACGGTGGTGAAGAACCAGGACATGTCCCTGGCCGGGACGGACCCCGGGATGATGTCCAAGGGCACCTGGGTGCTCGGCGGCGTCTGCGGGCTGTTCCTGCTCCTGTGCGCCGTGCTCCTCCTGCTGGCGGGCGTCCGCGACCGCGCTCCGGGGCGCCCGGCCCGCATCGCGCTGATCGGCTGCGCCGTCCTGCACGGGGTCCTCGGCGCCCTGACGGTCGGCCTCGTCGGCTGGGCGGCGTTCGCCTGGATGATGCTGATGCTCGGCCTGATCGTGCTCGCGCTGGTGGCCTACGGGCCCCGCACCGCCGACCCGGCCGCCGGAGCGGCCGCCGGGCCGAAGGCCGGCCCCGAGCCCGAGCAGCCGGCCGCGCCCGCCCCCGCCTGAGCCGCCCCGGGCCCGCTCAGGCCCAGAGGTCGGTGACCGAGATCCCCAGCTCGCCCAGCAGGTGGCGCAGCAGCGGCAGCGACAGGCCGATGACGTTGCCCGGGTCGCCCTCGATCGACTCCACGAACGGCGCGGACCGCCCGTCGAGGGTGAAGGCGCCCGCCACGTGCAGCGGTTCGCCGGAGGCCACGTAGGCGGCGATCTCGGCGTCGGTCGGCTCGCCGAAGCGGACCGTGGTGGACGCCGTCCGCGAGACCGTCCGGCCGGTCGTGGTGTCCGTCAGGCTGTGCCCCGTCCGCAGCACCCCGGCGCGCCCGCGCATCGACTTCCAGCGGGCGGTGGCCTCCTCGGCGTCGGCGGGCTTGCCGAGGGCCTCGCCGTCCAGCTCCAGCACCGAGTCGCAGCCGATGACCAGGGCGCCGGCGGCCTCGGGGAGGGCGGCGACGACGGCCGCCTTGGCCTCGGCGAGCACCAGGGCGAGAGCGGCGGGGGTGGCGGCGGTGAGGGCGTCCTCGTCGACGCCGCTGACGATGACCTCCGGCCGGAAGCCGGCCTGGCGCAGGAGGCCGAGGCGGGCCGGGGAGGCGGAGGCGAGGACGAGGCGGCGGGGTGCGGTCATGGCCGCCATCGTACGGAGGCGGACGGGGCCGGGGGCGCCGGACCCGGAGAGGCCGGGCCGAAGCTCAGCGAGTACCCAGCACGAGCATGGCGACGACCATCGCCAGCGCCAGCAGCAGACCTGCCCGGCGCATCATGTCCACCGCGTCGCGGAGTTCCTTGGGGGGCTTGTTCTCGGGGTCGGACCAGAGCATGACGTGATCCTCGCGGGCGCGCCCCGGGCGGCGCCTGAGTACGCGTACTCAACCGCCGCCCCACCCGTCACCAGCGGTTATGCGGGCCAGTACGTACGGGCCCAGGCGCGCGGACCCGGCAGCGGGCGGCCGCGCCGGGCCAGCCGGCTCGGATCGGACCAGCCAGCGGGCGGCTGGGGTGTGCCGGACGACACGGCGGACGCCGCCGCCGCGCGGGCCCGGACCACCGCGAGCGCGGCGGCCAGCTCCTCCGGGGTCGGGTTGCCCCGTACGACCTTGATCATGGCCAGGACCCTTTCTAGAGGGGGATGTTGCCGTGCTTCTTGGGCGGCAGCGCCTCGCGCTTGGTCCGCAGCTGGCGCAGCGCCTTCACGATGTGGGCCCGCGTGTCGGACGGCATGATCACCGCGTCCACGTACCCGCGCTCGGCGGCCACGTACGGGTTCAGCAGCGTGTCCTCGTAGTCCGCGATCAGCTCCGCGCGCGTCGCCTCCCGCTCGTCCGGGTCCTCGACGGCGGCGATCGTCCGGCGGTGCAGGATGTTGACCGCGCCCTGCGCGCCCATCACGGCGATCTGCGCGGTCGGCCAGGCGAGGTTGATGTCGGCGCCCAGGTGCTTGGAGCCCATGACGTCGTACGCGCCGCCGAACGCCTTGCGGGTGATCACCGTGATCAGCGGGACGGTCGCCTCCGCGTACGCGAAGATCAGCTTGGCGCCGCGCCGGATGATGCCGCCGTACTCCTGGTCGACGCCCGGAAGGAAGCCCGGCACGTCCACGAAGGTCAGCACCGGCACGTTGAACGCGTCGCAGGTGCGCACGAAGCGGGCCGCCTTCTCGCTGGCGTTGATGTCCAGACAGCCCGCGAACTGCATCGGCTGGTTGGCGACGATGCCGACCGGGTAGCCCTCGACCCGGCCGAACCCGGTGATGATGTTCGGCGCGAACAGGGCCTGGGTCTCCAGGAACTCGCCGTCGTCCAGCACGTGCTCGATGGCGGTGTGCATGTCGTACGGCTGGTTCGCCGAGTCCGGGACGAGGGTGTCCAGCTCGCGGTCCTCGTCGGTGACCGTCAGATCCGCCTCCTCCGGGAAGGCCGGGGCCTCCGAGAGGTTGTTCGACGGCAGGTAGGACAGCAGCGACTTGACGTACTCGATGGCGTCCTTCTCGTCGCCCGCCATGTGGTGCGCCACCCCGGAGGTGGTGTTGTGCGTACGGGCGCCGCCCAGCTCCTCGAAACCGACGTCCTCACCGGTGACCGTCTTGATGACGTCGGGGCCGGTGATGAACATGTGCGAGGTCTGGTCGACCATCACCGTGAAGTCCGTGATCGCGGGGGAGTACACCGCGCCGCCCGCGCACGGGCCGACGATCAGCGAGATCTGCGGGACCACGCCCGAGGCGTGCACGTTGCGCCGGAAGATCTCCGCGAAGAGACCCAGCGCCGCCACGCCCTCCTGGATGCGGGCGCCGCCGCCGTCGTTGATGCCGATGACCGGGCAGCCGGTCTTCAGCGCGAAGTCCATCACCTTGACGATCTTCTCACCGTAGACCTCGCCCAGCGAGCCGCCGAAGATCGTGAAGTCCTGCGAGTACACGCAGACGGGACGGCCGTCCACCGTGCCGTACCCGGTGACGACGCCGTCCCCGTACGGCCGGTTCTTCTCGATGCCGAAGTTCGTCGAGCGGTGCCGGGCGAACTCGTCGAGCTCCACGAAGGAACCCTCGTCGAGCAGCAGGTCGACGCGCTCGCGCGCCGTCAGCTTGCCCTTCGCGTGCTGCTTCTCCACCGCGCGCGCCGATCCCGCGTGGGTGGCCTCGCCGATGCGGCGCTGGAGGTCCGCGAGCTTGCCCGCGGTCGTGTGGAGGTCGATCTCTTCCGGCTCGGACATCGGGTGGCGGCTCCCTGCCTGGTCACGGGGACGACTGTGCTGCTGATCCGCTCGGGAATGATCCGCTGACGAACAGCTACTGAGCCGTAGCGTATCGGCGCGGATACCGTTCGGCAGTGCGTCGTTTGACACACCTAGGGTGGCTTGCATGACACCTTCGGATGCGCCACAGAGCCGTTGGTCGGACCTGGACCGGCCGCCCCTCAACGTCCCCGCGCTGCGCCGCGGACTGCTGCGGGAGGGCTCGCTGTGGACCGCCCTCGACGTGGTCGGCTCCACCGGCTCCACCAACACCGACCTGGCCGCCCGCGCGGCCGGACTCACCGAGGGCACGGTCCTCGTCGCCGAGGAGCAGACCGCCGGGCGCGGCCGCCTGGAGCGCAGCTGGACCGCCCCGGCCCGCTCCGGCCTCTTCTTCTCCGTCTACCTGTCCCCGACGGGCGTCCCGGCCGAGCGCTGGGGCTGGCTGCCGCTGCTCACCGGCGTCGCCGCGGCGACCGGGCTGGCCCGCAGCGCCGGCGTGGACATGGCGCTGAAGTGGCCCAACGACCTCCTCGTCACCGTGGCGGGCGAGGAACGCAAGACCGGCGGCATCCTCGCCGAGCGCGCCGGCGACGGCGTCGTCATCGGCATCGGCCTCAACGTCTCGCTGCGCGCCGGCGAACTGCCCGCCCCCACCGCCGCCTCGCTCGCCCTGGCCGGCGCGGTCTCCACCGACCGCGAGACGCTGCTGCGCGGCGTCCTGCGCTCCCTGGAGCACTGGTACGGGCGCTGGTGCGACGCGAAGGGCGACGCGGGCGCGAGCGGCGTGCAGGAGGCGTACGCGGCGGGCTGCGCGACCCTCGGCAAGACGGTCCGCGCCCAGCTCCCCGGCGATCGCACCCTCACCGGCGAGGCGGTCGCCGTGGACGGCGACGGGCGGCTGGTCCTGGCCACCGCGGACGGGCTGCGCGAGCCGGTCTCGGCGGGCGACATCGTGCACCTGCGGGGCATCGGAGGCGGCCTGACCTGAGCGGGCGCCGCGAAGGCGGTCACGTGACCGCCTTCGCAGCCGTCCGCCCGTGCGGACGTGAGGTAGGGCACACCTGCCGTATCGTTGAGGTGATCCACCGACGGACAGATCGGCAGGGCAGTGCGCAGGGAACGGGCAGGAGGCGGCTGGTGACCGTCGACGACACGACCTCCGGCGATGGTCCGCAGCATTCGTCGGACCCCTCGGTGCACCCCACCCCCCACCACGCCGTCGACCACACGGCCGAACCGACCGACGACCCCCTCGCGATCCGGCTGGAACAGCTGATCCTGGGCGCCGACCGGCGGTACACGCCCTTCCAGGCGGCCCGCACGGCCGGCGTCTCGATGGACCTGGCCTCCCGCTTCTGGCGGGCCATGGGCTTCGCGGACATCGGGCAGGCCAAGGCGCTCACCGAGGCGGACGTCCTGGCCCTGCGGCGGCTCTCCGGCCTGGTCGAGGCGGGGCTGCTCAGCGAGCCGATGGCGATCCAGGTGGCCCGCTCCACCGGGCAGACCACCGCCCGGCTGGCCGAATGGCAGATCGATTCCTTCCTGGAGGGCCTGACCGAGCCCCCCGAGCCCGGCATGACCCGCACCGAGGTCACCTACCCGCTGGTCGAACTGCTCCTGCCCGAGCTGGAGGAGTTCCTGGTGTACGTGTGGCGGCGCCAGCTCGCCGCCGCCACCGGCCGGGTCGTGCAGGCGGCGGACGACGAGGAGATGGTCGACCGGCGCCTGGCCGTCGGCTTCGCGGACCTCGTCGGCTTCACCCGGCTCACCCGCCGGCTGGAGGAGGAGGAGCTGGGCGAGCTGGTCGAGTCCTTCGAGACCACCTGCGCCGACCTCGTCGCCGCGCACGGCGGGCGGCTGATCAAGACCCTCGGCGACGAGGTCCTGTTCGCCGCCGACGACGCGGGCACCGCGGCCGAGATCGCGCTGCGGCTCATCGAGGCGATGGCCGCCGACGAGACCATGCCCGCGCTCCGGGTCGGCATCGCCTTCGGCACGGTCACCACCCGGATGGGCGATGTCTTCGGCACCACGGTGAACCTCGCCAGCCGGCTGACCTCCATAGCCCCCAAGGACGCGGTCCTGGTCGACGGGGCGTTCGCCGAGGAGCTGACGCGTACCGGGGACGCCCCGGTGTCGGAGGCGCGGGCGGCCGAGGAGGCCGCGGCGGCGGCCGAGCGGGCCGCGAAGGAGGGCCCGGACGCGGAGCCGGCCCCGGTGCCGAAGTACCGCTACGGGCTCCAGCCGATGTGGCAGCGCCCGGTCCGCGGCCTCGGGGTGGTCGAACCCTGGCTGCTGGCCCGCCGCGGCACGTCCTGAGCCGCTCCGGCCGCTTCCCGACCCGTTTCGGACACCCTTTCGGGGCGGAGTTCTAGGATTCCTGCGGTAACGCTCGTTAACCGACAGGGGTGCAGCATGACCGTCACGTCCGAGCAGCGCTACGGGGAGTTCGTCGCCGTACGGGTCCACGAGGGGCTGGAACACGTCGCCGAGCTGGTCCTCGACCGGCCGAAGGCCATGAACGCGGTGTCCACGGACATGGCCCGCTCGATCACCGCCGCCTGCGACGCGCTCGCCGCCGACCGGGACGTGCGGGTGACCGTGCTGACCTCCAGCCATGAGCGGGCCTTCTGCGTGGGCGCCGACCTCAAGGAGCGCAACTCCTTCACCGACGCCGACCTGGTGCGCCAGCGGCCCACCGCGCGCGCCGCCTACACCGGGGTGCTGGAGCTGCCGATGCCGACGATCGCCGCCGTGCACGGCTTCGCGCTCGGCGGCGGCTTCGAGCTGGCGCTCTCCTGCGACCTGATCGTCGCCGACCCGACCGCCGTGGTGGGGCTGCCCGAGGTCTCCGTGGGCGTCATCCCCGGCGGCGGCGGCACCCAGCTGCTGCCCCGCCGGGTCGGCGCCGCGCGCGCCGCCGAGCTGATCTTCAGCGCCCGCCGGGTGGAGGCGGCCGAGGCGCGGGAGCTGGGCCTGGTGGACGAGCTGGTGGCGGCGGGCGAGGACCGGTCCGAGGCACTGGCCCTGGCCGGCCGGATCGCGGGCAACTCGCCCGTGGGGCTGCGGGCGGCCAAGCGGGCGCTGCGGCTCGGACACGGGCTCGACCTGCGGGCCGGCCTGGACGTCGAGGACTCCGCGTGGCGCTCGGTGGCCTTCTCCGGGGACCGGGCGGAGGGCGTGGCCGCGTTCAACGAGAAGCGGAAGCCGAACTGGCCGGGCGAGTGACCCTGTGTGGTCGCCTGGGGAAGAAGGGTCACGCTCCGGAGTCGTCGGGCGATCACTTCACGCATACCGCCCTAAACTGGCGCAATGGGTGGTGACGACGCGCGGCTGAGGGCCGTGGTTTCGCTGGCGCAGACGATGGCCGCGGCGCACACCCCGCGGGGGTGCTGGCGAGCGGCGGCCCTGGGGGCCTGCGAGGCGCTGGGCGGCAGCTTCGCCGCGCTCTCGGTCTGGGAGCGCGGTCCGGGCAGGCTCAGGGTGCTGGTCAACGCCGGCGAGCGGGCCGAGGGCGAGGAGGAGTTCCCCGACGAGGAGGTCTACCCCGTCCACCGGTTCCCGGAGATCACCGAGTTCCTGCACGAGCGGTGGGCCGGGGGCGGCGAGCCGGACGCCTGGGTGGAGACCGCCGCCGGGCCCGAACCCGGGGAGGGCGGCGCGCACGGATACGGCCCCGGCTACTGCCACCAGCGCGTGGCGGCGCTGCGCCGGCGCGGCCGGGGCTGCTGCGTGGTCGCGCCGATCGTCCTGCACGGGCGGGCCTGGGGCGAGCTGTACGTGGCGCGGCCGGTGGGCGCGCCGGTGTTCGGCCGGGCGGACGCCGACTTCGCGACGGTGCTGGCCGCCGTGGTGGCCGCCGGGCTCGCGCAGACCGAGCGCCTCGAAGAGGTCCGCAAGCTCGCGTTCACCGATCCGCTGACCGGGCTGGCCAACCGGCGGGCCGTGGACATGCGGCTGGACGAGGCGCTGGAGCGGCACCGGGCGGACGGCGCGGTGGTCAGCCTGGTGGTGTGCGACCTCAACGGGCTGAAGCGGGTCAACGACACCCACGGCCACGCCGTCGGCGACCGGCTGCTGGAACGATTCGGCTCAGTGCTCTCCCGGTGCGGGGCCATACTGCCCGGCGCGCTGGCCGCCCGGCTCGGCGGCGACGAGTTCTGCCTGCTGGCGGTGGGGCCCGGGGCGGACGAGGTGGTCGCCGTCGCCACCGAACTGTGCGAGCGCGCGGCCGGGCTCGAACTCGGCAACGGGGTCGCCTGCGGGATGGCGTCCACCGGTGACCCCATCGGCCCCGGCGTCTCGGCCCGGCGGCTGTTCCGGCTGGCGGACGCGGCCCAGTACCGGGCGAAGGCGGCCCGCTCCGACCGCCCGGTGGTGGCGGGGCGCGACGGCGAGGTCATCCGGCTCGCCGACTCACCGCCGAAGCCCCCGCACGACCGCCGCAGGCTGCGCGGCAGCCACCCCGAGGCGTGACCTCCGGGCCGGCCTCCGCGTAAGGGGTCCACCCGCCGACCACTGGTGACATGAAGGGTTTCAGTCCGTACGCTGCTGAATATGGATATGCACACAGTCGTGCTGGGGACGTCCGGCACCACCGCCCGCGACGTCATCGCCGTGGCCCGCGGCAACGCCCGTGTCGAACTCTCCGGCGACGCGGTGGAGGCCCTGGCCGCCGCACGCGAGATCGTGGACGCGCTCGCCGCCAAGCCCGAGCCGGTCTACGGCGTCTCCACCGGATTCGGCGCCCTCGCCACCCGCCACATCAGCCCCGAACTGCGCGCCCGGCTCCAGCGCAACATCGTCCGCTCGCACGCCGCCGGCATGGGCCCGCGCGTCGAGCGCGAGGTGGTCCGGGCCCTGATGTTCCTGCGGCTGAAGACGGTCGCCTCCGGCCACACCGGCGTCCGGCCCGAGGTCGCCCAGACCATGGCCGACGTCCTCAACGCCGGGATCACCCCCGTCGTCCACGAGTACGGCTCGCTCGGCTGCTCCGGCGACCTGGCACCCCTGTCGCACTGCGCGCTGACGCTGATGGGCGAGGGCGACGCGGAGGGCCCGGACGGCACCGTACGCCCCGCCGGGGAACTCCTCGCCGCCCACGGCATCACCCCGGTCGAGCTGCGCGAGAAGGAGGGCCTGGCCCTCCTCAACGGCACCGACGGCATGCTCGGCATGCTGATCATGGCCCTCGCCGACCTGGGGGCGCTCTACACCTCCGCCGACATCACCGCCGCCCTCAGCCTGGAGGCCCTGCTCGGCACCGACAAGGTCCTCGCGCCCGAGCTGCACGCCATCCGCCCGCACCCCGGCCAGGGCGCCAGCGCCGACAACATGCTGCGGGTCCTGGCGGGCTCGGGCCTGACCGGCCATCACCAGGACGACGCCCCGCGCGTCCAGGACGCCTACTCGGTGCGCTGCGCACCCCAGGTCAACGGGGCCGGCCGGGACACCCTCGCGTACGCCGCGACCGTCGCCGACCGCGAACTGGCCGCCGCCGTGGACAACCCGGTGGTCCTGCCCGGGGGCCGGGTCGAGTCCAACGGCAACTTCCACGGGGCGCCCGTCGCGTACGTCCTGGACTTCCTGGCCATCGCCGCCGCCGACCTCGGCTCGATCACCGAGCGCCGCACCGACCGGCTGCTCGACAAGAACCGCTCGCACGGGCTGCCGCCGTTCCTCGCCGACGACGCGGGCGTGGACTCGGGCCTGATGATCGCCCAGTACACCCAGGCCGCCCTCGTCGGCGAGATGAAGCGGCTCGCCGTCCCGGCCTCCGCCGACTCCATCCCGTCCTCCGCGATGCAGGAGGACCACGTCTCGATGGGCTGGTCGGCCGCGCGCAAGCTGCGCACCGCCGTGGACAACCTCGCCCGGATCGTCGCCGTCGAGCTGTACGCCGCGACCCGCGCCGTCGAGCTGCGCGTCCAGCAGGGCCTCACCCCGGCCCCGGCCACCCGGGCTGCCGTGGAGGCGCTGCGCGCGGCGGGCGTGGAGGGCCCCGGCCCGGACCGCTTCCTGTCGCCGGACCTGGCCGCCGCCGAGGCGTTCGTCCGGTCGGGCGGGCTGATCGCGGCCGTGGAGCCGGTCACCGGACCGCTGGCCTGAGCGGGTTTCCCGCCGCCCGGAGCCGGGAAGCGGCCACCGGACCCGTCCGGTGGCCGCTTCGCCGTACCGGAGGTCAGAGGGCCGGGCGCGGACCCGCCCGGCGCGCGGAGTACGTCACCAGGCCGGCGCCCATGCCCAGGAAGGCCGCACCGCCGAGCAGGTACGGCGTGGTGTCGACGCCCCCGCCGGTCTCGGCGAGCGCGGCGGAGCCCGGCTCCCCGCCGCTCGCCGCGGCACCGCCGGACGTGGCGGGGGCACCGCCCGTCTCGTCCGAGGCGTTGGCCGAGGGGACGAACCACAGGGCGCACAGCAGCGTCCCCGCGGTGATGGCGGTCAGGAGCGGGCGGCGTGCCATGGCCACGGAATCGGTCCCCCTGGTGTCGACCGGGAATAGGGCTCGGCGCCGATGCTAGTGAGTGCCGGGGGGCGCGCGGAAGGCGTGGAGGGAGCGTTCCGGAAGTCCGCCGGGAAGCCGTCGGCACCCGGTGCGCGTGCATGGGCCGGCCGCGGTGCGGGAAGGCGTCCCGCAAGCCCCTCACCGGGCCGCCCGGACGGTGGGGGCCCGGCCGGGCGTCCCGCACAATGGAGGGGAGGCCGACGGCCGCGATGCCGCCGGACGGCAGGCCCGTGCCGCCGAAGGACGGCCCCCGGCCGCGCCCGGCGGGCGGAGCGGATCCCTGCCGCGGACGCGGAACCACCGCCCCCGGCACGGCGTCGATGAGTGGTGTTCCCCACACATTCGACGCACGTGGAACGGGAATCCCGTACAAGGGGTTCTTGGAACATTGACGGGGTTTCGCCGCAGGGCGGCCTCGCTCGGGGTTTTCGGGGATTTCGGCAACGATGGAGAAGCGTGTGATGACGGACAGCAAGCGGCGCAAGGGCCTGATGGCCGCGTCCGCACTGCTCGGCGGCGTACTGGTGCTTTCCGCCTGTAACGACGACGGCGGCAGCGGCGACACGGGCGGTCCCAGCCCCGCGAGCTCGAAGTCCCAGGCGGCCGACGTGGACAAGGCGGCGGCCGAGGAGACCTCCGAGGCCCAGATAGCGATCTCGCCCAAGAACGGCGCGACCAACGCGAGCATCAACAACGCCGCCAAGGTCACCGTCACCAAGGGCAAGCTGACGTCCGTCGTCATGACCACCAAGGACGGCAAGAACGTTTCGGGCACCCTGGCCGCCGACGGCACCAGCTGGCAGCCCGACGGCCAGCTGGAGCGCTCGACCACCTACCGGATCAGCGCCACCGCCAAGGACGCCAAGAACCGCGAGGCGCACGAGAACTCCTCGTTCACCACCGTCTCGCCCGCCAACAGCTTCATCGGGAACTTCACCCCCGAGGACGGCTCCACGGTCGGCGTCGGCATGCCCGTCTCGATCAACTTCAACAAGCCGATCACCGACACCAAGGCCGTCCAGAACGGCATCAAGGTGACCTCCAGCAGCGGCCAGGAAGTCGTCGGCCACTGGTTCAACTCCCAGCGCCTCGACCTGCGCCCCCAGGAGTACTGGAAGGCCGGCTCCACCGTCACGCTGAAGCTGTCCCTGGACGGCGTCGAGGGCGCGGACGGCGTCTACGGCGTCCAGCAGAAGACGGTCACCTTCAAGATCGGCCGCAGCCAGGTCTCCACGGTCGACGCCAAGACCCACATGATGACCGTCACCCGCGACGGCAAGACGATCAGGACGATCCCGATCTCCGCGGGCTCGCCCGACAACCCCACGTACAACGGCCAGATGGTGATCTCCGAGAAGTACAAGGAGACCCGGATGAACGGCGCCACGGTCGGCTTCACCGACGACGACGGCAAGGGCGAGTACGACATCAAGGACGTGCCCCACGCCATGCGGCTGTCCACGTCGGGCACCTTCATCCACGGCAACTACTGGGGCAAGGGCATCTTCGGCAAGGCCAACACCAGCCACGGCTGCGTGGGCCTCGCCGACGTCAAGGGCGCCGGTGACGCCAACCAGCCCGCCGCCTGGTTCTACAACAACTCCCTGATCGGTGACGTCGTCATCGTCAAGAACTCCCCGGACAAGACGATCCAGCCCTCCAACGGCCTCAACGGCTGGAACATGAGCTGGGCCGACTGGACGGCGGGCTCCGCCGCCTGACCGGCGCGCGCGCCGCGTCCCCCCACCCCGTACGCCCCCGCCCGTCCCATGACCTCGGAGGTAATCGACGCCCCCGGCGCCCCCCGGCAGCATGGAACCCCTCAGCCGAACGCACCGCCGTCACGAACCGGAGGGCACGCCATGACCGCCTACGCCATCGCGCACCTGTACCCCGAGGGCCGCCCCAACGACGAGGTCATCGACTACATCGAGCGCATCCAGGCGACCATGGACCCTTACGGCGGCCGGTTCCTCGTCCACAACAGCCCGGTCGAGGTGGTCGAGGGCGCGTGGCCCGGCGCCGTGGTCGTCCTCGCCTTCCCCGGCATGGCCGAGGCACGCGCCTGGTACGCCTCCCCGGCCTACCAGGAGCTGGTCCCGCTGCGGACCCGGCACATGGCCGGTGACGTAGTGCTCGTCGAGGGCGTGGCGCCGGACTACGACCCCGCCGCCACGGCCGCCGCGCTGCGGGCCGCGGGCGGTGCCGCCCCGGTGGCGCAGCGCCCGTAGGGCCGCACCGCCGCCCCGGACCTCACAGTCGACCCCGGGTGACTGTGAGGTTCACCACTTCGGGGGGTTCTCCGGCAGGGCACCAACCCGGCCATTCATGCCCGGATACGGCCTCGCACAAGGCCGTTGGCCGGGTCCGGGGCGTCCATCCGGGGGATCACCATGTGGATGGCAGGGGCCGGGGGCCCGACCCACTGGGAGAATCGATACGCCACGACGGTCCTGTACGCCGCAGTCGCGAGACGGTAAGCGCGATGTTCCGGCGACGCCCTCAATGGGGAGGGGGGACCTGGCGCCCCTCGGGACGGGGGCGCCCCGCGTATGAGACGACCCATGGAAGGTCTTGATCAGATGTCGGTCACCCCTGACGCCGCCACCTCCCACACCGCCGAGCACCGCATCATCGAGCCGCTGTACGCCGAGATCCTCCGCCGCAACCAGGGCGAGAAGGAGTTCCACCAGGCCGTCCGGGAGGTCCTGGAGACCCTCGGCCCGGTGCTGGCCCAGCGGCCGGAGTTCGTGGACGCCCGGATCATCGAGCGCATATGCGAGCCGGAGCGCCAGCTCATCTTCCGGGTGCCGTGGGCGGACGACTCGGGCGACATCCACGTCAACCGCGGCTTCCGCGTCGAGTTCTCCAGCTCCCTCGGCCCCTACAAGGGCGGGCTGCGCTTCCACCCCTCGGTCAACCTCGGCATCGTGAAGTTCCTCGGCTTCGAGCAGATCTTCAAGAACGCCCTCACCGGCATGCCCATCGGCGGCGGCAAGGGCGGCGCGGACTTCGACCCGAAGGGCCGCTCGGACGCCGAGATCATGCGCTTCTGCCAGTCCTTCATGACCGAGCTGCACCGCCACCTCGGCGAGTACACCGACGTCCCCGCGGGTGACATCGGGGTCGGCGGCCGCGAGATCGGCTACCTCTTCGGCCAGTACAAGCGGATCACCAACCGCTACGAGTCCGGCGTCCTCACCGGCAAGGGCCTCGGCTGGGGCGGCGCCCTCGTCCGCACCGAGGCGACCGGCTACGGCTGCGTCATGTTCACCGAGGAGATGCTCCGCAGCCGCGGCGAGTCCCTCGACGGCCAGCGCATCGCCGTCTCCGGCTCCGGCAACGTCGCGATCTACGCCATCGAGAAGGCCCAGCAGCTCGGCGCGACCGTCGTCACCGCCTCCGACTCGGCCGGCTACGTCGTCGACGACAAGGGCATCGACCTCGACCTGCTCAAGGAGATCAAGGAGCAGCGCCGGGGCCGCATCTCCGAGTACGCCGAGCGGCGCGGCGCCCACGTGAAGTACGTCGAGGGCGCCGGCGTCTGGAACGTCCCCGTGGACGTGGCGCTGCCCTGCGCCACCCAGAACGAGCTGCACGAGGCCGACGCCCTCACCCTGGTGCGCAACGGCGTCAAGGCCGTCGCCGAGGGCGCCAACATGCCCACCACCCCCGAGGCCGTCCGCGTCTTCCAGGACGCCGGAGTGGCCTTCGCGCCCGGCAAGGCGGCCAACGCGGGCGGCGTGGCCACCAGCGCCCTGGAGATGCAGCAGAACGCCTCGCGCGACTCGTGGACCTTCGCCCACACCGAGCAGCGCCTGGCGGAGATCATGCGCCACATCCACAACTCCTGCTTCACCACCGCGGAGAAGTACGGCAGCCCCGGCAACTACGTCGTCGGCGCCAACATCGCCGGCTTCGAGCTGGTCGCGGACGCGATGCTGGCCCAGGGCCTGATCTGACCCGTCCCACGACGCACCGAACGGCCGGGAGACGCCTCTCCCGGCCGTTCCGCGTTCACGGCGCCACGAGGTCCTTGAAACCTCAGCCCTCCGCGCGGGCCACGCCCACCGGGCAGGACACGCCCGTGCCGCCGATGCCGCAGTAGCCGCCCGGGTTCTTGTCCAGGTACTGCTGGTGGTCCGGCTCGGCCGGCCAGAACGGACGCCCCTCGGCCGGCAGGATCTCCGTGGTGATCTCGCCGAGTCCGGCGGCCGTGAGCACCCGCTGGTACGCCTCGCGGGAGGCATCGGCGGCCGCCGCCTGGCCGGCGGAGTGGGTGTAGAGGGCGGAGCGGTACTGCGTACCGACGTCGTTGCCCTGGCGGAAGCCCTGGGTCGGGTCGTGCGACTCCCAGAACAGCTTCAGCAGCTCGCCGTACGAGACGACGGACGGGTCGAAGACGACGCGGACCGCCTCCGTGTGCCCGGTCAGGCCCGAGCAGACCTCCTCGTACGCGGGATTCTCCGTGTAGCCGCCCTGGTAGCCGGCGAGCGTCGTCCAGACGCCGTCCGTCTGCCAGAACTTGCGCTCGGCGCCCCAGAAACAGCCCAGCGCGAAGTCCGCGACCTCCAGGCCCTCCGGGTACGGGCCGAGCAGCGGATTGCCCAGGACGGTGTGCCGGGACGGCACGGTGAACTCGGGGACGGAACGGCCGCGCAGGGCCTCCTCCCGGGTGGGGAGCTGCGGGGTGCGGCGGTACGAGAACATGCGGGGGCTCCTCCTGGGTCGGCGTGCTGTCCGTACAACACGCCGCGGCCCCCGCGGATTCCGGCCCGCCAGGTCAGCGGCCGGGCGTCTCCTCGCCCCGTTCCGCGGCCTCCACGTAGGCGGCGGCGCGCTTGCGGGCCTTGAACCAGAAATAGAGGCCGAGGCCGATCAGGACCAGGGGTATCAGGCGTGCCACGGTGCGGGTGTCCTTGCGGTGGAGGGCGGGACGGAGCCTCCACCGTCGCACAGACTCCGCCGATCCGGGAGGGCCCGGACCCGCTAGCGCGGCAGCGTCGCCGGGCTGCCGCCGTTCGCCTCGTAGCCCGCGACCGCCAGCGCCCGGTACACCGTGTACTCGGCGGCCGGGTCCTCGCTCGCCGTCCACGGCAGCGCGCCCACGTAGCCGTCGATGTGCACCACCTGGTGCACCGCCTCCGCCCAGCGCTCCATCCGGACCAGGAACAGCACCAGCAGATGGCGCACGTGCGCCAGCATCGGATCGTCCGGCCGCGCCGCGTGCACCGCGAACATCGCGCCCTCCACGGCCCGCGTCACCACCTGGCTCTCGTAGAAGCCGCGCACCAGATTGACCTCGGGCAGATGCTCGTACACCGCGAACAGCGGCAGCGCGGCCAGCAGCGAACCCTGCGGCGCGCGGGCGGCGGCGGCCGTCGCGAAGCGGTCCGCCTCCTCGCGCGAACCGTGCCACCGCTCGCTCCAGAAGTGCAGCGCCGCGATGTGCGCGCCCATGTGCGCCGGGGCCCGGTCGATGATCTTCGCCCACAGCCGGTCGAACTCCTCGGCCGGGTAGCCCAGTCCGCGGGCCACCGCCAGCTCCGTGATGTACGGCACCGGGTCGCCCGGCGCCAGCAGCGCCGCCTCACCGATCACCGTACGGGCCTCCTCCAGGAGGATGCGGAAGTCGTCCGTCCCCGTCGTGGACGAGCGCCACGCCTGCTGCACCAGGAACTCCGCGTGCACCGCCGCCGCGCCCGCGTCCTTCGGCGCCTCCGCACGCCACTTGCGCAGCCACGCCCCGCCCGCGCCCGGCCGCGCCAGCAGCTCCAGCGACGCCGCCCCGGCGAACGCCTGCACCCGCTGCCAGCGCACCTCGCCCTCCTTCGGCGTCCCGGCCAGCAGCTGCGAGGCGGCCCGCCACTCCTGCGTCCCCTGCACGACCTCCAGCACATCGATCAGGTCCCGGTCCGGGCCCGGCGTACGCACGTCCAGCTCCTCCTGGCGCGCGAAGCCGTAGTCCTGCGGGTCGGCGGCGTCGGGGGAGCCCGGCGCGGCCAGCCGGATGCCGCCACCCCGCCGGCGCATCACATAGGGGCCGAGGACGGCGGCCAGCAGGCAGAGCGCGAGCAGGAACCACAGAATCTCCATGCCCCCCATTGTCCCCGGACGGCAGGGTGGACCGTGAGCCCCCTCGGAAGGAACTACGCTCGCTCCATGAGCGACCAGCACAGCTTCGAAACCCGTGCGATCCACGCGGGGAACACCGCAGACCCCCTCACGGGCGCGGTGGTTCCGCCCATCTACCAGGTGTCCACGTACAAGCAGGACGGCGTGGGCGGGCTGCGCGGCGGCTACGAGTACAGCCGCAGCGCCAACCCGACCCGTACCGCCCTGGAGGAGAACCTCGCGGCCCTGGAGGGCGGCCGGCGCGGGCTCGCCTTCGCCTCCGGCCTCGCCGCCGAGGACTGCCTGCTCCGTACGCTGCTCACCCCCGGCGACCACGTCGTCATCCCGAACGACGCCTACGGCGGCACCTTCCGGCTGTTCTCGAAGGTCGCAGCCCGCTGGGGCGTGGAGTTCTCCGTCGCCGACACCGCCGACGTGGCGGCGGTCCGGGCCGCGCTCACCCCGCGCACCAAGGCGATCTGGGTGGAGACCCCGTCCAACCCGCTGCTCGGCATCACCGACATCGAGGCCGTCGCCCAGGTCGCCCGCACCGCCGGGGCGCGCCTCGTCGTCGACAACACCTTCGCCAGCCCCTACCTCCAGCAGCCCCTCGCGCTCGGCGCCGACGTCGTGGTGCACTCCACCACCAAGTACATGGGCGGCCACTCGGACGTCGTCGGCGGCGCGCTGATCGTCGACGACCAGGCCCTGGCCGACGAACTGGTCTTCCACCAGAACGCCATGGGCGCGGTCGCCGGACCCTTCGACGCCTGGCTGGTGCTGCGCGGCATCAAGACGCTCGCCGTCCGCATGGACCGCCACTGCGAGAACGCCACCAAGGTCACCGAGCTGCTGACCCGGCACCCCAAGGTCACCCAGGTCCTCTACCCCGGCCTGCCCGAGCACCGGGGCCACGAGGTCGCGGCCAAGCAGATGCGCGCCTTCGGCGGCATGGTGTCCTTCCGCGTCGAGGGCGGCGAGGAGGCGGCGGTCGAGGTCTGCAACCGGGCGAAGCTGTTCACGCTGGGCGAGTCCCTGGGCGGCGTCGAATCGCTCCTGGAGCACCCCGGCCGCATGACGCACGCCTCGGCGGCCGGCTCCCCGCTGGAGGTCCCCGCCGACCTGGTCCGCCTCTCCGTGGGCATCGAGAACGCGGACGACCTGCTGGCCGACCTCACCCAGGCGCTCGGCTGAGGCCACCCGAGGGGGCCGGACCGTCCCGGCCCCCTCACCAGCCGTCCAGCGAGGGCGTCGTCGCGGGTGGTGCCTCCCAGGGCCGGACCAGCAGCGCCCACACCGTGAACGCCGCCACCGCGGCCACCAGCAGCAGCGTCCCCAGCCGGCGCAGCCTCCGCCGGCGTCGGACCAGCCGCCCGCCCCGCTCCGCCGCCCGCGCCGCGAGATCGGCCGGCACCCGGGGATGCGGGCCCTCCAGCATCTGCCGTACCCGGTCCTCCCGGCGCCTCGTGCCGCTCACGGCCCGGCCCCCAGGAGCCGGGCGGCCCCCCGGCGCGCGGTCGGGTTCCGGGAGCCGCACATCGTGGCCACCGAGCGGTTGCAGACCGCGCGCACCCGGTCCCGCCCCAGCCCGAGCAGGGCCGCCGTCCGCTCCTCCGGCACCCCCTCGTACAGCCGCAGCACCAGGACCAGGCGCTCCTGCGGGGTCAGCCGGTCCAGCAGCCCGCCGCGCGGGCGGCGGTGACGCCACGCCTCACGGGCGAACCGGGCCGCCAGGTCCTGCCGGGTGCGGTCGTACGGGTCCTCGCCGCGCAGCCGCTCCCAGTCGGCGAACGTCCGGGCCAGCGAGGCCGTCAGCAGGCGCAGGGCGCGCGGACGGCCGTCCGGCCCGTCCTCCGGTTCGGCCGTCAGCAGCGTGGCCGTGCGCAGCAGACGGCCGGCCGCGCCCGCGACGAACGAGTCGAAGTCGTGGGCGCGGCTCCGCTGCGGACCAGCCTGGAACTCACGCACCCGTCCATCCGAACGCGCGACGGCTTCCCGGTCAACCCCTCGGCGTACAGCGGCTCTTCAGCTCGCCGGCGCCGTCTGGTGGGCCGCCTGGCGGGCGGCCAGCGCCCCGTTGAAACGGGTGAGCAGCGCACAGAACGTGTTCCGCTCCTCCTCGCTCCAGCCGTCCGTCACCTGCGACATCAACTCTCGCCGGGAACTGCGGACCTCGTCCAGCCGGGCCTGGCCGCGCGGCGAGAGCTGGAGCACGACCGCGCGGCCGTCCTCCGGGTGCGAAGTTCGCTTCACCAGACCGGTGTCCACCAGCGGAGCCACCTGCCGCGTCACCGTCGAGGAGTCGATCCCCATCCCGGCCGCCAGCGCCTTGACACCCATCGGCCCTTCCAGATCCAGCCGGTTCAGCAGCAGATACGCCGCCCGGTCCATGGAGTTGCGGACCTGGCCCACCCCGCCGAGCCGGGTCTGCTCGGCGCGGCGGGCGAAGACGGCCACCTGGTGCTGGAGTGTGTCGAGGACGTGCTCGGAACCCGGATTTTCCGGGGCGGCGCCCCGGGAAGGAGACGAGGCAGTCGTCATGTCCTGAGGGGGCATGGCCGGGGGCTCTCTTCGTATGTGACGGATAAGTGGGGGACAGAGTACGCGGCCACGGGGCAACGTGTACCAGTGCTGCACAAACCTGCGGACATCGGCGCAGGGTGCCCCGCCAAGCGGCGGCCGGGGCCCCCGCGAGCTGCAAGACTTGCGGTATGGACTTCCCCTCGCGCGGCAGCTTTCCCCCGGTGATCCTCGACGACGTCCGGGGCGCGCAGAAGATGCTCTCCGGGGTCTCCCGGGTCACGCCCCTGGAGGGCAGCCGCCATCTGTCCGGCCTGGTGGGCGCGCCCGTCCTGTTCAAGTGCGAGAACCTCCAGCGGACCGGTTCGTTCAAACTGCGCGGCGCCTACGTGCGCATCTCCGGGCTCACCCCGGTCGAACGCGCCGCCGGCGTCGTGGCCGCGAGCGCCGGGAACCACGCCCAGGGCGTCGCGCTCGCCTCCGCGCTCCTCGGCGTACGCGCCACGGTCTTCATGCCCGTCGGGGCGCCGCTGCCGAAGGTCGCCGCCACCCGCGAGTACGGGGCGCGGGTCCGGCTGCACGGCACCGTCGTGGACGACACCCTGGCCGCCGCCCAGGAGTACGCCCGCGAGACCGGGGCCGTCTTCATCCACCCCTTCGACCACGCCGACATCATCGCCGGACAGGGCACCGTCGGGCTGGAGATCCTGGACCAGTGCCCCGAGGTCCGCACCATCGTCGTCGGGATCGGCGGCGGCGGGCTGGCGGCCGGGATCGCCGTCGCGGTCAAGGCGGTCCGGCCCGACGTGCGGATCGTCGGCGTGCAGGCGGCCGGCGCCGCCTGCTACCCGCCCTCGCTGGCGGCCGACCGCCCCGTCTCCATCGGCTCGCTCCAGACCATGGCGGACGGCATCAAGGTCGGACGCCCCGGCGACGTGCCGTTCGGCCTGGTCCGGGATCTGGTGGACGAGGTGCGCACGGTCTCCGAGGACCAGCTCTCCAGCGCCCTGCTGCTCTGCCTGGAGCGGGCCAAGATGGTCGTCGAACCCGCAGGGGCCAGCCCGGTCGCCGCGCTGCTCGCCGACCCGAAGGCGTTCCACGGGCCCGTCGTCGCCCTGCTCTCCGGCGGCAACGTCGACCCGCTGCTGATGCAGCGCATCCTCACCCACGGCATGGCGGCGGCCGGCCGCTACCTCAGCCTGCGGCTGCGCCTCACGGACCGGCCCGGCGCGCTCGCCACGCTGCTCGGCGTGCTGTCGGTGGCCGACGCCAACGTCCTGGACGTCGGCCACGCCCGTACCGAACCCCGGCTCGGCCTCACCGAGGCGGAGGTGGAGCTGCACCTGGAGACCAAGGGCCCCGAGCACTGCGAGGACGTGAAGGCGGCGCTGCGGAACGCGGGGTACCGGGTGATGAGCTGACGGCGTGCGGTCGGCTTGTGTGTTTTACCGGGCATCGCACCACCGTCAAACCTAGGATCTGGGTCTGAGAGGTAGCCACCCGAACGCACTGGGGGAATCCCATATGCCAGGCGCCATCCATGCCGAAGGGCTCGTCAAGACCTTCGGAGACGTGCGAGCACTAGGCGGCGTCGACCTCGACGTACCGGAGGGCACCGTCCTCGGCCTCCTCGGCCCCAACGGCGCCGGCAAGACGACCGCCGTACGCGTCCTGACGACGCTGCTGCGGCCCGACAGCGGCAGCGCCTCCGTCGCCGGGATCGACGTGCTGAAACGGCCCAACGAGGTGCGGCGCGCCATCGGGCTCTCCGGCCAGTTCGCCGCCGTCGACGAATACCTCACCGGCCGCGAGAACCTCCGCATGGTCGGCCAGCTCTACCAGATGAGCGGGCGGGCGGCGAAGGCGCGGGCGGGCGAGCTGCTGGACCGGTTCAACCTGGCCGACGCGGCGGACCGCCCCGCCAAGACGTACTCCGGCGGCATGCGGCGCCGCCTGGACCTCGCGGCGGCGCTCGTCGTGTCGCCGCCGGTCATGTTCATGGACGAGCCGACGACCGGCCTCGACCCGCGCAACCGCCAGCAGCTCTGGGAGGTCATCGAGGAACTCGTGGCCGGCGGCACCACGCTGCTGCTGACCACGCAGTACCTGGAGGAGGCGGACCACCTCGCCCACGACATCTGCGTGATCGACCACGGCCGGGTCATCGCCCGGGGCACCTCCGACCAGCTCAAGGCCCGGACCGGCGGCGAGCGCGTCGAGGTCGTCGTGCACCACCCCGACCAGATCGAACCGGCCCGCGCCGTCCTGGCCCGCGTCGGCAAGGGCGAGACCGCCGTCCTCCCGCACATGCGCAAGCTGACGGTCCCGGTCGACGGCGGCGCCAAGCTCCTCGCCGAGGTCATCCGCGACCTCGACGCGCGGGGCGTGGAGATCGACGACATCGGGCTGCGCCGCCCCACCCTCGACGACGTGTTCATCTCCCTCACCGGACACGCCGCCGAACAGGACAAGAGCGACGACACCGACACCGACGGCACCGACGGCGCGACCGCCGCCGGTGCCCGGACGGAGGCAGAGAAGTGAGCGCCCTCACCGAGACGAGCGCGGCCCCCGCCCGCTCCGGCGGTTCCCTCGGCCAGTCCGTACGCGACTCGCTGGTCATCGCCCGCCGCAACCTCATCCGCATGACCCGCATCCCCGAGATGGTCATCTTCGGGCTCATCCAGCCGATCATGTTCGTGGTGCTGTTCACCTACGTCTTCGGCGGCTCGATCAAGGTCGGCGGCACGATCTCGCCGCAGGCGTACCGCGAGTTCCTGATGGCCGGCATCTTCGCCCAGACCGTCACCTTCGCCACGGCGGGCGCCGGGGCGGGCATCGCCGACGACATGCACAAGGGGCTCATCGACCGGTTCCGGTCCCTGCCCATGGCGCGCGGCGCCGTCCTCACCGGACGCACCCTCGCCGACCTCGTCCAGACCGCGCTCACGCTCGTCGTCCTGGCCGGGGTCGCGCTCATCGTCGGCTGGCGCACCCACGAGAACATCGGCAAGGTGCTCCTCGGCTTCCTGCTGCTGCTCCTGCTCGGCTACGCGTTCTCCTGGATCGGCGCGCTGATCGGCCTGTCCGTCCGCACCCCGGAGGCGGCCACCTCCGGCGGGCTGATCTGGCTGTTCCCGCTCACGTTCATCTCGAACGCCTTCGTGGACGCCAACCAGATGCCGACGTTCCTGCGCTACATCGCCGAGTGGAACCCGTTCAGTGCCACCGTGCAGGCGTGCCGGGTCCTGTTCGGCAACCTGCCGCCCGGCTTCGTCACCCCGGACGCCTGGCCCATGCAGCACCCGATCATCGCGTCGATCGTGTGGTCCGTGGTGATCCTCGTCGTCTTCCGCACCCTCGCCGTACGCAAGTACCGCTCGGCCGTCTGAGACGCGACGGAGCCCCGGCCGCCTGTGCGGCCGGGGCTCCGTCGTGCGTACGGGGCGGCGGTCAGCCGGTGTACGGCTTCGCCGACAGGATCTTGACCGTGGCGGTCTTGCCGTTCGGCAGCTCGTACTCGGCGGTCTCGCCCATCTTCTTGCCGTTCACGCCCATGCCGAGCGGCGACTGCGGCGAGTAGGTCTCGATCGCGCCGCTGGCGTACTCACGGGAGGCGAGGAGGAACGTCGTCGTGTCGTCCTCGTCGCCGTCGAAGGCGATCGTCACGACCATGCCGGGCTCGACCACGCCGTCGTCGGCCGGCGCCTCGCCGACCTTCGCGTGCTCCAGGAGCTGGGTCAGCTGGCGCACCCGGAGCTCCATCTTGCCCTGCTCCTCCTTGGCCGCGTGGTACCCGCCGTTCTCGCGCAGGTCCCCCTCCTCACGGGCCGCCGCGATCTTGACGGCGATCTCCGTGCGCGCGGGACCAGACAGGTACTCCAGCTCGGCCTTGAGCTGGTTGTACGCCTCCTGCGTGAGCCAGGTGACGTTTTCGCTGGTCTGGGTCACAGGGTGCTCCTCGTCGGTACTGGGAATACAAAGCAACGCCCTACCCGCAAGCATGCGCACTCACGGGTGGGCGAAACCACGAGCCTAACAATTCACCGGGAAAAGGGGGAGAAGGTAAAACTCAGGACCGAAGAAAACGCAGGTCAGGGCCTGTCAACTGAGGTTACGACGGGCGTGCTGCGGTCAACGCGACGCCCCGTCGTCCTCCGAGCAGCCCAGCAGCTCGACGGCGGTCGCCCGCGAGGTCGTGCGCAGGGTCAGGATCTCGTCGACGCGGGTGGCGTCCTCGTCGAACCGGAAGTCCTTGCGGGCCACGTCCGTACCGTCCTCGCGCTGCGCGCGCAGCGAGCAGTAGCCCCGGGCACCGGCGTCCTTGCGGACCTCCAGATGGATCTCGACCTTCTCGTCCGAGACCACCTTGAACTTGATCACCTCGGCGCTCAGGCCCTTCCCGGACACGTAGCCGTAGCCGATCCAGCCGATGACGCCCAGCAGCACGGCGCCCAGCACCGCACCGATGATCTTGAGCTTGCGGTCCGCGCGCTGGTCCGCGGAGCGGCCGTAGCGGTTCTCGGGAAGCGCGTCGCGCACCGCTGTCATGATCGTTCCTCCCAGGCCGGGGATCGAGGAATTTTCCACCCCCCGGTTCGGTCACTATAGAAGTTGCCCACCCGCCACCCGACCGCCGCCCCGAGACCGGCGTCCCTGCGGGACGGCACCATTGATGGCGACCAGTGACTGAGGATCGAGTCTTGACTGAGCAGCTTCGACTGATGGCCGTACACGCTCACCCCGACGACGAGTCGAGCAAGGGCGCGGCGACCATGGCCAAGTATGTGTCCGAGGGGGTGGACGTGCTGGTCGTGACCTGCACGGGAGGCGAGCGCGGCTCCATCCTCAACCCGAAACTCCAGGGCGACGCCTACATCGAGGAGAACATCCACGAGGTGCGCCGGAAGGAGATGGACGAAGCCCGCGAGATCCTGGGCGTCAAACAGGAGTGGCTCGGCTTCGTCGACTCCGGCCTGCCCGAGGGCGACCCGCTGCCGCCGCTGCCCGAGGGCTGCTTCGCCCTGGAGGACGAGACCGTCGCGGCCGGCCGCCTCGTCGCCAAGATCCGCGCCTTCCGGCCGCAGGTCATCACCACGTACGACGAGAACGGGGGCTACCCGCACCCCGACCACATCATGACCCACACCATCTCCATGATCGCCTTCGAGGGCGCGGCGGACACCGAGAAGTTCCCCGAGGAGGAATTCGGCCCCGCCTGGACACCGCAGAAGCTCTACTACAACCAGGGCTTCAACCGGCCGCGCACCGTCGCACTGCACGAGGCGCTGCTCGCACGCGGCATGGAGTCCCCGTACGGGGAGTGGCTGGAGCGCTGGAAGGAGTTCGGCCGCGCCGAGCGCACGCTGACCACGCACATCCCGTGCGCCGAGTTCTTCGAGATCCGCGACAAGGCGCTGATCGCGCACGCCACGCAGATCGACCCGGACGGCGGCTGGTTCCGCGTCCCGATGGACATCCAGCGGGAGGTCTGGCCCACCGAGGAGTACGAACTGGCGAAGTCTCTCGTCGATACCTCCCTCCCCGAGAGCGACCTCTTCGCGGGCATCCGCGACAATGCCTGATATGTACGCGACTCAGGCACTGACGAACCTCGTCCCGCTCGCCGAGGAACTCGACAAGAACAAGGTGACCCCAGGGGTCCTCGGCTTCATCGTCTTCGCGGTCCTCGCCGTGGGCGTGTGGCTGCTCATGAAGTCGATGAACCGGCACATGGGACGGGTCGACTTCGAGGAGGCGCCGGAGGAGCCGGCGGCACCGGAGCCGGCCGGGCCGGTGTCCGCGAAGCGGAAGTAGCCCGGAGCAGCGCACGGGGGCGGGGCGCCGCAGCGTCCCGCCCCCGGCCTCAGAGCGCGACGCCCATGACCTCCCGCGTCCGGCGCGACGGCAGCAGCCCCAGCGTCCACGCCTGCCAGCCCGCCTCCAGATCCACCCCGCGCTCCAGCACCACCCCGTACGCGTCCGCGCAGTCGTTCACCTCGGCGTCCCTGGCCGGATGGGCCGCCGCCCGCAGCTCCGCCAGCTCCTGCTGCGCCACCACCGTGCCCACCTCGACCCCGCCGGGCGAGGCGTACGGCAGCAGCGTGCAGCGCAGGAAGCGCGCCCAGTCCGCGCCCCGCGCGTCCCCGTACGACTCGAACAGCCCGACCGCCTCGCCGCACAGCTCCAGGGCCTGCGGCGCCCGCTGGTTGCCCGCGTCGATCACCGCGAGGTCCAGGCAGGTCCACGCCTCCCCGTGGGCCACCCCGATCCGCCGGAAGTCCGCCCGCGCGTCCACCAGCAACTGGCGGGCGAACCCGGAATTGCGCAGGTTGCCCGTCTGCGCGGCCCGCTGGTCGCGGCTGACGCGCCCCGAGTGCTGCCGGGCGCACGCCAGCCCGTAGACGTCCCGCATCCGGGAGAACATCGACCGGGCCCGCTCCAGCTGCCGGACCGCGTCCACCGTGTCCCCGGCCTCCTCCAGCGCCTGCCCCAGGTGGTACAGCGTCCACGCCTCGCCGCGCGCGTCCTCGTTGTCCCGGTGGTGGGCCAGCGCCCCGGTCAGCCGCTCCACCGCCGCGTCCGCCTCGCCCCCCGCCAGCAGGGCCCGCGCCAGCTGCGTCGTCGCCCACGCCGTGCCGCGCTCGTCGTGCGTGCGCCCGTACAGTTCGAGGGCCGTGCCCAGGGCGGACCCGGCCCGCTCCCGGTCGTCCAGGCGCAGCCACACCTGGCCCAGCTGGAACCACGTCCACGCCTCCCCGTGCAGCGACTCGCCCTCGCGGTGCAGGACGAGCGCGGAGTCCAGCAGCTCCACCGCCTCGGCCAGGTTGCCCCGGTCCCGCTCCACCGCCGCCAGCGCGTGCATCGACCAGGCCCGGTCCGCGTCCTGCCCGGCCGCCGACTGGAGCCCCATCGCCTCGCGCAGCCGGGCCGCCGCCTCCGTCAGGTTGCCCTGGTGGTGCAGGGTGATCCCCAGCGAGCACAGCGCCAGCGCCGTACCGGAGTCGTTCCGCGCCTCCCGGTACAGCCCCACGACCGACGACAGCGTCGTGCGGGCCTTGTCCAGCTCGCCGAGCTGCCGGGCCGCGATCCCCGTACGCCACCGCACCGACCGCTCCAGCAGCCCCTGGTCGACCGCCTGCGTCAGCTCGCTGATCTCCCCCAGCCGGTACAGGTCGCCGCGCAGCAGGCAGTAGTCGCACAGCGCGCCCAGCAGCGCGAGCACCGCCCCCTGGTCCACGCCCTCGGCGTGCCGCAGGGCGGAGGTGATGAAGCTCGACTCCTCGTCCAGCCAGCGCAGGGCGGCGTCCAGGGAGCCGAAGCCGTGCGAGCCGAACTGCCCGGCGCGGGTGGACATCTTCCCGTCCACCATCCGGATCACCGCACCGGCCAGGTCCGCGTAGTTCGCGATGAGCCGCTCCTGCGCCGCCGCCCGCTCCGCCGGGTCCTCCTCGTCGCGCAGCCGGGCCAGCGCGTGCTGCACCCAGGCGAGTTCGGACTCGGTGCGGGCGGGCAGGCCGTACTCCCAGCGGGGGTCGTAGGCGAGTTCCTCGTGGCCCCAGCCCCGTTCGTTGAACGGGGGGTGGCAGAGCACGGCGTCGGCGGCCAGCTCCGGGAAGGCGTCGGCGCGCAGGGTGTCGCCGGTGCGTACGTCGGGTCCGGTGCCGGGGGTGGCGCGCAGGGCGAGGCGGAGGGCGGTGACGGCGGCGAGGCCGGGGTCGCTCTCCTGCCCGTACAGGGTGGCGGTGCGGGGGGCGGCGGCGAGCAGGGCGCCGGTGCCGGCCGCGGGGTCGAGGACGGTGCGGGGGGCGGCGTCGCCGGTTCCGGCCAGTTCCGCCATGAGTTCGGCGAGTCCGGGCGGGGTCAGCGTGTACTGGCGCGGGTTGGCGTCGAGTTGGCGGCCCAGCAGGAACTCGTAGGTCTCGCGGGTGCCGGTCTCGGCGGCGAGTTCGGCGGCGGCGCGCAGCAGGGGGACGGAGGGCAGGAGTTCGGCGCGGTCCGGGGTGCGGACGGCGCGTCCGTGGCCCGCGGGGCCGAAGCGGTCGGCGAGGGCGTCGCCCAGGGCGAGGGTGAGGACGGCGGCCGTGCGCTCGTCGCTCACTTCGGTGATCTCGCGCCAGGCGGCGGGATCCCGGTCCGCCAGGAGCAGGGCGCAGCCGACGTGGACGAGGGCGGTGACGGGGCCGGCCGGGTGTCCGGCCAGTTGCTGCCAGACGCGCTCGCGGAGGGGGACCTCGACGAGTTTGCCCTGGTCGCGGAGCCACTGTTCGACCTCGGAGAGGGCGAAGGAGGGGCTGGTCTCGGTGCCGCCGACGGGCTGGGGGAAGTCGGCGTGCCGGCGGCGCCAGTTGCTGACGGCGGCGCGCCCCACCCCGGCCAGGCGGGCGATCCCGGCGGCGGTCACCTCTGTGGCGTTCTCCGGCACTTGTTGTCTCCCTGTCCCGCTGCCGGCCGATGGCTGGACAACGCACCACGTGGTGCGTTGGGGCCGTGCCGCGAGCATACCGATCCGTTCACAGAACGCACCGCCTCGCTCCCTTCACACCGTGCAGGGGTCCATTCCCTGTGAACCGTGTTGACTCGGTTCACACATGATGGTGTCATTGACCTGTCGCCGCACGACGGCGACCACTCGTACCGCTCACGCTTCCCGTACTTGCCGAAGGGCACAGCCATGTCCCAGTTCACGCAGCCGCCGCAGTCCCCGTACTCCCAGCCGCAGCAGCCGTACGGCCCCGGCCAGGTGCCGGGCGCACACCCCGCGCGCAACGGGCTGGGCGTCGCCGCCCTGATCCTCGGGCTCATCGGCGCGGTCTCCGGCCTGATCCCGTTCCTCTTCTGGCTGGCGGGCATCCTCGGCACGATCGCCCTGATCCTGGGCCTGGTGGGCCGTGGCCGCGCCAAGCGGGGCGAGGCGACGAACAAGGGCATGGCGACGTTCGGCGCGGTCCTCGCGCTGATCGCGCTGATCATGTCGGTGGTCGGCGCGGTGATCACGTTCAAGGCGGTGGACGACGCGGTGGACGACCTGAACAAGGCGGTGTCGGACACGACGGCGTCCGCGAAGCCGAAGGCGGGCGGGGACAAGGCGAAGGACAAGGGCGGGAGCAAGGGCGGCGACACGGCGAAGGACGAGAAGGCGAAGGAGGAGAAGCCCGCCGACGAGGCGCTGGAGGCCGGCGACTCGGCGGTCTACGACGACGACCTCACGGTCACGGTCGGCGAGCCCGACCCGTACTCCCCCAGCGAGTTCGCCGTGGGGCACACCAAGGGCCACAAGGCGTACAAGGTCACCGTCGTCATCGAGAACGCCGGCAAGGAGAAGTTCGACGCCACGCTCGTCACCGCCGAGGCCCGGGCCGGCGCGGACGGGGTGAACGCCGAGGAGATCTTCGACGACAAGGTCGGCGAGGGCTTCACGGGCACGATCCTGCCGGGCAAGAAGGTCACGGTGACCTACGCCTTCGACGCGCCGGCCGACGCGAAGAACCTGACGGTGGAGATCAGCCCCGGCATCACGTACGACGCCTCCCAGTGGGAGCTGACCCTCTGAGCCGCGGGCCCGGCGCCCGTACGGACCGCGCGGCACCCGTCCTCCCCCGGGGGGGCGGGTGCCGCGCGTCGTCGTGTCAGTCCTCGCGCTCGCCGGGCCAGGCGGCCAGGGCCAGTTCCGCGATGGCGGCCAGCGCCTCCGGGCCCGCCCCGTCGCGCGACTGCTGGGACATGCCCTGGATGATCGTGGCGAAGTACCCGGCGAGGGCACGGGGATCGGCCTGCTCAGGCAGTTCGCCCGCGCGCTGGGCGTCCCGCAGCCGCGCCGTCCAGACCGCGATGTTGGCGTTGCGCAGTTCCCGCATCCGGGCGGCCACCTCGGCGTCCTGCGGGGCGACGTTGACGGCGGCGGTGATCGTCATGCAGCCCGCCGGGTGCGAGGGGTCGGCGTAGATTTGGGCGGCCTCCCGCAGGATGCGCGCGAACGCGCGGTAGGCGGTGGGCTCCTCCTCCAGGGCCTCGCCCATGAACGTCCCGCAGGGCGTCGTCCCGTAGGCGGCGACCGCCTCCTCGAACAGCGTCCGCTTGTCGCCGAAGGCCGCGTAGAGGCTGGCGGGCCTGATGCCCATCGCCTCGGTCAGCTCACCGATCGAGGTGGCTCCGTACCCCCGCTCCCAGAACAGCCGGACCGCCGCCCCGAGCGCCGCGTCCCGGTCGAAGGAGCGCGGCCTGCCGCGCGTCGTGCCTCTCTCCGCCATGCCCCCATTCTAGAGCGCCCGTTCAAGAACGTGTGCTACGTTCTTTCTGTATCGATCATTCAATAAATTGGTGAGGGGAACAGCCATGTCTGCACGCGCACTTGAGGGCAAGGTCGCACTGGTCACCGGCGGCAGCCGGGGCATCGGACGGGGCATCGCGGAGCGGCTCGGCCGGGACGGTGCCGTGGTCGCAGTGACCTACGCCCGCGACGCGGCGGCGGCCGACGAGGTCGTCGAGGTCATCCGGAAGGACGGCGGCACCGCGTTCGCCTTCCGCGCCGAACTGGGCGTCCGGGGCGACGCGGCGGCGCTGTGGGAGGCGTTCGACGCGCGCGTCACCGACCACGCCCCGGGCGGCGGCGTGGACATCATCGTGAACAACGCGGGCGCCGGGCTCCAGGCGGACCTGGCCTCGCTCACCGAGGAGGGGTTCGACGAGGTCTTCGCCGTCAATGTGCGGGCGCCGTTCTTCGTCGTCCGCCACGGTCTGGACCGGCTGCGCGACGGCGGCCGGATCGTCAACATATCCAGCGGCGCCGCCCGGCTCGCGATGCCGGAGATCATCGCCTACAGCGCGACAAAGGGCGCCCTGGACAACTTCACGCTGACCCTCGCCAAGGAGCTGGGCCCGCGCGGCATCACGGTCAACTCGGTGGCCCCCGGCATCATCGACACCGACATGAACGCGGCCTGGCTGCGCACGGACCCCGAGGCCCGGACCCGCTCCGCCGCCCTGGCCGCCCTGGGCCGGGTCGGCCGGCCGGACGACGTCGCGGACGCGGTCGCCTTCCTCGCCTCGGACGACTCGCGCTGGGTGACGGGCACGGTGATCGACGCGACGGGCGGCTCCGGCATCTGAGGCGACGGCGGCGGCGGGCGGTGCGTCCGTGCTGTGCATCGGGCGCGAGATGGTGCACGCGTGGCGTGGGAATCGGCAGGTACGCGCCGTACGCTCACCGGCATCCGGCGCCCGCCGCCGTACGGAACGGGGGCGTCCGTGCTCTCGGGGTGCACGTTCGCCCCGCCACGCCGGTGGCCCGCTCCGTCCGGGGTCGGCGAGGTCGCCTGAGACGTGGTGCGGCCGGCCCACGGGGGTGGTCGGCCGCACCGCCGCAGGACGCGCGGGCGAAAAACGGGGGACGGACGTGACGTGGCTGTCGTATGCGGGTGGTGCCCTGGCCGTGCCGGCGGCCGTGGCCTGCGCGGTGGGCTGGATACGGGAGAGAGGGCGGCGCCTGGGCGCCGAGGGGGCGCGCGACGAGGCGCTGCGCCGGTACCGCGTGGCGGCCTCGGACGCCGAGACCCACGCGGACGCCGTCCACCGGCTGGAGGGCCGCGTCCGGTCCGAGGCGCTGGCGGTCGGCTGGTGGCGCAGCCGCTACGGCGAGCTGAGCGAAGCGCTCGGCCCCGCCGTCCGGCGCCTGGAGGAGCGGGCCGCCGCGTCCGGCCCGTCGCCGCACGGCGAGGAACCGCCCCTGGACGCACGGCGGTTCGAGACGCTGGTCCACGAGGTCCTGGACCAGGCCCGCGACGAGACCGAGGACGCCGAACGGCGGGCGGCGGCCCTGCGCGCCTCGGCCCTGGCCGGAGTCCGGACGACGGCCGAGCAGATGCACACCGCGCTGACCACCGCACAGGTGGCCGTCGATCAGGCGCTGGAGCAGGTGGCGTCGGAGGCCGAGCAGGCGGTCCTGCGGGAACTGGACCGGTGCGTGAGCCAGGCGGGCCACGCGGTGCAGCGGCTGCGGCTGCTGAGCGACGCCTGGCCGGGCGTGCAGCGGGCGGACTGCACGGTCGAGGAGATCGTGGAGGGGGCGCGGGCCCGCACCGTGCACTTCGACCTCGTCCGCTGGGTGCCCGGGGAGCCGGGCGACGTATGGGTCCAGGGCCGGGTGGCGGAACCCGCCGCGATGGTGCTGGCCGAACTCCTGGACAACGCGGCCACCTACTCGGGGCGCCCGGTCGAGGTCCGCGCCGCGTACGTGGGCGGCCCGGTCGGAGGGGTCCGGGTCACGGTCCGCGACCAGGGGCTGGGCATGACGCGCGGCGAGCTGGACCGGGCCCGCGCGACGCTGGCCTGCGGGCGGGAACTGGACGCGACCCGGCTGGACGGGGCCCAGCAGCTGGGACTGCTCGTCGCCGGCCGGCTGTCCGCCCTGTACGGACTACCGGTACGGCTGGAGAGCGCGGAGGGCGGCGGGGTGCTCGCCGCCCTCGACATCGGCCCGCACCACTTCGCCGAGATCGCGGAGCCACCGCTCCCGGAGCCGCCGCTTCCCGAGTCGCCGCTTCCGGAGCCGCCGCTTCCGGAGCCGGTGACCGCGCCGCCCGCGCCCCGGACGGCCGGTGACGACGCCGACGGCGCCCCCTGATGACCGGCCGCCGGACACCGCCCGGCCGGCGCCCCCGCTCCCCCGGACCGCTCCGCCGGGCCC
>NZ_JAKRGC010000320.1 GCF_022347745.1 Streptomyces sp. OfavH-34-F
GCTGCGGCTCGGGCTGGGCGGGTGCCTGGGGCTCCGGCTCGGGCTCCGCCTCGTCGACCGAGATGCCGAACGCGGTCGCCAGGCCGATGAGACCGGTCGGATAGCCCTGCCCGACCGCCCGGAACTTCCAGCCGTCCCCGCGCCGGTACAGCTCGCCGCAGATGATGGCGGTCTCCTCGCCGGTCTCCGCGCGCACGTCGAACACGGCGAGCGGTTCGCCGCCGGCCGCCGCCGCGTCGTAGAGGAGGATGCGCAGATCGCGCACGTGCTCGAAGGCGGCCCCGTCCGAGGACGCGGCGATGACGACCTGCTCCACCGACGGGTCGAGCGCGTTCAGATCGGCCTCGATGGTGTCCGTCAGGCCCTCCGGCAGGCTGCGCTTGGGCAGCCTGCGGACCAGGCCCGACGGGTGACGCGGCTGGTTGTAGAAGACGAAGTCCTCGTCCGAGCGCACGCGCCCGCCGGCGCCCAGCAGCAGGGCCGAGGCGTCCACGTCGGGGACTCCGGCGCCCGGCGTCCAGCGCAGCACGGCCCGTACGGCCATGGCGTCGAGAGGGACGTTCGAGCCTTTCACCATCGCGTGCGTCATGCCGGTCATCCTGCCTGCTGGCCGCCCGCGCGGACAACGCGGGGGCGTGGTGTCCCTTTCGGCCGCCGGTCGGATTCACCCGCTCCGCCTCCCTCGAAAGCAGCACGAAAGGGGTACGACACCCGGAATTCACCTCCGCCGGGAACTGCCGACACCCGTTCGTACGTACTATTACCGGCCACACGTTGTCCGATCGGTCAGAGAGTACGGGGGGAATTGCATGCGTCATTTCGGGCATATTGCACCTGCTGCGAAGGACGGGCTCTTCTTCCAGCAGCCCTGTGAGTTCGACCGCGACTCACCGGCGCCCCTCCTCTCCGCCGCCCTCGGCGCCACGCTCTACAGCCCCGCCACCCGCCCCCGCCTCGCCGACGACATCGTCAAGCTGGCCGGGCGCGGGGTCGTCTCGATGGTGTTGTGCCTGGAGGACTCCATCGACGACTCCGAGGTCGCCGGAGCCGAGGAGAACCTGGTCCGGCAGTTCGCCGACCTCGACGCGCGCGCCACCACGCTGCCGCTGCTGTTCATCCGGGTCCGCGAACCGGCGCAGATCACCGATCTGGTGGGCCGCCTCGGCCCCTCGGTCCGGCTGCTGTCCGGATTCGTACTGCCCAAGTTCACCTACGAGCGCGGGCTGCCCTTCCTGGACGCCCTGACCAAGGCCGAGGCGAGCGCGGGCCGGCGGCTCTTCGCCATGCCCGTCCTCGAATCGCCCGAGCTGCTCCACCTGGAGACCCGCACGGACACCCTCCGGGGCATCGCCGACCTCGTCACCGCCCACCGCGACCGCGTGCTCGCGCTGCGCCTCGGGGTCACCGACTTCTGCTCCGCGTACGGGCTGCGGCGCTCCCCCGACATGACGGCCTACGACGTGGGGATCGTCGCCCACGTCATCGCCGACGTCGTCAACGTGCTGGGCCGCGCCGACGGGACGGGCTTCACCGTCACCGGACCGGTCTGGGAGTACTTCCCCCGCCAGGAGCGCATGTTCAAGCCGCAGCTGCGCAGCAGCCCTTTCCAGCAGAACCGGGCCGAGTCGCTGCGCACCGCGCTCATCGCCCACGACCTGGACGGACTCCTGCGCGAGATCGACCTGGACCGGGCCAACGGCCTCCTGGGCAAGACCTGCATCCACCCCTCCCACGTCGCCCCCGTGCACGCCCTGTCCGTGGTCAGCCACGAGGAGTACAGCGACGCCCGCGACATCCTGCGGCCCGAGAGCGACGGCGGCGGAGTACTGCGCTCCGCGTACACGAACAAGATGAACGAGGTGAAGCCCCACCGGGCCTGGGCGGAGCGCACGCTGCTGCGCGCCGAGGTCTTCGGCGTGGCCCGGGAGGAGATCGGCTTCGTGGACCTGCTGGCGGCCTGCCTCGCGGAGTGACCGGAACCGGCGGCAGGATCGAGTACGGACGGAGCGGGCGGCGCCCCGGGTCCGGCGGACGAACGGAAAGAGAAGCGAACGTGGTGTGGTCGGGTACCTGGGTGGCGGAGCGACTGGGCGTCGGGCTGGTGGGCGACGGGGAGCTGCGCGAGCTGCTGGGCCTGGCCCTGCGGCGCAACCCCAAGCGGGCACACCTGCTCGTGTCCAACGTCCTCGGCAAGCACGTCCCGCAGCGCCCCTCCGTGGTGTACGCCGCCGGTTTCAAGCTGGGCCGCCGGGTGCGCGCCCTCCTGGGCGAGGACGGCGCGCGCCGGGCGGTCGTCCTCGGATACGCGGAGACCGCCACCGGCCTCGGACACTCCGTCGCCGACGGCCTCGGCGAGGCGCCCTACCTCCACTCGACCCGGCGGCCGGTGCCCGGCGTGGCCCGGGCGGGCGGCTTCGAGGAGTCCCACTCGCACGCCACCTCGCACCTGCTGCTCCCGGAGGACCCCCGGCTGCTGGCGGCCGGCCGGTCCGGCGGGGAGGGCTCGGCGCTGGTGCTCGTGGACGACGAGTTCTCCACCGGCAACACCGTCCTCAACACCATCCGCGCCCTGCACGAGCGCTACCCCCGGGACCGGTACGTGATCGTGGCCCTGGTGGACATGCGCTCCCCGGCCGACCGGGACCGGCTCACGGAGTTCGCGGCGGAGATCGGCGCACGCGTGGACCTGGTGGCCCGCACCACCGGCACGGTCACGCTGCCGGACGGGGTCCTGGAGAAGGGCCAGGCGCTGGTGGCGGAACGGGAGGCGGCCGACCGCGCGCGCGAAAGCGGCAGCTCCGCTTCCGTGCCCGCCGCCCCGGCCCCGGGCGCCCCCTCCGCCCCTGGTGTCCCTGGCGTCCCGGCCGCCCCGCGCCCCTACACCCGCCTCGACCTCCCCTGGCCCGTCGGCGTCCCGGACGGCGGCCGGCACGGCTTCACGGCCGCCCACCGCGCCCTCCTGGAGCCCGCCCTGCCCGCCCTGGCGGACCGCGTCGCACAGGCGCTCGGCGACACCCCCCGCCGCGTCCTCGTCCTCGGCTTCGAGGAGCTGATGTACGCGCCGCTGCGCCTGGCGACCGCCCTGGAGGAGCGCACCGACGCCGAGGTCCGCTACTCCACCACGACCCGCTCCCCGGTCCTGGCCGTGGACGATCCCGGCTACGCGATACGCACCCGGCTCGTCTTCCCCGCCCACGACGACCCGGCCGACGGCCCCGGCGACCGCTACGCGTACAACGTGGCCGGCGCCGGCTTCGACGCCGTGGTCGTCGTCGTCGACTCCACCGCCGACACCCCGGCCCTGCACGCCCCCGGCGGGCTGCTCGACCGGCTCGCTCCGCACACCGCGCACGTCCTGCTCGCGGTGATCCCCTCGTACACACCCGTGGCGACAGCCTCCGACTGCCAGGAAGAAGCCTTGATGCAGCTCCCCGAACCCCTGCGCGGCCCCGCGTTCTCCTCGTACGCGCCGGACGAGGTCGGGTGGCTGCTCCAGGACCTCTCGGAGACCCGCCTCGAAGCGCCCACGGAGGAGCGCGAGGAGGCGATACAGAGCGGGGGCGCGCACTACGCGGAGTCGCTCCCCGTCGAGTACCAGCCCTCCGCCGAGTACCAGCAGCTGTTCAAGGTGGCCCTCGACCTGTCGGCCGCGCGGATCGCCCGCGCCGTGGGCACGGTGACCGAGACGGTGCTCGCCGAGCGCGGCCCGCGCCCCGTGCTCGTCTCCCTCGCCCGGGCCGGCACACCGGTCGGCGTGCTGATGCGCCGCTGGGCCCGGGAACGGCACGGCGCCGACCTGCCCCACTACGCCGTCTCCATCGTGCGCGGACGCGGCATCGACGCCAACGCGCTGCGCTGGCTGGCCGCCCACCACGACCCGGCCGACGTCGTCTTCGTGGACGGCTGGACCGGCAAGGGCGCCATCACCCGCGAACTGGCCGCGGCGATCGCCGAGTTCGAGAAGGCCGGGGGAGTGGCCGGCTTCGACCCGGAGATCGCGGTACTGGCCGACCCCGGCGGCTGCGTCCGGACGTACGGCACCCGCGAGGACTTCCTGATCCCCTCCGCCTGCCTCAACTCCACGGTCTCCGGGCTCGTCTCCCGTACCGTCCTGCGCGCCGACCTCGTCGGGCCGCACGACTTCCACGGCGCGAAGTTCTACCGCGAGCTGGCCGGTTCGGACGTCTCCGGCCTCTTCCTCGACACCGTCGCCGCGCGCTTCGGGGAGGTCGCGGACGCCGTCGACGCCGAGGTGCGGGAACTGCTCGCCGCGGACCGGGCCCCCACCTGGGAGGGCTGGGCCGCGGTGGAGCGCATCAGCGAGGAGTACGGCATCCACGACGTCAACCTCGTGAAGCCCGGCGTCGGCGAGACCACGCGCGTCCTGCTGCGCCGCGTCCCGTGGAAGGTCCTCGCACGCCGCGGAGCCGGCCCGGACCTGGACCACATCAGGCTGCTGGCCGAGCAGCGCGGCGTCCCGGTCGAGGAGGTCGACTCGCTCCCGTACACCTGCGTCGGGCTCATCCACCCCCAGTACACCCGAGGGGCCACAGGCGCCGACGGCAAGGCGGTGGAGACCGCGTGACGGCCTCCCCGGTCACCCTGATCGCCAGCGATCTCGACCGCACCCTGATCTACTCGACCGCCGCGCTCAACCTCACCATGGAGGACGTACGGGCACCCCGGCTGCTCTGCGTCGAGGTGTACGGGCACAAGCCCCTCTCGTACGTCACCGAGACCGCCGCCGGTCTCCTCAGCGACCTGACGGACGCCGAGTCCACGGTCTTCGTCCCCACCACCACCCGCACCCGCGAGCAGTACCACCGCATCCGGCTGCCGGGGAGCCCGGCCGAGTTCGCGATCTGCGCCAACGGCGGCCACATCCTGGTGGACGGAGAGTCCGACCCGGACTGGCAGCGCACCGTCGCCCGCCGGCTCGCCGACGAGTGCGCCCCGCTGGACGAGGTCCGCGCCCACCTCGTCGCCACCGCCGACCCGGCCTGGCTGCTGAAGGAACGCGTCGCCGAGGACCTGTTCGCCTACCTCGTCGTCGACCGCGCCGAACTGCCCCCGGACTGGACGAAGGAACTCGCCGACTGGGCGGAACCGCGCGGCTGGACCGTGTCCCTCCAGGGCCGCAAGATCTACGCCGTGCCGCGGCCGCTGACCAAGAGCGCCGCCATGCGCGAGGTCGCCCGCCGCACCGGCGCGACCCGCACCCTCGCCGCCGGCGACTCCCTCCTCGACGCGGACCTGCTGCTCGCCGCCGACGAGGGCTGGCGCCCCGCCCACGGCGAACTCGCCGACGCCGGCTGGAGCGCCCCGCACATCGAGGCCACCGCCGAACGGGGCGTGGCGGCGGGCGAGGAGATCCTGCGCCGCTTCCTGCGGGCGACGAGCGCCTGACGGGACACGGCCGGGCGCGACCGGCGGGGCGGAGTCGCGCTCTTCCCGCCCGCCGCGAGATCATGCGGCCCAACGGAACGCCGTCGTTGCCGGCCGAGAGGCAGGTGCGAGGACCACGAGACGGGCGCGACGGCCGGAAGACGTGTGGGATGAACGAGGGACGTGTGCGATGAACGAGGGGCGTGTGCGATGACCAAGGGAAACTCCACCAGGATCACCGATGAGCTGTACGCGTACATGCTGGCGCACAACCCGCCGCTGGACGCCGTCCAGCGGGAGCTCGTCGAGACCACCTACGCCCGGCTGCCCGACCACGCGGGCATGCAGTCCGCCGAGGAGCAGGGCCCGCTGCTCGCCTTCCTCGTCCGGCTGACCGGCGCCCGGCACATCGTGGAGGTCGGCACCTTCACCGGCTTCTCCGCCCTGGCGATGGCCCAGGCCCTTCCGGAGGACGGGCGGCTGATCGCCTGCGACATCTCGGAGGAGTGGACGGCGTACGGCCGCGAGGCGTGGGCGAGGGCAGGCGTCGCCGACCGCATCGACCTGCGGATCGCGCCCGCCCTGGACACCCTGCGCGCGATGCCAGGGGAACCCCACATCGACTTCGCCTACCTGGACGCGGACAAGGGCAACTACATCGCGTACTGGGAGGAACTGGTGCCGAGGATGCGCCCGGGCGGGGTCATCACCACGGACAACGTGCTGTTCCACGGGCAGGTGACGGACCCGGACGCGACGGGCGGGGCCAAGGCCATCCAGGAGTTCAACGACCACGTGGCGGCGGACACCCGGATGGACAGCGTGATGCTCACCGTGTCGGACGGCCTGACCCTGTCCCGCAAGCGCTGAGGGGCGCCGGGCACCCCGGCGGCTGCCGCGTCAGCCGCAGCAGCCCCCGCCGCAGCAGCCACCCCCGCCGCCCCCGCCTCCGGCGGCGGGCGCGGGACGGGAGCCGCCGACGGCGACGGTGGACAGCAGCTTCACCGTGTCCTCGTGCCCGGCGGGGCAGGAGGCGGGCGCGGAGGACTCGGCCATGGGCCGGCTCAGCTCGAAGGTGTCCCCACAGGAACGGCAGCGGTATTCGTAACGAGGCATGACGCCAGGCTAGCGGCAGCGGACGGGCGCGTCAGCGGTGCGCCGGGCGTGCGCCGCGTACGTACGGGGAGGGCTCCGCCCTCCTGCCGTGCCGGGTCAGTGGCTGCCCGCGCCCCGTTCCTCACGGATGTCGGCCACGACGTCGGCGACGGTCCGGCGCAGGGACTCCGTCACGGTGAGGAAGTGCCAGTAGTCCGGGTGGCGGTTCTCCAGGGCCGTGACCGCCTGGTCGAGGCGCGACACCGCGTCGTCCAGCGGACGGGCGTGCCGCGGCTCGGGGGTGTGCCGCCCGGCCATCGCCAGCCGCTGGGCGTCGCGGATGGCGAACCGGGTGCGCTCGATCTCCCGCTGCGGGTCCTTGGCGACCTCGTCGAGCCGGCGCAGCCGGTCACCCGCGGCGGACACCGCCTCGTCCGTCGCGTTCAGCAGGGCGCGCACGGTGCTCAGCCGGGAGGTGGCGTCGGCCCAGCGCTGCTCCTCGCGGGCCTGCGCGGCCTCCTTGAGCTTCTCCTCGGCCCGGCGCACATTGACCGCGGCCTGCTCCGGCACCGGCTGGAGGTCCTGCCAGCAGGCGGCCGAGAACCGCCGCCGCAACTCGCTGAGCACGGGCTCGACGGACGCGGACCGGGTGGTCAGGGCCTGGGCGCGGGTGCGCAGGGTCACCAGGCGGCGGTCGATCTCGGCGGCGCGCTCCGGCAGCTTCTCCGCCTCCGCCCGCACGGCCTCGGCGTCCCGCAGCACCCGGTCGGCGCGCCGGAGGGTCTCGGGCACGCCGTGGCGCCCCGCGCCCTCGTTGAGCTTGGTCAGCTCGGGGGCCAGCGCGGCCAGCCGGGCCGCCAGGTCGTCGGCGCGCAGCCCGGACGCC
>NZ_JAKRGC010000321.1 GCF_022347745.1 Streptomyces sp. OfavH-34-F
AAGACCGAGGGCCGGCCGCCCGCCACGGCCGCCACCGCGGCCAGGTCCTCGATCTCGCGCTCCACCGCGTAGCGCCCGCCGTCCCCGCTGCCGCCCCGGCCGCGCCGGTCGTACGTGAGGACCTCGAAGCGCGGCGCGAGCAGCCGGGCGAGCGGCTCGTCGGTCTCGGCCGTGCTCAGGGCCCCGCCCACCAGGACGACGGGCGGCCCCTCGCCCCGGCGCCGGTATGCGATCGGGGTGCCGTCTCTGGAGAGAATCGTGTCCATGCGGGGGTGGACTGCCGGGCCGCCCCGAACTCATCGGTCCCGGCGGAAAGTTCTCCGAAAATCCTGCCCCGCGCCCCCGCCCCCGGGGTCGGCCGGGCCTCCCCGCCCGCCGGGGCGCGAGCGGCGGGTTCTACCGTGGCAGCCATGAACATCTGTGTCTTCCTCTCCGCCGCCGACCTCGACGACCGCTACACCGTGCCCGCCCGCGCCTTCGCCGAACTGCTCGGGCGCGGCGGGCACACCCTGGTCTGGGGCGGCTCGGAGAGCGGCCTGATGAAGGTCGTCGCCGACGGCGTCCAGGAGGCGGGCGGCAGGCTCGTCGGCGTCTCGGTGGACTTCCTGGCCGCCAAGGCACGCACGAACGCCGACGAAATGGTCATCGCCCGCGACCTCGCCGAGCGCAAGGCCCTCCTGCTGGCCAAGTCCGACGCAATCGTGATCATGGTCGGCGGCACCGGGACGCTCGACGAGGCCACCGAGATCCTGGAGCTCAAGAAGCACGGCAAGCACACCAAGCCCGTCGTGCTGCTCAACACCGCCGGCTTCTACGACGGCCTGCGCGAGCAGTTCCGGCGCATGGAGGAGGAGGGCTTCCTGCCGATCCCGCTCACCGAGCTGGTCTTCTTCGCCGAGGACGCCGTCGGCGCCCTCGCCTACCTGGAGGAGTCGGCCGGCCTCCAGTGAGCGGCGGCCCCCGGGCGGCGGGGGAGGGCCCCCGGGCGGCGGGTGCGACGATGGGGCCATGTCCACTCACCTCATCACCGGTGCCGGCTCCGGCATCGGCGCCGCCGTCGCCCGGCGGCTGTCCGCCCGCGGGGACGACCTCGTCCTGCTGGCCCGCGACGCCGGCCGCGCCAGGGAACTGGCCGCCCTGCACCCCGGCGCCCGCACCCTCGTCGGCGACCTGTCCAACCCCGACCGGCTCTCCTGGGCCTTCGCCCAGCAGACCATGCCCGACCGGCTCGACTCGCTGCTGCACATCGCGGGCGTCGTCGAACTCGGCCCGGTCGGCGAGCTGACGCCCAAGGCCTGGCACCTCCAGCTCGACGCCAACCTCGTCGCCCCCGCCGAGGTGACCCGCCTCCTGCTGCCCCAGCTGCGCGTCGCCCAGGGCCACGTCGTCTTCGTCAACTCCGGCGCCGGGCTCTCCGCGAGCCCCGGCTGGAGCGCGTACGCCGCCAGCAAGCACGGCCTGAAGGCGCTCGCCGACTCGCTGCGCCACGAGGAGCACGCCGCCGGCGTCCGCGTCACCTCCGTCTACCCCGGCCGCACCGCCAGCCCCATGCAGGAGAAGGTCCACCGCCAGGAGGGCAAGGAGTACGACGCCGCCCGCTGGATCGACCCCGAGTCCGTCGCCACCACCATCCTCATGGCGCTCGACCTGCCCCGCGACGCCGAGGTCAACGACCTCACCGTGCGCCCCGGCCGCTGAGCCCCCGTCCGCCGGAGGGCTCCCGCGCCCGTAGGCTTCCCGCGTGAGCGAGAACACCGTGTTCAGGAACTGCCCGGCCACCGGGATCGGCTCGATGCCCGGAGGGGACGCGCGGGAGGCGGCCAAGACCGTCGCCGGCTCCTTCGGCGACGGCGAGGGCATGCCGTACCTGGCGGAACTCCCGGCGCGCGGCCCCGGCGCCGACATGATCGGACGGACGGTCGGACTGCTCGCCGAGCTGTACGGGCACGTCGAGCCCAGCGGCTGGCGGATCAGCGACCGGCCCGGCCGCGACACCCGGCGGGCCAGGTCCTGGCTGGGCGAGGACCTGGACGCCCTGGAGGAATTCACCCAGGGCTACCAGGGCCCGCTCAAGGTCCAGGCCGTGGGCCCCTGGACGCTGGCCGCCGGCCTGGAGCGCCGGGGCGGCGAGGCGTTCCTCGGCGACCTCGGCGCCTGCCGCGACCTCGCGGACTCGCTCGCCGAGGGGCTGCGCGGCCACCTCGCCGAGGTGCGCCGCCGGGTGCCCGGCGCCCGCCTCGCCCTCCAGCTCGACGAACCCTCCCTCACCGCCGTGCTGCGCGGCCGGGTCAGGACCGCGAGCGGCTATCGCACCTACCGGGCCGTGGACCGGCAGATCGTGGAGGCCACGCTGCGCCAGGTGCTCGGCGCGGCCGGCGACACCGCCACACTGGTGCACACCTGCGCCCCCGAGGTGCCCTTCGCGCTGCTGCGCAGGGCCGGCGCCGACGGCATCTCCTTCGACCTCTCCCTTCTCACCGAGCGTGAGGAAGAGGCGATCGGGGAAGCCGTCGAGGCGGGCACCCGGATGTTCTTCGGCGTGGTGCCCGGCACCGACCCGGCCTCGGGCCGATTGTCCGACCCGGGCGGTAGCGTCATGGGTGTCAGGACGCTGTGGCGCAGGCTGGGGCTGAATCCGGGGACTCTCACCGAGTCCGTGACGATCACCCCCTCGTGCGGACTCGCGGGTGCGTCGCCCGGGTACGCGCGGGCCGTGCTCGCCCACTGCGGCCGGGCCGCGAGATCGCTCGCAGACAACCCTGAGTGACGGGCGCTGGGTAACGGGAGGACGGGACGATGGCCGGCGAAGAGCAGACCACCGGGCAGGGCGCTGGGCAGACCGAGGTGCCGGCGGAGGCGCGGGAGCGGCACCTGCTCCTCGCGGAGCAGATCGAGGAACACCGCTTCCGGTACTACGTGAACGACCAGCCGGTCGTCAGCGACGCCGAGTTCGACCGGCTGATGCGCGAGCTGGAGGCCCTGGAGGACGCCCACCCCGAGCTGCGCACCCCGGACTCGCCGACCCAGAAGGTCGCCGGGCCCTACCGCACGGAGTTCACCTCGGTCGAGCACCGCGAGCCCATGCTCTCCCTGGACAACGCCTTCGACGACGAGGAGCTGGCCGCCTGGGGCGAGCGCGTCGCGCGGGACGTCGGCTCGCCCGGCTACCACTACCTGTGCGAGCTGAAGATCGACGGACTCGCCGTGAACCTCACGTACGAGAACGGCGTGCTGACCCGCGCCGCGACCCGGGGCGACGGCCGCACCGGCGAGGACATCACCCCCAACATCCGCACCATCGCGGACATCCCGCACCGGCTGACCGGCGACCGCGTCCCGCCGCTGGTCGAGGTGCGCGGCGAGGTCTTCTTCCCGATGGAGGGGTTCGAGGAGCTGAACGCCCGGCTGGTCGCCGCCGACGAGAAGCCCTTCGCCAACCCGCGCAACGCGGCGGCCGGTTCGCTGCGCCAGAAGGACCCCAAGGTCACCGCCTCCCGCCCGCTGCACATGGTGGTGCACGGCATCGGCGCCCGCGAGGGCTTCGACATCGACCGCCTCTCGCACGCCTACGAACTGCTGCGCGAGTGGGGGCTGCCCACCGCCAAGTACAACAAGGTGGTCGACTCCCTCGCCGGCGTACGGGAGTTCATCGCGTACTTCGGCGAGCACCGGCACTCCGTGGAGCACGAGATCGACGGCGTCGTCGTCAAGCTGGACGAGATCCCGCTCCAGGGCCGGCTCGGCTCGACCTCCCGCGCCCCGCGCTGGGCCATCGCCTGGAAGTACGCGCCGGAGGAGGTCAACACCAAGCTGGTCAACATCCGCGTCGGCGTCGGCCGTACCGGCCGCGTCACCCCGTACGCCCAGGTCGAACCGGTCGTGGTGGCCGGCTCCGAGGTCGAGTTCGCCACCCTGCACAACCAGAACGTGGTCAAGGCCAAGGGCGTCCTCATCGGGGACACGGTGGTGCTCCGCAAGGCCGGTGACGTCATCCCGGAGATCCTCGGCCCGGTCGCCGACCTCCGCGACGGCACCGAGACGGCGTTCGTCATGCCGACGCACTGCCCCGAGTGCGGCACGGAACTGAAGCCGACGAAGGAGGCGGACGTCGACGTCCGCTGCCCCAACGCCCGCTCCTGCCCCGCCCAGTTGCGCGAGCGCGTCGCCTACCTCGCCGGCCGCAAGTGCCTCGACATCGACCACTTCGGCTACGTCGTCGCCGCCGCGCTGACCGCGCCGCTGGAACCGGACGAGCCCCCGCTGCGCGACGAGGGCGACCTGTTCGGCCTCACCATGGACGAGCTGCTGCCGATCCGCGCCTACGTCCTGGACCCGGACAGCGGGCTGCCCCGGCGCGACCCGAAGACCGGCGAGGAGAAGATCGCCCGCGTCTTCGCCAACCAGCAGGGCGAGCCCAAGAAGAACGCCCTCGCCATGCTGGACGCCATCGCCGCCGCCAAACAGGCCCCGCTGGCCCGCGTCCTCACCGGGCTCTCCATCCGCCATGTCGGCCCGGTCGCCGCCCGCGAGCTGGCCCGCCAGTTCCCGTCCATGGACCGCATCGAGGAGGCCACCGAACAGGAACTGGTCGACGCCGACGGGGTCGGGCCCATCATCGCCGCCTCCGTCAAGGAGTGGTTCGCCGAGCCCTGGCACCGCGAGATCATCCGCAAGTGGCGCGAGGCCGGAGTCCGGATGGAGGACGAGCGGGCCGGCGAGGACGACGGGCCCCGGCCCCTCGAAGGGCTGACCGTCGTGGTCACCGGCACCCTGGCCGGACACACCAGGGATGGCGCGAAAGAAGCCCTGCAGAGCCGGGGAGCGAAGGTCACCGGTTCCGTTTCCAAGAAGACCTCCTTCGTGGTGGTCGGCGACAACCCCGGATCGAAGTACGACAAAGCGGTTCAGCTCAAGGTTCCGGTCCTGGACGAGACCGGCTTCGCCGTCCTGCTCGACCAGGGCCCGGACGCCGCCCGCGAGGCCGCCGTCCCGGCCGGGGAACCGGCCCCCGGGGAGCCGGCGGAGGAGGCGGGCACACCCGGCGTGTGAGAGCCCGCCGACACACCGTCCAGGTCACCCGATCGGCGCATAGCAGATGCTGACGGACAGTCGGTTCGCATTCGGGCAAGAGCGGTAGACCGCTGCCCGTAGCCGCCCTCCGCGGCCTACTGTGGTCAGATGCGCCCTTCGGACCCGGCCACCGGGCGGGGCCCGGAGCGCGTCGTGGCACGGAACGCAGACATCGGGTGACATCGGCATCGCCGGCTGTGAGAGGGACGGAATGAAACCGACCGAGAGCGCCGCACCGGTGACGCGGCTGCAAGGTTTCGCGGGGCCGGTGCCCCAGGTGGGCGCCGTCGTCGTGGTCCTCGCCGCGGGCCAGCTCGCGACCGGCTTCTACCGTGCCCTCAGCGAAGGACACGCCCTCTTCCCGGACGGCCGGGCCGGCTGGTCGCTGGCCGTCCTCACCGGCATCGTCGTCGGCCATCTGGTCGCCCTCGGCCGCGACCGCTGGTGGGGCGGCACCGGCTCCGGCGCCGCCCTCACCCTGGCCGTGCTGCTGCTCTACGGCTGGGTGCCCGCCGGCCTGGTCAGCCTGGTCGTGGTCGTCCTCGTCGGCGTCGCCCGCCGGCACCGCTGGTGGCAGGGGCTGCTGCACGGCGCGGTGGACATCCTCGGGGTGGGCGCGGCGGCCCTGGTGCTCGCCGCGTTCGGCGAGGTGCAGTCCGTCGAGACACCCTGGCGGCCACTCGACTGGGGGATCGACGCCGTTCCGGAACTCCTCCTCGCCGCCACCACCTACCTGGTCGTCACCCGCGTCCTGCTGTGGTACTCGCACGCCCAGCCCGGCAGCGGCCTGCCCACCGTCGCCCGCACCGCGATGCTGCGCCAGGGCCTCGTCGCCGTCGCCCTGCTCGGCATCGCCCCGCTGATCTGCGTCGTCGCGATGGCCCGCCCGGTACTGCTGCCGCTGTTCGCGGTGCCGCTGATCGCGCTCGACTCCACGCTCTGGATCGCCCGCGCCCGCGCCGAGGAACAGCTCAAGGACCCGCTGACCGGGCTGCCCAACCGCCAGTGGCTGCTGGAGCGGACCTGGACGGCGCTGGAGGAGGCGGAGAACGTCGGCCACCGGGTCGGCCTCGTCCTGATCGACCTCGACCGCTTCCGCGCGGTCAACGACACCCTCGGCCACCTCGCCGGCGACCGGCTGCTGCTCCAGATCGCGGAACGGCTGCGGCTCGCCCTGCCGCGCGGCGCGGAGACGGCCAGGCTCGGCGGCGACGAGTTCGCCGTCCTGCTGCCCACGGCCGACTCCACCACCAGCGCCCAGCGGGTCGCCCGGCACCTCGTCGCCGAGCTGTCGTCCCCGCTGGACCTGGACGGGCTGACCCTGGTCCTGGAGGCCAGCGCCGGCGTCGCCGTCTTCCCGGACCACGCGCTGGACGCCGAAGGGCTGCTGCGCCGGGCCGACGTCGCGATGTACCAGGCCAAACGGGACCGCACCGGCGTCGAGGTGTACGAGTCCAAGCGCGACAGCAACACCCCCGACCGGCTCGGCCTCCTCGGCGACCTGCGCCGTGCCCTGGACGCGGGCGAGGTGGAGCTGCACTACCAGCCCAAGGTCCGCTTCGACGGCCAGGTCGCCGGGCTGGAGGCGCTGGTGCGCTGGGTGCACCCGGAGCGCGGCCGGGTGCCCCCCGACGAGTTCATCGCGATCGCCGAGTCCTCCGGACTGATGCCGCACCTCACGGAGTACGTCCTGGAGACGGCGCTCGCCCAGGTCGCCCGCTGGCGGGCCCAGGGCCTTTTCGTCCCCGTCGCCGTCAACGTCTCGCCGCGCGACGTGCACACCCCCGGGTTCGCCGGCGGCGTCGCGGCCCGGCTCGCCCGGCACGGCGTCCCGGCCGGCGCGCTCCAGCTGGAGATAACGGAACACGTCCTGCTGGAGGACCCGCAGCGCGCCGCCGACACCCTCGCCGGGCTGACCGGGCACGGCGTGAAGATGTCCCTCGACGACTTCGGCACCGGCTACTCCTCCCTGGTCCACCTGCGCCGGCTGCCCGTCAGCGAGCTCAAGATCGACCGCTCCTTCGTGGCCCGACTCGCCATCGACCAGGAGGACGCGGAGATCGTCCGCTGCACCATCGACCTGGCCCACTCGCTGGGCCTGCTCGTGGTGGCGGAGGGCGTCGAGGACGACGAGACCTGGGAGCGCCTGCGCGACCTGCGGTGCGACGCGGTGCAGGGCTGGCTGGTGGCCGCCGCCATGCCGCCGCAGGAGATGACGGCCTGGCTGCGGGCGCGCGGCGAGCACGGCTGGCGCCGCCCGGCGGAGCTGGCC
>NZ_JAKRGC010000322.1 GCF_022347745.1 Streptomyces sp. OfavH-34-F
CCCAGCGCCCAGGCGGCCTGCCGGGCCGCGCCCAGCGCCGCGTACTGCGCCGGCTGCGGCACGACGACCTGCGTGCCCAGCAGCGCCGGGGCCAGCTGCTGTACGGCCGGCAGCTCGGCCGCCGCGCCCAGCAGGAAGACCCGCCGCACCTCCACACCCCGGCCGCGCAGCACGTCGAGGGCGTCCGCCAGCGAGCACAGCATCCCCTCGAACGCGGCCCGCGCCAGGTGCTCCGGCTTCATCGACTCCCGCCGCAGCCCGCACAGCGTTCCCGCAGTGTGCGGCAGCCGCGGGGTGCGCTCGCCCTCCAGGTACGGCAGGAGCACGAGCCCCGAGGAGCCCGCCGTCGACTTCAGGGCCAGCGCGGACAGTGCGTCCAGCCCTTCCACGTCCAGCATGTCGGCGGTGCCGCGCAGGGCGCGTACGGCGTTCGACGTGTGTACCACCGGCAGATGCATGCCCGTCGCGTCGGCGAACGAGGTGATCATCCCGGTCGGATCGGCCAGCGCCTCGTGGTGCACCGCCATCACGGAACCCGAGGCCCCCAGCGACACGATCGCGTCCCCGACACCGACCCCCAGGCCGAAGGCCGCCGCCATGATCTCGCCGGTACCGGCGGAGATCAGCAGCCCCTCCGGCGTCATCCCCGCCGCGTCGGACGGACCCAGCACCTCGGGGAGCGCCGCCTGGTGCCCCAGCGCCAGCTCCACCAGATCCGGCCGGTAGGACTCCGTCCGCGCCGACCAGTACCCCGTCCCGGACGCGGCGCCCCGGTCGGTGGTCCGCCGGGCCGGGCGGCCCAGCAGCTGCCACACCAGCCAGTCGTGCGGCTGGAGGACCGCGGCCACCCGCTGCGCCTGCTCCGGCTCGGTCCGCGCCAGCCAGCGCAGCTTCGCCACCGCCTGCGCGGCCTGCGGCACTGCGCCGACCGCCTCGGCCCAGGCCTGCCGGCCGCCGAGCCCGTCGATCAGATCGGCGGCGGCGGCCTGCGCCCGCTTGTCGTTGCCGAGCAGCGCGGGGCGTACGAGGTTGCCCTGGTGGTCCAGCGGGACGAGCCCGTGCTGCTGCGCGGAGACGCCGATGGCCTGCACGCCTTCGAGCAGCCCGCCGGTGGCGGCCTCACCGAGGGAGAGCAGCCACGCCTGCGGGTCGACCTCGGTGGCCTTGGCCTCGACGGGATGCGCGGCGTACCCCTCGCGCAGTACGGCGCCCGTGTCCGTATCGCAGACCACGATGTGTGTGAACGCGGAAGAACTGTCCAAGCCGGCGACTATGCCCATACACAGATTCTGCCGCACCCCCGGCGGTTTCCCGTACCGGAGAGGCGGCAGAAGCGCGGCGGGCCCCGCCGCCCGGGCTACGTGTTCGTCGTCCCCCAGTCGTCCTCGACGCCGTTCCCGGCGGCGCGCCCGCGGAACGACCGCACCCGGTCGGACACGGAGGCCGGCACCTTGTCGCCGACCTTCTCGCCCACCGCGTGGTACGCCTTGCCCGCGAACTCCCGGCCGCTCTGGGCCGCGGTCTCGCAGGTGTTGCGCACGGCCGGGTTCTGGGCGAACTGGCGCGCGGCCTTCCTCAGCTGCTCGTAGCGTTCCCGCCCGGCCCGCGTGCCGAGCACGTAACCGACGGCCACTCCGGCGATGAACGTGAGCCGGTACCGCATGGGTGCCACCCTTCCTTCGCTCCGTGCGACGTGTGCTGCCCGCCTACCCGCAGACGCCCGAGATCACCCCGGCCGATACCGATTGGCAAAGCACCCCCCTGCTTGCGCTAATGTATGTGTCGCAGCGAGCGCGCGCCGCCCGGCATCCGCCAGGCAGGTGCGTTCGAGGCACCGCAGCAATCCCCTGTAGCTCAATTGGCAGAGCAGCCGGCTGTTAACCGGCAGGTTACTGGTTCGAGTCCAGTCGGGGGAGCGCGATCCCCTGTAGCTCAATTGGCAGAGCATTCGGCTGTTAACCGGAGGGTTACTGGTTCGAGTCCAGTCGGGGGAGCCAACGGACGAGGACCCCGTACGGGGTCCTTTTTCGTGTCCCCGGAACCGCCCGCCGGACCCCGCCGTCTTCATGGTCATCAACAGCAGGCCAACCGCAGCGGGAGATCGTATGACCGGCTATGCTGCGGCAGACGGTGCGCACACATGTACGCGCCACGCCGAGACGGGGCGGTAGCTCAGCCGGTTAGAGCAGCGGACTCATAATCCGTCGGCCGTGGGTTCGAGTCCCACCCGCCCCACCTGAGTGAAGAACCGGTTCCCCTGCGCAACCAGGGGAGACGGCGCGGCCCCCGCTCCAGCGGGGGCCTTTTCCGTGGCTGCAAGATCATCCGCTCGCCCGATGCCCACCCGGAGACGCAGAGGCGTCCGGAGCCTCTGGAGCGCATGGTCTTGCGGCGGTTCTTCCCTGGTCCGGGTCACGCTCAGCTCCGGCTCCGCGCTTTGCGCAGGAGCGCCGGTTAGCTGGCCGGATGCCCTGGTCACCCACCCCAAGCTGCTCGTGGCCCATGCGCGACCTGTCATGACCAGTTCCGGATGGTCGCTCTCCTCTGCTTACGCAGCCAACCCTCCGTGGTTGATTGATCACTCTTGACGCCGGGAGGCGGGCCCTTCATATTTGGGCGGCTTGTGTACAGCCTGGGAAGCATGGGGGCGGGGTCGTGGGTGGTGGGGTGTGGCGGCGTGTACGCCGCCGGGAGTGCGTCTGGTGGCGTTGGGTGGTCTGCATGCACTGAGCGCGCCCGCGGTCGCGCAGGCGACCACAGATGCTGGAGAAGTCGATTGCCCCGGTTCGGGTGGCCAAGCCGGACGGGGCTGGATCTTCCCCGACGTGAACCTGATCATGACCGCGACGGTCGAAGGCTTCCGCCAGGTCCTGGAGGTCGAGACGCCCCAAGGGGCAGCGAACCTGGCTCCGAAGAGCATTACTGACGATCTCAACGCTGAGAACGTGACCCTGAAAGCAGGGCCCGGCGGCGGAGTGGACGCTGTTGACGGAAACGGCAACACGCTCTCTCGCTCCCCCGCGGCACGGATGTGGAACTCCATCGGCGACGCGTCCGCCCCTGCCGGAGCCGGGGCGGCGCTCTTCATGGCCCCCACAGCCGGGGGCGAAGGCGTGACGACCGCAGCCAACTGGGTGTCGGCCGGTCCTCGCGAGGAGGGGGATCCGCTGGCCGGTCCTGGTGTGGGCGACGAGTTGGCCGTCCGTGACCTTGCGGTCGAGGACGGCTCGGTGACCGTCACCCCGGACGCGGATCTCGTGGCTGCACCGCGAGTGACGAATTCCCTGGGTACCGCGGTCTCGGTGGCTGACGGGCTTGGTCTCAAGGATGAGCCTCGGCAGGCGCTAGATCATTGTTAAGAATCTCGGATTTATTCGGCGGGCAACATGGTTGGATATGTTGGACGAAACAAGTGAAGTTTATCGGGGTGTGATGTGAACCGGCGGCTGGTAGGGCTGGCAGGCGCACTTGCATGGGTGACGTCGGCGGTAGCAACTGGTTGTTACAGCAATCCGCAGCTTTGTTCGGGGGCGGGTGAACGTCCGGCAGGGCTCCGTGGGGAGGATGTGGTAGGCGCCTACAAGGGATCCGACGGACGCATAACCCTCAACAGTGACGGCTCGTTTACTACAGTTGGCTGGCCAACTGAACTGAGGGGGGCTGCCGTCGGTGACCCGCAGAGCAGGACGGGGAGTGGAACCTGGTTCTTGAATGGTGTCGACGATGAGTCTTCTTTTGTCGTCAGGATGTCCTTTCACGAGATCAGTGGATACCTTGACGGTGGCGCCGACAGCGGGTACTACGGTGACGGTCTTATGGTCAGTGGCAGCCGGAAGAATCCGCACCTCTACTCGTTCGTTGGCGACCCCGACGGATGTGATGTCACCACCTTTACGCGCCAGTAACAAAAACCCCTCCGTGGCGACCGCTCTTCCGAGTCGTTGATGGCCCGTCGGATGTTGTGGGATCGGCCCAAAGTGGGGTGTGGCGGCGTGCGCGCCGCCGGGTGTGTGTTCTGGCTGTGTTGTCAATGGCGTCGGGTGGTCTGTCTGCGCTGAGCGCGCCTGTGATCGCGCAGGCGGTGGCGTGAGAATCTTCCCTGCCCCTAATTAAGTGAAGGAAGCGATGTTCAACTCGCGCGGTCTCCGGCGGCTAGTGGTCTTAGTTATCCCCGCACTCCTGCTTGTCGGGGCAACTTCCGCATGCAGCACCTCGCCCCATCTGGATGATGTGGATTCTGTGAAAGAATCCGATCTCCTTGGCACGTGGAAAGGGGCAGGTGGGTCGGTCCTCATCCTGAAGAGTGGTGAGAAATTTGAGGCGCACTCACTGAAAACCTCATACACTGCCGGCGCGGGTGTGCACGTCGAGTCCGAAGAAGTTGTCAGCGGGGCGGGCGAGTGGGCCTTTGGACACTATTCCAAGGACTGGATGGTTGACCTTTGGTTCGAGCCGGGTGGAAGCGCCACCTTGTACGTGGCGTCGGACGACGGAGAGAAGGTGATCTGGGCTTGGGTGGGCGATGGCGAGCCGTTCGTCATGCGGAGATGAGGGAGTTGACGGCAGCCTGAACCACGCCGGCTGCCGTCTCATGGGCGCCGGCGGAAGAGCTCCCGGGTGGGAATGCGGCCCCACTCATGCGGCCTGGCCTTCGACCGGCTGGCCGAGCTTGCGGTGCTGGCCCCGGGGCTGACGGCGGGTCGAGGGGCCGTTGCGCTGGTCGATACCATTTCGCGTGACCGAACCCCTGACCGAGTCCGCCGAGGGTGGCTCCGAGCCGGCGCCGCGGGCGCGGATATTCGCCGATGTGACCCCGCTGCGGACCTCGCCTGACTACCGGCGGCTCTGGTTCGGGAACACCGTCTCCTGGGTGGGGCAGGGCATGACCGCGCTCGCGGTCTCGCTGCAGGTGTACGACCTGACCGGCTCCGCGTTCTCCGTGGGGCTCATCGGCGCCTGCTCGCTGGTGCCGCTCGTCGTGTTCGGGCTGTACGGCGGGGCCGTCGCGGACACCGTGGACCGCCGGAAGCTGGGGCTGGCCAGCGCGCTCGGTTCGTTCGTGCTGTCGGTGCTGCTGGTCGCGGTCACCGTCGCCGGCGTGGAGCGGGTGGAGGTGCTGTACGGGGTCGTCGCGCTCCAGGCCGTCTGCTTCGCGCTCAACTCACCCGCGCGCAGCTCGATGATCGCCCGGCTGCTGCCGGCCGAGCAGCTTCCGGCCGCCAACGCGCTGAACTCGATGACCAGCACCACCGGCGCCCTCGTCGGGCCCATGCTCGGCGGACTCATCGTCGGGTGGTGGGGGTACCGCGCCGCCTACGGGGTCGACGCCGTCGCCTTCACCGCCTCCCTGTACGCCATGTGGCGGCTGCCCTCGATGCTGCCCGAGCGGGACGCGGCGGCGGGCCGGAAGCGGGCGTCCGTGCTGGACGGGCTGCGGTTCCTCGGGACGCGGCCCAACCTGCGGATGACCTTCCTCAGCGACCTGTGCGCCATGGTGCTCGCCCAGCCACGCGCCCTCTTCCCGGTCGTCGCCGCCCTCTGGTACGGGGGCGACGCCAAGACCACCGGGCTGCTCGTCGCCGCACCGGGGCTCGGGGCGCTGCTCGGCGGAGTGTTCTCCGGATGGCTGGGGACCGTCCGGCGGCACGGGCTGGCGGTGCTCGTCGCCGTGGGGTGCTGGGGCGCGGCGATCGCCGTCTTCGGGCTCACCCGGCAGCTCTGGCTCGGGCTCCTGTTCCTGGCGCTCGCCGGGGCCGCCGACAACACGTCCATGGTCTTCCGCAACACCATGCTCCAGGCGGCCGTCCCGGACGAGCTGCGGGGCCGGCTCCAGGGCATCTTCATCGTGGTCGTCGCCGGAGGGCCCCGGCTGGGGGACTTCATCGCCGGGTCCGCCGCCGACCTGACCTCCCCGGGCCTCGCCGTGACCGGGGGCGGCATCGCCTGCGTCGTCGCGGTGGTGTTCCTCGCGCTGCGGTGGCCCGCCTTCACCCGGTACGACGCGCGCGACCCCCAGCCGTAGCCGGGCCGGCAGCCGTTACGACACGTCCTCCAGCCGGGGCGGTTCGCCTGCCGTCGTGGTGTTGTCGAACAGCGAGAACGGCGCGCCCTGCGGGTCCGTGAGCGCGGCGAACCTGCCGAACGGGATCGTCATCGGACCGAACCGCAGCGTCGCGCCCAGCGCCTTCGCCTTCTCCACCGCCGCGTCGCAGTCGGCCACCGAGAAGTACAGGTTCACGTACGGGGGCATCTCGGGCGGGAAGTCGTCCGTCATCTTCATCCTGCCCAGCACCGGGTCGGCGCCCAGGTCGTAGAGCGTGAAGTCGACCGCGTCGTCCGCCATGCGCTTCACGCCGTAGCCGAAGACCGCCGGGAAGAAGGCGTCCGCCTTCCCCGGTTCGCGGGTGAAGATCTCGGCCCAGTTGTAGGAGCCGGGCACGGTCCGCGCCTCGAAGCCCTTGTGCTCGCCGGGCTGCCAGACGCCGAAGGTCACCCCGCCCGGGTCGCGGGCCAGCACCATCGTGCCGAACGCGCCGACCCGCATGGGCTCCACCAGCACCGTGCCGCCGTTCTCGCGGATCTTCGACGCGGTGGCCGCCGCGTCCGGCGAGGCGAGGTACAGGCACCAGCCGGGCGGCATCCCGCCAGGCCCCGGCGGCATCAGCGCGGCGACCGCCTTGCCGCCCAGGTACGCCTGGGTGTAGCCGCCGTACTCCGCCTGCGTCTCGCCGAAGGTCCAGCCCAGCAGTTCACCGTAGAAGCGTTTCGCGCCCTCCAGGTCGGGAAAGGTCGCGTCGGCCCAGCACGGTGTGCCCTTGGTCGCTTCTGCGGGCAAGGTCGCTCATCTCCTCGCGTGAGTGGGCTGCCCCCTCCTCACGCTAGCCACCCTTCACGCCCGCTGCCCGTCGGCGGGCGGCCCGGATGCCGGAGTGGACCCGCCGCCTCACCCGCGAGCTGGACACCTTCGCCGAGCAGAACGCGACGACCACGCTCCCGGTGCCCATCGCGCTCAACCAGCCGCCGGAACCGCTGCGGCTCGGCCCCTCCGACGACGCCGAATGGGCGGCCTTCACCGCCTGGACCGTGCTGGCGGCGGCCCGCACCGGACGGGTACGGGCCGCCGTGGCCGGGGCCTGGAACGCGCTGGCCGCCGAGGTCGCCGCGGCGGCGGCCCGCGCCCCGGAGGTGGAGTCCGCGGTGCTGCCGCTGCGCGCCCGGATCTCGGTGCGGGCCGGGCTCGGCAACCTCGCCGCCGGGCTCCGGCCGCCCGCCACCGGCCACGACAACCCGCACTACTTCGACGACGCGGCCTGCGTACGGGCG
>NZ_JAKRGC010000323.1 GCF_022347745.1 Streptomyces sp. OfavH-34-F
GCGCTCGACGGGATCGAGGCGCTCGACCTGGGCCGGCCGCCCTCGGAACGCAGCCTCGGCGCCCCGCCCAACACCACCGGCGACCAGGGCGCGGACGCGCTGGCCGCCGCGCTCCCCGGCAGCCCTCTGCGCCGCCTCGAACTCCGCCACACCGGGCTGACCGGCCGGGGCGCCAAGACCCTGCTCGCGGCCCTCGCCCCCGGCTCCCGGCTGGAGTACGTGGGCCTGGGCCCCGGACTGCCGCGCCGGGTGAAGCGCACCTTCGCGACCCTGCTGCGGCCGGACGCCGGGGCCCACACCGACCTGCGCGCCGTCAGGAGCCTGTACCGATGACCGGCCAGGACGTCCGGCCGTTCCTGTCCCCGCAGGAGGCGTCGAGCCTGCGCCAGGTCCGCCGGTACGCCGTCCCGCGCACCATGATCGAGGCGACCGCGGCGCGGCGGGCGGCCGGTGACTGGCGGGGCGCCTGCGCGGCCGCCGGCCTCGACGTGCGCATCGACCCGGAGAAGGTCGCCGCCCGCTACGGGGCCGAGGTCGCCGAAGCCCTCCTGGCCGACCTGCGCGACCTGGTCCCGGACCTGCTGCGCTGGCATCTGCCGCGTGTCCTCGGAGGGCGCTCGACCCTGGCCACGGAACGGACCGTGCTCCTCGCCGGTTACGGTGCCGGGCCCGCGTACCTCCAGGTGCGCACCCCGCCGATGGTGGACGGACCGCAGCGCCTCCCGCTCCGCTTCGGACCGCTGCGCGGCCGGGCCGCCGTCAACGGCGACGCCGACGACTGGCGCGCCCTGGGGCACCTGTGGCGGGCGAGCCGGGCCGGTGCACTGCGCGCCCGGGCCGGCGGCGCGGAGCGGCTGCCGTTCCTCGCGCCCGACGGCTCCCCGCTCCCCGCGGACCGGCTGCCCCAGGCCGATCCGGGCACCGGCGACCCGGTGGCCCGCGCCGAGTGGCTGAACCTGCTGCACCACGAGGGCCGGGTCGCCGACGCGCTGGCCGGGGCCGGCATCGAGTGGGACGCGACGCCCCCGGAGATGCCCCGGTACTACCGGACCGCGCCGGAGACGATCGTGGCCGGTCTCGCGCTGGACGTGCCCCGGCTGGAGGCCGAGGTGCGCCGGTTCGCCCGGCTCGGTACGGCGGAGCGGTTCCAGATCACCCACGACTGGCGGGCGCGCGTCCTGATCGACTTCACCGCGCCGGGCCTCGGCGGCCGGATGCGGATGGCGGTCGTCGGCCGCGAGGCCGCCGGGGACGCGGTGAAGCTGCCCGAGGCACTCTGGCGCAGGCTGCCCGATCTGGACCTGCTGAGCGACGGCGTGCTGACCCCGGCGGAGCTGCATCCGCTGGTGGCCGGGGCGCTCTTCCCGGACCGGGAGGGCCCGTCCGGTCCGCCCGGCCCGACGCCGCCCGCCCCGGTGCGGGTGCGGTGCCGGGGCGAATGGCACGAGGTCTGCTTCCGGGACGGCGCGCTGGACTCGCCGCACACCGCGCAGGAGCGGCAGCGTGAGAGCGCCCTGCGCGCGTTCGGCGGCGCGGTCACCGGCTGCTTCGCCGTCGAGCACATCTGCCGCACCGGCACCGGGCGGCTGCCCAGGGCGCTCGCCGCCCAGCGCCGCGACCTGTTCCTGCGCGCCCAGCACGGCGACACGGCGGGGGTCGTCGCCCTCCTGGACGCGGGCTTCGACCCACGCGTCCGGGACGCCGGCCTGCACACGCTGCTCCACCTCCTGCCGCTGCTCGACCACACCGCGCTGCTGCCCCGGCTGCTGGCGGCCGGCCTCGACCTGGAGGCCCGGGACCACCGCGAGCGCACCCCGCTGGGCGTGGCGGTCTCGGGGCTCGGCTCGGCCGACCTCGTGCGGGCCCTCCTCGACGCGGGCGCCCGCATCGACGTGACCGACCAGTCCGAACTGTCCCTGGAACAGATGATCCGCAAGTACCGGCGGACCGATCTGGCCTTCCTCGCGGAGCGGGTGCTCGCCGAGCACCCGGACGCCGGGTCGGACTGGTGGGACGAGTGGGACGACAACGACGACGAAGAGAACCACTTCGCCTACGACGAGGACGAGGAAGGTGAGGAGGGGTGAGCACCGCGGCCCCCGGCGCCCCCGCCCGGCCGGCGCGACCCGCCGCGGAGCGGGCACCGCACCCTCTGGACGCGGCCGACGCGCTGAACCACCGGCTGCGCGCCACCCGCACCGAGACCGTCGCCAGCCCACAGCTGGAGGCGCTGGCCCTGGCGGTGACGGCCAATCAGCCGGTCCTGCTGTGGGGTGAGCCGGGCATCGGCAAGTCGGCCGGGCTCGAACAGCTCGCGGCGGGCCTCGGCCTGGAGCTGGAGACGGTCATCGCCAGCGTCCACGAGCCGTCCGACTTCGCGGGACTGCCCGTCGTCGGCGACGACCCGGCCACCACCGGGGTGCCGATGGCGCCGCCGGACTGGGCGGTCCGGCTCGCCGGACGGGGCCAGGGGCTGCTGTTCTTCGACGAGTTGTCCTCCGCTCCCCCGGCCGTGCAGGCCGCCCTGCTGCGCGTCGTGCTGGAACGGCGGGTGGGGAGCCTGCGGCTGCCGGACGGCGTACGCATCGTGGCGGCGGCCAACCCGCCGTCCAGCGCGGCGGACGGCTGGCACCTCAGCCCGCCGCTCGCCAACCGCTTCGTGCACCTGCACTGGACACACGATCCGCGCACCGTCGCCCGCGGCATGGCCGGCACCTGGCCGACCGCGCCGGTACCCGTCGTCGATCCCGCCCGGGCGGCGGGCGCGGTGGCACGGGCCCGCGGCGCCGTCTCCGGGTTCCTCACCGCGCGGCCGGGCCTGGTCCACCACCTGCCGGCCGACGCGGAGGGCCGGGGCAGGGCCTGGCCGTCGCCCCGCACCTGGGACATGGCCCTGCGGCTGCTGGCCACCGGATACGCCACCGGCACCGGCCCGGACGCGGTGGCCGCCGCGCTGACCGGGGCCGTCGGGGACGGGGCGGGCATCGAACTGCTCTCGTACCTGGAGAACCTCGACCTGCCCGACCCGGACCGGGTGCTCGCCGATCCGGACGCCTTCGCCCTGCCCGAGCGCGGGGACCGGCAACTGGCCTTCCTGATCGCGGTGGTGGCCGCCGTCCAGGCCGATCTCACCCGGTCGCGCTGGGAGGCGGGCTGGGCGGTGCTGGCGAAGGCGGTCGAGGCGGGCGTGCCGGACGTGGCGGCGCGGGCCGCGGTGGACCTGGCGTCGATGCGGGACACCGACTGGCCGGTCCCGGAGGGCATCGACGCCTTCCTGGAGCTGCTCCAGCTGTCCGGCGCGCTGCCGGGGAGCGCCTGAGACCATGCCCGGACCCGCGCGGCTCCCGCTGGACCTCACCAAGCTGCTGGCGGCGCGCTACCGGGCGGCCAGCGACCGGCCGTACCTGGCCACGGCGTTGTACGCGCTGTCCGTGGTGGCGAGCGACCGGGTGCCGACCATGGGCGTGGACCGGCACTGGCGCTGCTACGTGTCGCCGGGGTTCGTGGAGCGCACGCCGGTGGCCGAGCTGGCCGGGGTGTGGGTGCACGAGGTGGCGCATCTGCTGCGCGACCACCACGGCCGGGCGGCCCGGCTGCCCGCCGCCGACCAGCGCGACGCGCACCGGGTCAATGTGGCGCAGGACTGCGAGATCAACGACGACCTGCTCGCCGACGGGCTGCCGCTGCCGGAGGGGCGGGTGGAGCCGGGGCTGTTCGGGCTGCCGGCCGGGCAGCTCTTCGAGGCGTACCTGCCCGCGCTGCCGCCGGGCCCGCCGCCGTGCCAGTGCGGTTCGGGCGCGCACAACAGCCCGGCGCCGTGGGAGCTCCCGCCCGCGCAGGGCCCGTCCCCGCTGGGCACGACGGAGGCGGAGGCGCTGCGGCGCCGTACGGCGGAGTCGATGCGGGCGCACGTGCGGACGCGCGGCACCCTGCCGCAGGGGTGGCGGCGCTGGGCGGACGAGGTGCTGGAGCCGACCGTGGACTGGCGGCAGGCGCTGGCCGGTGCGGTGCGGGAGGCGGCGGCCTGGGCGTCCGGGGCGGTGGACTACACGTACCGCCGCCCGTCGCGGCGCAGCGCCGCGCTCCGTGGTGTCGTGCTGCCGACGCTGCGCAGACCGCTGCCGCGGGTGGCCGTGGTCGTGGACACCTCGGGGTCGATGGGCGACGGGGAACTGGCCGCCGCCCTGGGCGAGGTGACGGGGGTGCTGCGGGAGGTGGGCATCCGCGGCAACCGGGTGTCGGTGCTGGCCTGCGACGCCGATGTGCTCGCCGTGTCGCGGGTGACGGCCACCGAGCAGGTGACGCTCGGCGGGGGCGGCGGCACGGACATGCGGGTGGGCATCGCCGCGGCGCTGGCCGCGCCGGAGCGTCCCGGCATCGTCGTGGTCCTCACGGACGGCTGCACGCCCTGGCCCGACGAGGCGCCCTCGTGCCGGCTGGTCGCCGCGCTGATCGGGGCGGACGCGCCTCTGCCACCGGCGTGGATCGAGACGGTCCGCGTCCCTCTCTGACGCGGGCTCACTTGCCGAGGACCACCGTGAGCGGTTCCGAGAAGTCGCCCCACTTGCCGTCCGGCAGCTGGGCGCGCAGCGTGATCGCGTGGCCGGTGCCGCGCGGTTCGGTGGTGGTGTACTCGTAGGTCGCCCGTTCGGTGGGGGGTTCGGCGCCCCAGGCGATCGTGGTGGTCATCTTGCCGTCGAGGTAGAGCTGGTAGGTGCGGATCTCGCCGTCCGCCCTCGGCGGCGCCCACTCCAGGTAGACCGTGTACTCCTTGCCCTGCACCTTCGTTCGGGCCCGCAGCCCGGTCGGGGCGGTGCTCGCCGGGGCGCCGGGGGCGGACGCGGTGGTGAGGCGGAAGGTGTTGCTGTCGGGCGAGGAGGTGTCGGCGGCGTCGCGGGCCCGCACGGTGAAGGTGTAGGACGTGCCGGGGCGCAGCCCGGTCAGCCGGGCGGTGGTCTCGGTGCCCGGCACGGTGTGGATGCGGGTGCCCTCCTGGTAGACGTCGTACGCGGTGACGCCGATGTCGTCCGTGGAGCCGCCCCAGGAGAGGGTGGCGGCCCGGTTGCCGTCGGCCTTGCCGCGCAGCTTGCCCGGCCGGGTGGGGGGTCCGTGGTCGGCGGGCGTGGGGGCCGGGGTGGTGACGCGGACGGCGGCGCTGGGTGCGGAGAGGTTGCCGGCGGCGTCGCGGGCGCGGACGGTGAAGGTGTACGCGGTCGACGCGGTGAGCCCTTCGACGTCGATCATCACCTTGGACGCGGGGACGGCCTTGACCTTCTTGCCCTCGCGGTAGACCTCGTAGCCGGTGACGGCGGTGTCGTCGGTGGCGGCCTTCCACATCACGTGCGCGGAGGTGGCGCTGCTCGCCTGCACGGTGACCCCGCGCGGGGCGGTGGGCCTGCTGGTGTCCCCGCGGTCCCCGGAGTCGGAACCCGAGCCGGAGCCGGAGCCGCAGGCGGTGAGGAGTGCGGCGAGAAGCAGGGCGGCGCCGGCCGACGCGCCATGCGTGTGAGGGGATCGCACGGTGTTGCCTTCCATCCGGAAGCAATGGTCCAGACCTGTATCGCACGGGCCGGGCCCCGCCGACAAGAGCACGGAGCCGAACCTTCCGCAATGTGCCGGTGTGCCCCCGCCCGCCGCCCGGGGCCCGGCGGCTGACGTACCGTCGGCGGATGCTGTGCATACGAGGCGTGGTGCTGCCGGAACGCGAGGAGCGGACGTTCTGGATCGACGGTGAGGTGCTGCGGGAGGGCGAACCGCCGGGCGGGTTCGCCGGGCGGCACGCCGAGCCGGTGGTGGACGGCGGCTGGCTGCTGCCCGGCCTGGTCGACGTCCACACCCACCCCGGCACGGTGGACACGGCCGTCCCGTTCGACGACGCCATGCTCCGCGAGCAGTTGCGCGAGCACCGGGACGCCGGGGTGCTCGCCGTCCGTACCCCGGGCACGGCCGCGCGGATGCCGGCCTGGGTGGACGAGGACCCGGAGCTACCCCGGGTCACGTCGGCGGGGCGCTGGCTGGCCACACCCGGCCGGTTCATCCCCGGCTTCGGCCGGCACATCTCCGAGGCGGACCTCGTGCGGGCCGCCGTGGAGGAGTCGGCGGCCTCCTCCGGCTGGTGCAAGGTCATCGGGGACTGGCGGCTGGACGAGCCCCCGGTGCCGCTCGCGCTGCTCACCGAGGTGGTGGCCGCCGTCCACGCGGCGGGCGGCCGGGTCGCGGTGCACTGCCAGACCGCCGAAGGCAGCCGGAACGCGGTGCTGGCCGGGGCGGACAGCCTGGAGCACGGGATGTCCCTCGACCCCGCCCTGCTGGACCGGATGGCGGCGCAGGGCACGGCGTTCGTACCGACGCTGTCCGTGTTCGCGGCGGGCGCGGACGCCATGCGGGCGCGGGAGCCGAGTGCGCGCCGCGATCTGTGGCTGGCCGGCTGGGACGCCATGTTCGGCACGGTCCGGGCCGCCCACGAGGCCGGGGTCACGGTGCTGGCCGGCACCGACTCGTTCCCGTGCGGGACCGTGGCGGGCGAGGCGTCCTGGCTGGCCCGGGCCGGGCTTCCGGCCGACGCGGCCCTCGGCGCGGCGTCCTGGACGGCCCGCGCCTGGCTCGGGCTGCCCGGCCTGGTGGACGGGGCTCCGGCGGATCTGGTGGCGTACGGCGGCGATCCGGTCGCGGACCCGGCGGTGCTGGGGCACCCGGAGCGGATCGTGCTGCGGGGACGCGTGGTGCGCTGAGCGATGAGTCGCGGCCGGTCCGGCAGTCTGCACTGGTATGGATACGCAACCACTGGACCTGGAACCGGCCGCCCGCCGGATCACCGAACGGCTCGACGCCGTGGACGACGACGCGCTCGGGGCGGCCACCCCGTGCCCCGGCCTGACCGTGGGCGCCCTCCTCGCCCACATCGAGGGCCTGGCGCTCGCCTTCCGGGACGCCGCCCGCAAGGAGCTGGGCCCGTCCACCGACACCGCCCCCGCCGTGGAGTCCGGCGTCCTGGAGACCGGCTGGCGCACCCGGCTGCCCGCCGCGCTGGACGCCATGGTGGCCGCCTGGCGCGCCCCCGGCGCCTGGGAGGGCATGACCAGGGCGGGCGGCGTGGACCTGCCCGGCCAGGTGGCGGGGATGGTCGCGCTGAACGAACTGGTGCTGCACGGCTGGGACCTGGCGAAGGCGACCGGGCAGCCGTTCGACGCCGACGACGCCCATCTGCACAGCTCGCTGGCGCTCCTGGCCGAGCTGGGCGGCGGCCCGCCCGGCGCCTCGCCCTTCGGCCCGCCGGTCCCGGTCGCCGAGGACGCCC
>NZ_JAKRGC010000324.1 GCF_022347745.1 Streptomyces sp. OfavH-34-F
CGGCGGCGCGGCACGGCGGCCCCGCCGCCCCGGGTGACGGTCGCCCCGGCCGGCTCCCGCCTCGCCACGGTGATCGAGGTGCGCGCCCAGGACGCCCCCGGCCTGCTGCACCGCATCGGCCAGGCCCTGGAGCGCAGCGCGGTCCGGGTGCGCAGCGCGCACGTGTCGACGCTGGGGGCGAACGCGGTCGACACGGTCTACGTCACGGACGCGTCCGGGAAGCCGCTGGCCCCCGGGGAGGCCGCGGAGCTGGCCCGGGAGGTCGAGCGGGCGCTGGGCTGAGCCGCGCCCGGGTTCCGGAGCCGGGCGAGGTCTTGGCCTTCTCCGGCGTCCGGATACCCTGGGAGCCTACTGATCCGACCGCCCCCGACCCTGAGGACCGACGAGCGCCGTGTTCGATACTCTCTCCGACCGCCTTGCCGCGACTTTCAAGAACCTCCGGGGCAAGGGCCGCTTGTCCGAGGCGGACATCGACGCCACGGCTCGCGAGATCCGTATCGCCCTGCTCGAAGCCGATGTGGCACTGCCCGTCGTCCGGTCCTTCATCGCCAAGGTCAAGGAGCGGGCGCGCGGCGCCGAGGTCTCCCAGGCGCTGAATCCGGCGCAGCAGGTCATCAAGATCGTCAACGAGGAGCTCATCGCCATCCTCGGCGGCGAGACCCGGCGGCTGCGGTTCGCCAAGAACCCGCCCACCGTGATCATGCTCGCCGGTCTCCAGGGTGCCGGTAAGACGACCCTCGCCGGAAAGCTCGGCCGCTGGCTCAAGGGCCAGGGCCACTCCCCGCTGCTCGTCGCCTGCGACCTCCAGCGCCCCAACGCCGTCAACCAGCTGAGCGTCGTCGCCGACCGCGCCGGGGTCGCGGTGTACGCCCCCGAGCCGGGCAACGGCGTCGGCGACCCGGTCCAGGTCGCCAAGGACTCCATCGAGTACGCGAAGTCCAAGGTCCACGACATCGTCATCGTGGACACCGCCGGCCGCCTCGGCATCGACCAGGAACTGATGCAGCAGGCCGCGGACATCCGCGACGCCGTCAGCCCGGACGAGATCCTGTTCGTGGTCGACGCCATGATCGGTCAGGACGCCGTCAACACCGCCGAGGCCTTCCGCGACGGCGTCGGCTTCGACGGCGTCGTGCTCTCCAAGCTCGACGGCGACGCCCGCGGTGGCGCGGCCCTGTCGATCGCCCACGTCACGGGCAAGCAGATCATGTTCGCGTCGAACGGCGAGAAGCTGGACGACTTCGACGCGTTCCACCCTGACCGGATGGCCTCCCGCATCCTCGACATGGGTGACCTGCTCACCCTGATCGAGCAGGCGGAGAAGACGTTCAGCCAGGAAGAGGCCGAGAAGATGGCCTCCAAGCTGGCGTCCAAGAAGGGCCAGGACTTCACCCTGGACGACTTCCTGGCCCAGATGGAGCAGGTCCGCAAGATGGGCTCCATCAGCAAGCTGCTCGGCATGCTCCCCGGCATGGGCCAGATCAAGGACCAGATCAACAACATCGACGAGCGCGACGTCGACCGCACCGCCGCGATCATCAAGTCGATGACCCCGAAGGAGCGCGCCGAGCCGACGATCATCAACGGCTCCCGGCGCGCCCGCATCGCCAAGGGCTCCGGCGTGGAGGTCAGCGCCGTGAAGAACCTGGTCGAGCGGTTCTTCGAGGCCCGCAAGATGATGTCCCGCATGGCGCAGGGCGGCGGCATGCCCGGGATGCCGGGCATGCCGGGCATGGGCGGCGGCCCGGGCCGGCAGAAGAAGCAGGTCAAGCAGGCCAAGGGCAAGCGCAAGAGCGGCAACCCGATGAAGCGGAAGGCCGAGGAGCAGGCCGCCGCCGCCCGCCGCGAGGCCGCGCAGAACGGCGCCCCCGGGCTGCCGGCCGGCCAGGGCGGGCAGAACTTCGAGCTGCCCGACGAGTTCAAGAAGTTCATGGGCTGACGCCGACGGCCCCGGACGTGCCGGAGGGGCGCCCACCGCACATGGTGGGCGCCCCTCCGGCGTGCGTTCACGTGGTGCAGATCAGGTAGCGGAAGACGTTGGACATCCGCACCGAGCCGTCCGCCCGCCGGTACGGGAGGAGCGCATCGGCCAGTTCCCGCTCGACCCGCCGCCGGTCCGCCGCGCGGATCGCCGCCCGGAACAGCCGGGTCGAGAGCAGGCCGCGGACCGCGCCGTCCATGTCCGCGTAGCCGAACGGGCAGGCGACCCGGCCGGAGCCGTCCGGCCGCAGCCCGGACCGGAAGGCGACGTCCTCCAGATCGTCCCGGCGCGGTCCGCGGCCCTCGTCGCCCAGCCGGCCCGCCACCCGGAGCACCGCCTCGCTGGTGCAGCGCTCCGGCGGGCCCCAGCCGGTCAGCACCACTGCCGAGCCCCGCTCCGCCGAGGGCACCGCGGCCTCCAGCGCCCGTATCAGCTCCTCGCCGTCGCCGGGCTCGCAGCCGATCGGGGTGAGCGCGGCGATCAGGTTGGGGGGCCCGGCGTCCGGTGTTCCGGCGATCCGTGCGCCGCGGTCGGCGGCCATCCGCAGGGCGAGGCCGGTGCCGCTGCCGAGCGGGAGCATCCGGGTGGCGGGCCCGACCTCCAGCCGCGTGTACACCGCCTCGTACAGCGGTGCCAGCATCCGTTCCTGGATCTCCGTCCAGTCGCGGGCGCGGGAGGCGCCGTCCGCGGCGGCGGACGACTCGGTGGGCCGGTGGTGCCGAACGAGCGTTGGTGTCATGGAATGTGCCCCAATCCGCCGTGACCGCCGGTTCCGCCGGCGTCCTTCGGGCTCTCAGTCTCGCCCGCCGCGCCGGGTCGGGCACCTCGGGCACGGGGCGCGTACGGTGTCTACGCGCGCAGGCGTACGCGCCGCTACGTACCGGCTTGGTGCGAGCTGTGCGGCTTCTCCGCAGATCAGCGCACCCGCCCTCGTCGGGACGCATGAACGTCAACCGACTGGTACGTGCAAATTATTTGGGATGGCCCGGAATCGGAACACCGAGGGCCCCGCGCTCGTTGGTCACGACGTGAGCACGACACCACCTGTACTTGCCGCAGAGCTGGCGCAGGCGTGGGCCGACATTCAGCGGTACCACCCCGAGCTGCCCGATCTCGCCGCACCCGAGTCCCTGATCGGAGAGTCCTCGTCCGCCTGTGGCGCCGAACTCTCCTTCGAGCGACTGCTCCACGAGGCAGTCCACGGCATCGCCGCCGCCCGAGGTGTCCGCGACACCTCGCGCGCCGGCCGCTACCACAACAGACGATTCCTGGCCATCGCCGAGGAGCTGGGCCTGGATCACGCCGAGGAACCCCATCCCAGCAGCGGCTTCTCGCTGGTCACGCTCAACCCCGAGGCCAAGCGCCGCTACCGGCCGACGACGGAACGGCTGCAGCGCGCCCTCAAGGCGCACACCGTGGCCACCGCCGCCGACACCAAGCGCTCCTTCCGCGGCCCGGCCGCCCGGCACGGCTCCTCCGGAGGCGGCGTGCGGGTCAAGGCCGTGTGCGACTGCGGACGCAACGTGCGCGTGGTCCCCTCGGTCCTCGCGCAGGCCCCGATCGTCTGCGGCGGCTGCGGAAAGCCGTTCCGGATTCCGGAGACGGCGGTCGCGGTGGGGTGAGCCGTCGTGGTGTGGCACAATGGCTAGCTGTACTCGACAGTCGCACAGGACCCCTCTCTCCTCCGGCTGACGCGTCCATCGGGCACCCGAGTACCGCAACCCCACGTGGCATCTTCGTTGTGCCCAACCACGTCATAGACCAGGAGACACCACTCCCGTGGCAGTCAAGATCAAGCTGAAGCGTCTGGGCAAGATCCGTTCGCCTCACTACCGCATCGTCGTCGCCGACTCCCGTACCCGCCGTGACGGCCGGGCCATCGAGGAGATCGGTCTGTACCACCCGGTGCAGAACCCCTCGCGCATCGAGGTCAACTCGGAGCGCGCGCAGTACTGGCTGTCCGTCGGCGCCCAGCCGACCGAGCCGGTCCTCGCGATCCTGAAGCTCACCGGCGACTGGCAGGCGCACAAGGGCCTCCCGGCCCCGGCGCCGCTGCTGCAGCCGGAGCCCAAGGCCGACAAGCGCGCCCTGTTCGAGGCCCTCTCCGGTGACGGTGAGGAGTCGAAGGGCGAGGCCATCACGCCGAAGGCGAAGAAGGCCGACAAGAAGGCGGACGAGGCTGCTGACGCTGCCGCCTCCGCCGAGTCGACCGAGGCCTGAGCATGCTCGAGGAGGCTCTCGAGCACCTCGTGAAAGGCATCGTCGACAACCCCGACGATGTGCAGGTCGCCTCGCGCAACCTGCGTCGCGGCCGTGTGCTGGAGGTCCGGGTCCACCCCGATGACCTCGGCAAGGTGATCGGCCGCAACGGCCGCACCGCACGCGCGCTGCGCACCGTCGTGGGCGCCATCGGCGGCCGTGGCATCCGCGTCGACCTCGTCGATGTGGACCAGGTGCGCTGACAGAGTTGAACACCGGCACGGGCCGGGGAGGGCCAAGCGCCCGCCCCGGCCCGTCGTCGTACGACAGGAGAGACACAAGGTGCAGTTGGTAGTCGCACGGATCGGTCGCGCCCACGGCATCAAGGGCGAGGTCACCGTCGAGGTCCGCACGGACGAGCCGGAGCTGCGGCTCGCGCCCGGAGCCGTACTGGCCACCGAGCCGGCCGCGGCCGGACCGCTGACGATCGAGACCGGCCGGGTGCACAGCGGCAGGCTGCTGCTGCGCTTCGAGGGCGTGCGCGACCGTACGGCGGCCGAGGCGCTGCGCAATACCCTGCTGATCGCCGAGATCGACCCCGCGGAGCTTCCGGAGGACCCGGAGGAGTTCTACGACCACCAGCTGATGGACCTGGACGTCGTCCTCGCGGACGGCACCGCGGTCGGCCGGATCACCGAGATCACGCACCTGCCGTCCCAGGACCTCTTCATCGTGGAGCGGCCGGACGGCGGCGAGGTCATGATCCCGTTCGTCGAGGAGATCGTCACCGAGATCGATCTGGAGGAGCAGCGCGCGGTGATCACCCCGCCGCCCGGCCTGATCGACGCGAGCGAGGCGGTCGTGGCCTCCGCCCGCGAGGAGGGCACCGGGACGAAGGACGGGGACGCCTGATGCGCCTCGACGTCGTCACGATCTTCCCCGAGTACCTGGCCCCGCTCGACGTCTCCCTGGTCGGCAAGGCCCGCACGGCCGGCCGCCTCGACGTACGGGTGCACGACCTGCGCTCCTGGACGTACGACCGCCACAACACCGTGGACGACACCCCGTACGGCGGCGGCCCCGGCATGGTCATGAAGACCGAGCCGTGGGGCGACGCCCTGGACCAGGTCCTGGCGGACGGCTACGAGGCGGGGGCGCACTCCCCGGTCCTCGTGGTGCCCACCCCGAGCGGCCGGCCGTTCACCCAGGAACTCGCCGTGGAACTCTCCGAGCGGCCCTGGCTGGTCTTCACCCCGGCCCGCTACGAGGGCATCGACCGGCGGGTGACCGAGGAGTACGCCACCCGGATGCGGGTGGTCGAGGTGTCCATCGGCGACTACGTGCTGGCCGGCGGGGAGGCCGCGGTGCTGGTGATCACCGAGGCGGTGGCCCGGCTGCTGCCCGGCGTCCTCGGCAACGCCGCCTCCCACCAGGACGACTCCTTCGCCCCCGGCGCGATGGCCAACCTGCTGGAGGGGCCCGTCTACACCAAGCCGCCCGAGTGGCGCGGCCGGTCCATCCCCGACGTGCTGCTCAGCGGCCACCACGGGCGGATCGCGCGCTGGCGGCGGGACGAGGCGCTGCGCCGCACGGCCGCCCACCGGCCCGACCTGATCGAGCGGTGCGAGGCGTCCGCCTTCGACAAGAAGGACCGCGAGATGCTCTCCATCCTCGGCTGGTCCCCGGAACCGGGTGGCCGATTTTGGCGTAGGCCCGAGACCGTGGAAGAATAGGCCGCTGCTGTCCGTCCGGCGTGCGCCCCTGCCACAGGGGGACACGACGCCCGTCCGACGCGATCGGCCCCTAGCATTCATCACTCTCCCGTCGATGACCTGTGGCATCGGCGAAGAAAGCAGACAACATGGCTTCCCTGCTCGACGACGTCAATGCCGCGTCGCTGCGTACCGACATCCCGGCGTTCCGCCCCGGTGACACCGTCAACGTTCACGTCCGCGTGATCGAGGGCAACCGCTCCCGTGTCCAGCAGTTCAAGGGCATCGTCATCCGCCGCCAGGGCGCGGGCGTCAGCGAGACCTTCACGGTCCGCAAGGTCTCCTTCAGCGTCGGCGTCGAGCGCACCTTCCCGGTGCACAGCCCGATCTTCGAGAAGATCGAGCTCGTGACCCGCGGTGACGTCCGTCGCGCCAAGCTGTACTTCCTCCGTGAGCTGCGCGGCAAGGCCGCGAAGATCAAGGAGAAGCGCGACCGCTGAGCTGACTGCCTGGTCCACAGGGTGTCCGGTTAAGCTCTGGCCCCGATGGACACGCAAGCAGAACTCCAGGAGCGCGACCGCCCCTCCGCACCCGATCCGGGTCCGGGGGAGCGGTCGCGCTCTTCGCGTGCCCGGAACCGGATCGCCGCCCTGATGTCCCGGCGGCTGTCCTGGCGGGGCACCTTCGCGCTCGGCGCCGTCTGCGCGGTGTTCGTGCTGCTGTTCAGCAGTTTCGTGGTGCAGCCCTATCTGATCCCCAGCGCCTCGATGGAGCCCACGCTCCGGGTGGGCGACCGGGTGCTCGTGAACAAGCTGGCGTACCGCTTCGGGGACGAACCCCGGCGCGGCGACGTGATCGTCTTCGACGGCACCGACTCCTTCGTGCACGAGGGCGCCGCGCAGAACCCGGTCATCGCGCTGCTGCACGGCGCCGCGGCCTCCCTCGGGCTCGCCCGGCCCGCCGAGACCGACTTCGTGAAGCGGGTGGTGGGCGTCGGCGGCGACCGGGTGGTCTGCTGCGACGCGCGGGGCCGGATCGAGGTGAACGGCCGGCCCGTCGAGGAGGACTACCTCTTCCCCGGGGACGCCGCCTCGAAGGCCCCCTTCGACATCGTGGTGGCGGACGGCGCGCTCTGGGTCATGGGCGATCACCGCAGCCGCTCCCGCGACTCCCGCGACCACCTGGGGGAGCCGGGCGGGGGCGTGGTGCCGGTGGACCGGGTGATCGGGCGCGTCGACTGGTTCGGCTGGCCGCTCGGGCGGATCGGCTCGCTGCCGGGCACCGCCGCCTTCGACTCCGTACCGGCGCCCGGCCCGGACCATGGGTAGGCGGGGGCG
>NZ_JAKRGC010000325.1 GCF_022347745.1 Streptomyces sp. OfavH-34-F
GCCTCGGCCTGCTCCTCCGCCTCCGTGCGCAGCTGTTCCGCCTCGGCGCGGGCCCGCTCCAGCGCCTCCTCGGCCTGCTTGCGCAGCGCCGCGGCACGCTCGGCGGCCTCGCCCCGGACCCGCTCGCTCTCGGTGGCCGCCGCGCCGCGCAGCTCCTCCGCGTCGGCCTTGGCCTTCGCGAGCAGCTCCTCGGCGGTCTTCGCGCCCTCCTCGATCTGCTGGAGCGCCTCCCGGCGCGCCTCGCCCCGGATGCGCTCGCCCTCGGCGACCGCCTCGGCACGCAGCTGCTCGGCCTCGCCGCGCAGCCGGCGCGCCTCCTCCTGCAGCTCGACCGTCCGGGCCCGGTACTCCTTGGTGTCGTCCTTGGCCGCGCCCTTGAGCTGGTCGGCCTGCTCGGCGGCCTCGCCGCGCAGCCGGTCCGCCTCGGCCTCCGCCTCGCGCCGGATGCGCTCGGCCTCCTCGGCCGCCGCCCGGGTCGCCGTCTTCGCGTCCTCGGAGGCCTTGGTCAGGATCTCCTCGGCGGACCGGGCCGCCTTCGCGAGCTGGGCCGCCGCGTCCTCGGCGGCGGCGGTGCGCGCGGCCTCGGCCGCCTCCGAGCGCAGCCGCTCGGCCTCGGCGCGGGCGTCCGCGAGCGCCTGCTCGGCCTCCGCCTTGAGGGTCTCGGCCTCCTTGGTGGCCTCGCCGACCAGCCGGGCGATCTCCGACTTGGCGGTACGGGTGCGCTGCTCGTTCTGCGACTCGGCACCGGCCAGCCGCTTGGCCGCCGCCTCCTTGGCCTCGGCGAGGACCTTCTCGGCCTCCAGCCGGGCCTCGCGCAGCTGGGTCTCCGCCTCCTGCATGCGCTGCTCGGCGGCCCGGTTCAGCTCGGTCGTCCGCTGCCGGGCCTGCTCGGTCTCCGAGGTCGTCGTCAGCCGCAGCTGCTCCGCGTGGCTGGTGGCCTCCTGCGCCTGGGTCGCGGCCACACCGAGCATCCGCTCGGCGTCCTTGCGGGCCCGCATCAGGATCGACTCCGCCTCGGCGCGGGCCGACTCCGCCTCGGAGCCGATCCGCTGACGCGTCTCCTCGGCCAGCCGGGCGGCCTCCGCGCGGGCGGCGGTCAGCGCCTGCTCGGCCTCGGCGCGGGACTCCTCCAGGAGCCGGCGGGCCTGCGACTCGGTCCTGGCCCGCAACTGCTCGGCCCAGGCGACGTTCTCGTTGACGTGCGACTCGACGGTCTGGCGGCGCTCCGCCAGCTCCTGGTCGAGCTGCTGCCTGCGCTGCACGGCCTCGTTGTGCAGCTCGGCCTGGAGCCGGGCCTGGTGCTCCGCGTGCTCCTGGAGGATGCGCTGCGTCTGCGCACGGGCCTCGCGCAGCTCGCGTTCGGCGTCGCTGCGCAGCTGCTCGGCCTGGATCTGGGCGTTGCGGAGCATCTGCTCCGCCTGGTAGCCGATGTCCGCGCTGTCGTAGGCGGGACGCATCGCCAGACTGCGCCGCGCCTCGTGCAGCTTGGCGCGCAGGACTTCGACCTGGTAGCCGAGGTCCTCTGCGTGCTGGACGGCCTTCTCCCGGTCGGTCCTGAGCCGCTCCATCTCGGCCTCGAACCGCGAGAGGTGGTCGTCTTCAGCTCGGTGGCTCTCCTGGCGTTCGTAGCCCCGCACTGCGCGGTCCCATCCTTCCCCGAGCTCTCAACACGTTCGGGGAATGGTGACAGATCATCGGCTGGGGACGCGGCGCGCCCCCGACCCGGCCCCGGCCCGGAAGGGCCCACTCTACCGGGCCCGGTAGGGCTCGGGTCAGTGCTCCTTCTTCGCCGTGACGAGTTCGGTCAGGACCCCGTGGCAGTCCTTGGGGTGGAGGAAGGTGATCCGCGACCCCATCGACCCCGTCCTGGGCTCGTCGTACAGCACCCGGACGCCCTTGCCGCCGATGTCCGCGGCGTCCGCGTCCACGTCGGCCGTGCCGAACGCGATGTGGTGCACGCCCTCCCCGTTCTTCGCGAGCCACTTGCCCACGGCGGAGTCCTCGCGGGTGGGTTCGAGGAGCTGGAGGTACGAGGCGCCGCCGTCGGACGTATCGTTGATCTTGAGCATGGCCTCCCGCACTCCCTGCTCCTCGTTGACCTCGGAGTGGTACACCTCGAAGCCGTACGTCGAGCGGTAGAACTCGACGGTTCGGTCGAGGTCGAAACAGGCGATCCCGATGTGGTCGATTCGCGTCAGCATGGTTCCAGTGCAGCGCGCTCCCGATGGTTACGCAACGTGCGCGCGATCACACCCGTGGGCGGATGACGGGGCGGGTACCGCTCAGTACATTCAGGTAAACCCTCGTTCACACCCATCTACTCCAAGGGGCTGTGCCTCATGTCAGGAACGACCGGTACCACTTCCGTGATCGTCGCGGGCGCCCGGACACCGATGGGCCGCCTCCTCGGCTCCCTGAAGAGTTTCTCGGCGGCCGACCTCGGCGGCTTCGCCATCAAGGCCGCCCTGGACCGGGCCGGCATCGGCGGCGACCAGGTCGACTACGTGATCATGGGCCAGGTCCTCCAGGCCGGCGCGGGCCAGATCCCGGCCCGCCAGGCGGCGGTCAAGGCCGGCATCCCGATGAACGTCCCCGCGCTCACCGTCAACAAGGTGTGCCTCTCCGGGCTCGACGCCATCGCCCTGGCCGACCAGCTCATCCGCGCCGGCGAGTTCGAGATCGTGGTGGCCGGCGGCCAGGAGTCCATGACCAACGCCCCGCACCTGCTCCCCAAGTCCCGCGAGGGCCACAAGTACGGCGCGATCGAGATGCTCGACTCCATGGCGTACGACGGTCTGACCGACGCCTACGAGAACATCCCGATGGGCGAGTCCACCGAGAAGCACAACGCCCGCCTCGGGCTCGACCGCGCCGCCCAGGACGAGATCGGCGCCCAGTCCCACCAGCGCGCCGCCGCCGCCCAGAAGAACGGACTGTTCGAGGCCGAGATCACCCCGGTCGAGATCCCGCAGCGCAAGGGCGACCCGGTCCTCTTCGCCAAGGACGAGGGCATCCGCCCCGAGACCACCGTCGAGTCCCTCGGCAAGCTGCGCCCCGCCTTCGCCAAGGACGGCACGATCACCGCGGGCACCGCCTCGCAGATCTCCGACGGTGCCGCCGCGGTCGTCGTCATGAGCAAGGCCAAGGCCGAGGAGCTGGGCCTGGAGTGGATCGCCGAGATCGGTGCCCACGGCAACGTGGCCGGCCCCGACAACTCCCTCCAGTCGCAGCCGTCCAACGCCATCCGCCACGCGCTCCGCAAGGAGGGCATCGGCGTCGAGGACCTCGACCTCATCGAGATCAACGAGGCGTTCGCGGCCGTCGCCGTCCAGTCCATGAAGGACCTCGGCGTCGACTCCGAGAAGGTCAACGTCAACGGCGGCGCCATCGCCCTCGGCCACCCCATCGGCATGTCCGGCGCCCGCCTCGTGCTGCACCTGGCCCTGGAGCTCAAGCGGCGCGGCGGCGGCACCGGCGCGGCGGCCCTGTGCGGCGGCGGCGGCCAGGGCGACGCGCTGATCGTGCGCGTCCCCCGCAAGTAGCACGGCACCCGGTACGAGAGACACGCGGCGACGAGACGGAGCGGTGATGGTGGACGTCCCCACCCTGGTGGAGCAGGCCCGTGCGGGGCGACCCCGGGCGGTGGCCCGGCTCATCTCCCTGGTGGAGGGGGCCTCGCCGCAGCTGCGCGAGGTGATGGCGGCCCTCGCGCCGCTGGCCGGCGGCGCGTACGTCGTCGGCCTGACCGGCTCGCCCGGCGTCGGCAAGTCCACCTCCACGTCGGCGCTCGTCGCCGCGTACCGGCGCCAGGGCAAGCGGGTCGCCGTCCTCGCCGTCGACCCGTCCTCGCCGTTCTCCGGCGGCGCGCTGCTCGGCGACCGGGTCCGGATGTCGGACCACGCCTCCGACCCGGGCGTCTACATCCGCTCCATGGCGACCCGCGGCCACCTCGGCGGCCTCGCCTGGGCGGCCCCGCAGGCCATCCGGGTGCTGGACGCGTCGGGCTTCGACGTGGTCCTGGTGGAGACGGTGGGCGTCGGCCAGTCCGAGGTGGAGATCGCCTCGCAGGCCGACACCTCCGTCGTCCTCCTCGCCCCCGGCATGGGCGACGGCATCCAGGCCGCCAAGGCGGGCATCCTGGAGATCGGCGACGTGTACGTGGTCAACAAGGCCGACCGGGACGGCGCCGACGCCACCGCCCGCGAGCTGAACCACATGCTCGGGCTCGGCGAGGCCCGGGCCCCCGGCGACTGGCGGCCGCCCATCGTCAAGACGGTCGCCGCGCGGGCCGAGGGCGTCGACGAGGTCGTCGAGGCGCTGGAGAAGCACCGGGCGTGGATGGAGGAGCACGGCGTCCTGACCGAACGGCGGACCGCCCGCGCCGCCCGCGAGGTCGAGACGATCGCCGTCACCCGCCTCCGCGAACGCATCGGCACCCTGCACGGCGACCGCCGCCTGGACGCCCTGGCCGCCCGCATCGTGACGGGCCGGCTGGACCCGTACGCGGCGGCGGACGAACTGGTCGCGGGCCTCACCGGCGAGGGCTGACACCGGGGGGCACCGGAGAGCCCGCCGGGACGGCCAGCGAACCGGTCCCGAGGGCCGCCGCGCCCGCCCCCCAGGACCGCCGCGCCCGCGCCCCGTAACGCGCCCGAGGTCGTCAGCCCCGTACCGCGCCCGACTCCGCGTCCACGCGCAGCTCCCGCTCGACGCCCTTCCCGCTCCGCACGTCGACCTCCCAGGACCGGGCCCGATCCGCCCCGTCCTCGTCGTCCAGCTCCACCGACGTCACCGCGCCCGGTGCCGACTTCAGCGCCGCGGCCACCGCCTCCTCCAGCGACACGGCGGTCGCCCGGGGCGCCCGCCGCGCCTCCTCGTCGTCGTCCCGGTCGGCCCGCCGGTCGAGCACCTTTCCGCTGCCCGCGTCCACCGTCACGTCGTGCCACGACCGGTCGGAGCCGTACACGTCCAGCTCCCAGACCACCCGGCCGTCCTCGTCGTCCAGCTCCGCCTCCGTGACCGTGCCGGGGACGGCCTTCACCGCGGCCGCGACCGCGTCGCCGACCGCGACCCGGGCGGCGGCGCTCCGGGCCTCACCGCGGCCGTCGCCGCTCCCGTGAGAATCGCCGTCCGCGAGGGCGGCCGCCGTGGCGGCCCCGCCGCCCGCGAGCACGGCCGCGGTCACGACGCCGATGACGATCTTGCGCTTCATGAGGGTTCCTCCCGGTCGGACGGTCTGACTGGCTTGCCGACCACCCTGCCGGGCCGATGCTGAACGCAGCCTGAAGCCACCTGAAACCCTCTTCAGCTCCGGTCTGGGACGCTGGGCGCATGCGCCTGTTGATCGTGGAGGACGAGAGACGGCTGGCGGTCTCGCTGGCCCGCGGACTCACCGCCGAGGGATTCGCCGCCGACGTCGTCCACGACGGCGCCGAGGGTCTGCACCGGGTGCTGCACGGCTCCTACGACCTGGTGATCCTCGACATCATGCTGCCCGGCATGAACGGCTACCGGGTCTGCGCCGCCCTGCGCGCCGCCGGCCACGACGTGCCCGTGCTCATGCTGACCGCGAAGGACGGCGAGTACGACGAGGCGGAGGGCCTGGACACGGGCGCCGACGACTACCTGACCAAACCGTTCAGCTACGTGGTGCTCGTCGCCCGCGTCCGCGCCCTGCTGCGCCGCCGGGGCGGCTCCGGCTCGCCCGTGGTCACCGCGGGCGCCCTGCGCATGGACACCGCGGCCCGCCGGGTGCACCTCGGCGACGACGAAATCAGCCTCACCGCCAAGGAGTTCGCGGTCCTCGAACAGCTCGCCCTGCGCGCCGGGCAGGTGGTGAGCAAGGCGGAGATCCTGGAGCACGTCTGGGACTTCGCCTACGCGGGCGACCCCAACATCGTCGAGGTCTACGTCAGCACCCTGCGCCGCAAGCTGGGCCCGGCCGCCATCCGCACCGTACGCGGCGCCGGTTACCGGCTGGAGGCGCTGTGAGGTCCGTACGCGCCAGGGCCGCGCTCGGCGCCACCGTCGTCGTCGCCCTCGCGCTGGGCGCCGCCGGGCTCGCCGTCCTGCTCGTCCTGCGCGCCAACCTCACCGACCAGGCGGGCCTCCAGGCCGAGGTGGCCGCCCGCGAGGTCGCCGGGCAACTCGCGCTGGGCGTGCCCTACGACGAGCTGGACACCGGCGACGAGGAGGAGCACCCGGTCCAGGTGACCGACGGGGACGGCCGCGTGGTCGCCGTCTCCAAGGACCTGGAGGCCATCTCCGGCACCGGCACGGACCGGGTCGTCCCGCAACCGCCCCGGCCGGCCCCCGCGCCGGACGACGACGACCGCGACGAGGACGACCGGAGCGCCGCCCCGGACCGGGGCGAGGTCTCCGCGGACGACCCGGACTTCGCCGGCGGCAGCGCCACCGTGGACGGCGAGCGCGCCGACTACCGCTTCGCGTCCGTCGAGGCGACGGACCCGCAGGGACGCACCCTCACCGTGCACGCCGGCGCCCCGCTCGCCGCCGAGCAGCGGGCCGTGCGCAGCGTGCGCTCCGCGATGCTGGCCGGGCTGCCCGTGGTGCTGCTGGTCGTCGCCGGGGTGACGTGGCTGGTGACCCGGCGGGCGCTGCGGCCGGTGGAGGGCATCCGGCGCGAGATGGCGGCGATCACCGCGTCCGAGGACCTGGGCAGGCGGGTGCCGGAGCCGGACTCGCGGGACGAGGTCGCCCGGCTGGCCCGTACGACCAACGAGACGCTGACCGCGCTGGAGGCGTCCGTGGAACGGCAGCGGCGGTTCGTGGCGGACGCCTCGCACGAACTGCGCAGCCCCATCGCCTCGCTGCGCACCCAGCTGGAGGTGGGCGCCGCGCATCCGGAGCTGCTGGACGTGCCGGGGGCGGTCGCCGACACCGTACGGCTCCAGGCGCTCGCCGCCGATCTGCTGCTGCTGGCCCGGCTGGACGCGGGGGAGCGGCCCGGGCTCGCCGGGCTGGACCTGGGGGAGCTGGTCCGGGAGGAGGTCGCCCAGCGCGCCGGGGACCGGGTGCCGGTCGCGGTGGCGGTGCGGGACGGCGGGCTGGAAGTGGCCGCCTCGCGCGGGCAGTTGGCGCGGGTGGCGAGGAGGGAGTGGCCGCCCAGGTCGAAGAAGTCGTCCAGGGCGCCGACCCGGTCGATGTCCAGGACCTCGCGCCAGATGTCGGCGACGAGTTCCTCCGCCTCGGTGCGCGGGGCCAGGT
>NZ_JAKRGC010000326.1 GCF_022347745.1 Streptomyces sp. OfavH-34-F
CCCCGGCCCGGTCCCTGCCGGCTCCGCGCGGGCCCGGCCGGCCTCGTCGCGCGGCCGCCGCCCCGATCACGGGAGATTGGCTGATATTCGCCGTACGTGTACGGGCCCGGTGTTCCGCCGCGGCGTGCGGGTCACGGCGCCGACGGGGCGGTGCGCCGGGCGCGCGTCATCGCCGTCCGGACGAGGAACACCGCCGCGAGCACGAGCGCCGCGCCGTGCGACCAGCCGACGACCGCGAGCGGGCTCGTGTGCTCCAGGGCCGCCGCGACGGCGATCATCCCGACGCCGAAGCCCAGGTTCTCCACCGTCGCGGAGAGCCCGAACGCGTGCGCGCGCGGCCCCGCCGGCAGGGTCTGGAGATGCGAGGTGTACGCCACCTCGGTCAGCCCGTCCGCCGCGCCCGCGATCAGCGCGACCACGGCCGTGGCCGCCGCCGGGAACCCCGCGAACGCCAGGACGAAGGCCGTCGACATCACACAGGTGCCGTAGCCGAAGGCCGCCGCGCCCGCGGACCGGCCGGTGCGCCGCCCGTACCGCTGGATCACCTGCTGCGCCGCGATGTTGCCGACCGCCCACAGGCACCAGAAGGCGCTCACGAACAGGGCGGGGCGCGCGGCGTCCAGCGCGGCGGAGTGCACCGGCAGCGCCGCGTTGTGCGAGGAGGAGCCCAGCGCGTCCACCCCGCGCAGCGCGACCATCAGCCCCAGCCCCGGCACGGCCGCCAGCGCGGCGAACGCGACCGGCTTGCGCGGCCGGGCCCGCCGGGGCCGCTCGCGTACCGCCCCGTCCCGGCCGCCCTTCCCGCCGCCCGCGACCGGCAGCAGGGCCACCGTCAGCGCGCACACCGCGAAGGTGCCCAGGTCCACGGCGAACGCGGCGGTGTACCCCACCAGGGAGACGACGACACCCGCCGAGGCGAACCCGGCCACCATGGCCAGCGAACGCCCGGTCACCGAGAGCGAGTTCGCCCAGCCCCGCCGCTCCTCACCCACCATCTCCGGTACGGAGCTGCGCAGGGCCACCATGAACAGCGTCCCGCAGCTCCCGGCCACCACGGAGACGGCGAACAGCGAGGGCGTACGCCAGGACTCGGGCGCCGCGATCAGCGGCACCAGCACCGCGCCCTGCGCCACGTTCGTCCAGAGCAGCACGCTCTTCGCCGAGCGGCGCGCGAGCAGCGCCCCCGCGACCAGGCCGGCGACGAATCCGGCGCCCAGCCGGACCGCCATGAACAGCCCCATGGCGAGCGCCCGCCCCGTCGTCTCGTAGACGAAGAGATTGAGCGCCACCATGTTGAGGAACGTGCCGTACGAGGAGACCGCGTACCCGGCCACCAGAAGGCGGAACACGCGCTCGCCGCGCGGCGGCCCGGCGGCATCCGTCCCTTCCCGCCCGCGGGCGGAGATCATCCCCATGCTGGTGCGCACCCCCCTGGCAGAAGCGGCGCCGCCGGAGGGGAAGCCCCTCCGGCGGCGCGGGAATCAGCCCAGTCCGGGGCCGCGCACCGGAATGCTGGTGAACGTCGGCGCCGGAGCGGGCTCGGTGAAGAAGTCGTTGCCCTTGTCGTCGACGACGACGAACGCGGGGAAGTCCTCCACCTCGATCCGCCAGACCGCCTCCATGCCGAGCTCCTCGTACTCGACGACCTCGACCTTCTTGATGCAGTCCTGCGCGAGCCGGGCCGCCGGGCCGCCGATCGAGCCGAGGTAGAAGCCGCCGTGCTCGGCGCACGCGTCGGTCACCTGCTTGGAGCGGTTGCCCTTGGCGAGCATGACCTTGGAGCCGCCCGCCGCCTGGAACTGGGCGACGTAGCTGTCCATGCGGCCGGCCGTGGTCGGGCCGAAGGAACCGGAGGCGTAGCCCTCGGGGGTCTTCGCCGGGCCCGCGTAGTACACCGGGTGGTCCTTGAGGTACTGCGGCATCTCCTCGCCCGCGTCCAGGCGCTCCTTGATCTTGGCGTGCGCGATGTCGCGCGCCACGACCAGCGGACCGGTCAGCGAGAGCCGGGTCTTGACCGGGTACTTCGTCAGCTCCGCGAGGATCTCGTCCATCGGCCGGTTCAGGTCGATGCGGACGACGTCGCCCTCGCTCTCCAGCTGCTCGTCCGTGGTGTCCGGCAGGAAGCGGGCCGGGTCCTTCTCCAGCTGCTCCAGGAAGACGCCCTCGGCGGTGATCTTCGCGGTGGCCTGGCGGTCCGCCGAGCAGGACACGGCGATGGCGACGGGCAGCGAGGCGCCGTGCCGGGGCAGCCGCACCACGCGGACGTCGTGGCAGAAGTACTTGCCGCCGAACTGCGCCCCGATGCCGATTCGCTGCGTCAGCTCGAAGACCTTCTGCTCCAGCTCCTTGTCCCGGAAGCCGTGCCCGGTGGGGGAGCCCTCGGCGGGCAGCTCGTCCAGGTAGTGGGCCGAGGCGTACTTCGCAGTCTTGAGCGCGAACTCGGCGGACGTACCGCCGACGACGATCGCCAGGTGGTACGGCGGGCAGGCCGCCGTCCCCAGCGAACGGATCTTCTCCTCCAGGAACTTCATCATGGAGGCCTCGTTGAGGACCGCCTTCGTCTCCTGGAACAGGAACGACTTGTTGGCCGAGCCGCCGCCCTTGGCCATGAAGAGGAACTTGTACGCGCCGCCGTCGGTGGCGTACAGCTCGATCTGCGCCGGGAGGTTGGAGCCGGTGTTCTTCTCCTCCCACATGGTCAGCGGGGCCATCTGCGAGTAGCGCAGGTTGAGCTTGGTGTACGCGTCGAAGATGCCGCGCGACAGGGCCTCCTCGTCACCGCCCGCGGTCAGCACGTTCTGCCCGCGCTTGCCCATGACGATCGCCGTGCCGGTGTCCTGGCACATGGGCAGCACGCCCGCGGCGGCGATGTTCGCGTTCTTCAGCAGGTCGAGCGCGACGAACTTGTCGTTGGACGACGCCTCCGGGTCGTCCACGATCCGCCGCAGCTGCGCGAGGTGCGCGGGCCGCAGGTAGTGCGAGATGTCGTGCATGGCCTCGGCGGCCAGGGTGCGCAGCGCCTCCGGCTCGACCTTGAGGAACGTACGTCCGTCGGCCTCGAAGGTGGACACACCCTCCGCGGTGACCAGACGATACGGCGTGGTGTCCTCTCCCAGCGGGAGCAGATCGGAGTACGCAAACTCTGGCATTACGGCCATTCCTCACTCGGCAGACAGCGGCTGACCACCCTTGGGCAGCGCACCCACCAGGGTAGGACGCGCGGGAAGCGCCGGGCTTGTGAGGTAGGGCTCACCCGGGGCTCCCCGGGGCCCGCCCGCGCCGCGCCGCACCGCCCCTGTCGCGATCTATCGCGTTTCGGTACGCTGGGGCGGTGGACCTCGAGAAGCAGCCCCAGCAGCCCACCGCACCGGCGGACACCGACGTCATCCGTGCCTCCGACGCGGACCGCGACCGGATCGCGGACATCCTGCGGGAAGCGCTGGCCGAGGGCCGGCTGACCGCCGACGAGCACGCCGAGCGGATCGACTCCGTCTACCGCGCCAAGACCGTCGGCGAGCTGGAGCCGCTCGTCCGGGACCTGCCGGCGCCGGCGGGCCCCGCGCCCGGAACCGCCACCGCCTCCCCGTACGCCTACGGCCCCGAACCGGCGTCCGGGCCCGCCGAGAACCTGGTGGCGATCTTCAGCAGCTCGACGCGCAGGGGCCGTTGGCGGGTGGGCGCCCGTACCAACGCCTTCTCGCTTTTCGGCAGTGTGGAAATCGACCTGACGGAGGCTCTTTTCGGCCAGCGTCTGACGGTGATCAACGCGACGTCCGTCTTCGGCAGCGTGGACATCCGGGTGCCCGAGAACATCTCCATGCGCGGCAGCGGTACGGGCATTTTCGGCAGCTTCGAGGTCCGTACGCTCGAATCCGCCGACCCCGAGGCCCCGGTGGTCGTCGTCAACGGATACGCGGTGTTCGGCAGCGTCGAGGCGAAGCCGAAGCGCGGCAAGTTCATCGCCGACCTCCAGGACCGGGTGCGCAAGCACCTCGGCAAGCACCTCGACCACTGACGGCCTCCGGACGCGCGTTCCGGCAGCGATTCTTTCCGGCCGAAAAGGGGCTCGACCGCAGGTACGCGGTACGGACCTGAGTGCCACTCAGTGCATAGGCGCACGCACAGCGGGTAGGGACTGCTGCATCGCATCTCGCTCGCGAAGCCGTCGTCAGGAGTGGACCGTGCTGCAACTGCCGCCTCAGCCCCTGCAGGTCGCCGCCGTCCCACCGCAGCGGATTCCCGCTCGGGAGGACCAGGCCGGCCCGTGGCACTCGGAGGCGGTGTGCCGCCGGGACGAGGCCGGGCTGTTCTTCGCCCCGTCGAAGGAGCCGACCGCCGCCCGCCTCTCGCGCGAGGAGTCCGCCAAGCGGGTCTGCGCGCGGTGCCCCGTGATGGTGGAGTGCCGCGAGCACGCCCTGATGCAGCCCGAGCCGTACGGGGTGTGGGGCGGCCTCACGGCCGCCGAGCGCCGTGTGGCGCTGGCCCGGCGCAGACGGCGCGATGTGGAACTGAAGACGTCGGGCGCGACCGGCCGGATCGCGGCGGCCGGCTGACCGCCCCGCCCCCTACGCATACGAAGAGGCGCCCCCACCGCACATGGGGGGCGCCTCTTCGGGCGGACGCGCGGCCGCCGGCCGTGGGGTGGGGCCGGGCGGTTACTTCGCGCGGTCGAAGTCGATGGCGCTGTAGGCGCGCAGCTTCGACAGCCGGTGGGTGGAGCTGATGGTCCGGATGGTGCCGGACTTCGATCGCATGACGATGGACTCGGTGGTCGCGGTCTCCGAGCGGTAGCGCACCCCGCGCATCAGCTCGCCGTCGGTGATCCCGGTCGCCACGAAGAACACGTTGTCCCCGCCGACCAGGTCGTCCGTGGACAGCACCCGGTCCAGGTCGTGCCCGGCGTCCAGGGCGCGCCGGCGCTCCGCCTCGTCCTTCGGCCAGAGCTTGCCCTGGATCACACCGCCGAGGCACTTTATGGCGCAGGCCGAGATGATGCCCTCGGGCGTGCCGCCGATGCCCATCAGCAGGTCCACGCCGGTGCCCTCGCGGGCGGCCATGATCGACCCGGCCACGTCGCCGTCGGAGATGAACTTGATCCGGGCGCCGGTCTCCCGGATCTCCCTGACGATGCCCTCGTGGCGGGGCCGGTCCAGCACGACGACCGTGACGTCCTCGGGCGTGGAGTTCTTCGCCCGGGCGACCCGGCGGATGTTCGCCTCCACGGGGGCGTTGATGTCCACGAAGTCGGCCGCCTCGGGGCCGGTGACCAGCTTGTCCATGTAGAAGACGGCGGACGGGTCGAACATCGCGCCCCGGTCGGCGGCGGCCAGGACGGCGATCGCGTTCGGCATGCCCTTGGCGTTCAGCGTCGTGCCGTCGATCGGGTCCACGGCGATGTCCACCTCGGGCCCGGTGCCGTCGCCCACGTGCTCGCCGTTGAACAGCATGGGCGCCTCGTCCTTCTCGCCCTCACCGATGACGACGACGCCGTTCATGGACACGGTGGAGACGAGGGTCCGCATGGCGTTCACGGCGGCGCCGTCGGCCCCGATCTTGTCCCCGCGGCCGACCCAGCGCCCGGCGGCCATGGCGGCGGCCTCGGTGACCCGGACCAGCTCCAGCGCGAGGTTGCGGTCGGGGGCCTCCGGGGAGACCTCCAGTTGGGACGGCAGATGATGCTCGGACATCGGAGCGCACCTTTCTGTACGGCGACGACCGGATGAGGGTGATCTGACTCTATCGCCAGGCCGATAAAATGAGCAGACCGGGTCACGTTTGAGCGGGGTGGCCCCCGATTCGGTCCCGCAGGGGCTGATGCGACGATGGACCCGTGGCAAGCAAGCGAGGCAAGCAGACCGTCCGGGACATGATCCTGTCGTTGTTGGCGATCGCCGCGGTGTCGGGCGTCGTCTACATCTTCATTCCGCACGACGATTCCGGCGACCCGCTCAAGGCGGTCGACTACCGGGTCGAACTCGCGACCGCGCGCCGCGCCGCGCCGTACCCGGTGGCGGCCCCCAGCGGTCTGCCGGAGGGCTGGAAGGCCACCTCGGTCACGTACGACGGGGCCGCGGGCAACAGCTGGCACCTGGGCTTCCTCGACCCGGACGGCCGGTACGTCGCGGTCGAGCAGTCCACCTCCCCGGCCAGGACCTACATCAGCCAGGTGAGCCAGAAGGCCGAGGACACCGGGCGCACGCAGGAGGTCGCGGGGAAGACCTGGCGGCGCTGGGAGGGCCCGAAGTACGACGCGCTGGTGCGCGAGGAGGACGGCGCCACGACCGTGGTGACCGGCTCGGCGCCGCCGGAGCGGCTGGCGGAGATGGCGGCGGCGCTCAGGACGTCCTGACGCCCGCGCACACCTACGGGGAGGGCCCCGGAGCGAATCGCTCCGGGGCCCTCCCCGCGTGGTGTCCGGTTCCGGGGAACGCGGCTCAGACGGTCTTGACGACCTCGTCGTAGGCGAGGCGCGGCAGGCGCGGGAACCAGGCATCCTCGCCCGGCTTGCCGATGTTGACGACCATCAGCAGGCTGTGGTCGCCGTCCAGGAACTCCTTCTCGATGCCCGCGGCGTCGAAGCCGGTCATCGGGCCGGCGGCCAGGCCGGCGGCGCGCACGCCGATGATGAAGTACGCGGCCTGGAGGGCGGCGTTGAGCGAGGCGGCGGACTCGCGGACCGGGCGCTCCGAGAAGAACAGGTCCTTGGCCTGCGGGAAGTGCGGCAGCAGGCCCGGCAGCTCCTCGTGGAACTCGTTGTCGGCGGCCAGGATCGCGACCAGCGGCGCGGTGGAGGTCTTGGCCTGGTTGCCCTCGGCCATGTGCTGCACGAGGCGCGCACGCGCGTCGTCCGAACGCACCAGCACGACGCGCAGCGGCGACTGGTTGAAGGCGGTCGGGCCGTACTTGACCAGGTCGTAGATGGCCTGGACCTGCTCGTCGCTCACCGGCTCGTCGGTGAACGTGTTGGCGGTGCGGGCCTCACGGAAGAGGAGGTCCTGGGCGGCGGGGTCAAGAACGAGGGACATCGGGCGAAACACCTTCCGGACGTACGCGGGGGGATCGGGCCGCGACCACGGGGATCGGCGACGTGGATCACCGTACGGCGAAAGTGCGTTAACGTTCAACTAAATGAGGAGTGGGGAGGCTCACCCCGGAATCCCGGAATACCCCGCCCCCAGGGGCTGCGGGCGCTCGCCGCACCGCCCGAGCCGACCGCGCCCGACC
>NZ_JAKRGC010000327.1 GCF_022347745.1 Streptomyces sp. OfavH-34-F
CCCAGCTCGCCCAGCCGGCGCGGCCCGGGCGCGTCCGGCCGGGCCAGGGCGTTCACCGGCAGCCCCGGCAGGGCGCCGGCCAGCAGCCCGAACACCGCCTCCGGGGCGAGGATCGGGTAGAGGCAGTCCGCGCCCGCCGCCGCGTAGAGCCGCGCCCGGCGCAGGGTCTCCGCCGCCGGGTCCGCCCCCTCCGGGACGCCCGTCACGAACGTGTCGATCCGGGCGTTGACGAACAGCGCGTCCCCGGCGGCCGCCCGGACCGCCGCCAGCCGGTCCGCCTGCCGCTCCGCGTCCACCAGGACGCCGTCCACCGTGTCCTCCAGGTTGCAGCCGACCGCCCCGGTGGCCAGCAGCCGCTCCACCAGCTCCCCGGCCGGCAGCCCGTACCCGGCCTCGACGTCGGCGGAGACCGGTACGGACACGGCCCGCGCGATCCGGGCCACCGCCGCGAACATCTCACCGGCGGGCGTCGAGCCGTCCTCGTACCCGAGGGACGCGGCGACCCCCGCGCTCGGCGTGGCGAGCGCGGGGAAGCCGGAGTCCGCGAAGGCACGGGCGCTCGCGGCGTCCCACGGCCCGGGCAGGACCAGCGGGTCGCCGGGAGCCCGGCCGAGGTGCAGGGCGCGCAGGGCGGACGCGGTCACGGCGCCGCTCAGCGGAAGTCGCCGGGCGTGTAGTGGCCGGGCAGCATGCGGGTGGACACGGCGAACCGGTTCCAGGCGTTGATGGTGATGATCGCGGCGATGAGGTGGGCCAGCTCCTCCTCACCGAAGTGCTTCGCGGCCCGGTCGTACACCTCGTCCGGGACGAAGCCGTCCGTCAGGACGGTCACCGCCTCGGTCAGCTCGATGGCCGCGATCTCCTTCGGCGTGTAGAAGTGCCGCGACTCCTCCCAGGCGCTGAGCTGGACGATCCGCTGCACCGACTCGCCCGCCGCGAGCGCGTCCTTGGTGTGCATGTCCAGGCAGAAGGCGCAGTGGTTGAGCTGCGAGGAGCGGATCTTCACCAGCTCGGCGATCACCGGGTCGACGCCCCGGCGGGAGGCGGCCTCCAGCCGGGCCATGGCCTTGTAGACCTCGGGGGCGTGCTCGGACCAGACCATGCGGGGGGTGTGCTCGGGGCAGTACTCGGAGATGCTCGTGCTGTTCTCGTTCGTCGTCATGCCCCCAAGACTATGAGCCAGTGGCGCACTTGTATGGTCCATTTCCATGACGGATACCTGGGCCACTTTCGGCGCCGACCTGCACATCGACCCGACCGGCTCCACCGGTCTGCGGGCCGGGCTCATGCATGCCCTGCGCGAGGCCGTGCGTACCGGCCGGCTCACCCCCGGCACCCGGCTGCCGTCGTCGCGCACCCTCGCGGCCGACCTCGGCATCGCCCGCAACACCGTCGCCGACGCCTACGCGGAACTGGTCGCCGAGGGCTGGCTCACCGCCCGGCAGGGCTCCGGGACCAGGGTGGCGCGGCGCGCCGAACCCCGGGCCCCGGTCTCCCGGGCGCCGCGCTCCCGGCCCCCGCGCACCGCGCCCGCCTACAGCCTGATGCCGGGCACCCCGGACCTGGCGACCTTCCCGCGCGCCGAATGGCTCAAGGCCGCCCGCCGCGCCCTCACCGACGCCCCGCACGACGCCTTCGGCTACGGCGACCCGCGCGGCCGGATCGAGCTGCGCACCGTCCTCGCCGAGTACCTGGCACGGGCGCGCGGGGTGTACGCCGCCCCGGACCGGATCATCGTCTGCGCCGGGTTCGTGCACGGCCTGATGCTGCTCGGCAAGGTGCTGCGGGGGCGCCGGGTGCGGGAGGTGGCCGTCGAGTCGTACGGGCTGAAGATCCACACCCGGCTGCTCACCGAGGCCGGGCTGCGCATCCCGTGCCTGCCGCTCGACCACCTCGGCAGCCGCACCGGCGAGCTGCACACCCTGCGCCACGCGGGCGCGGTCCTGCTCACCCCCGCGCACCAGTTCCCGACCGGCGTCCCGCTGCACCCCGACCGGCGGGCGGCGGCGGTCGACTGGGCGCGGTCCACCGGCGGGCTGATCCTGGAGGACGACTACGACGGCGAGTTCCGCTACGACCGCCAGCCGGTCGGCGCCCTCCAGGGACTGGACCCGGAGCGCGTCGTGTACCTGGGCACGTCCAGCAAGTCCCTGGCGCCGGGGCTGCGGCTCGGCTGGATGGTCGTGCCGCGCGCACTGGCCGCCGAGGTCGCCGAGGCGAAGGGGGCCAGCGACTGGGCGCCCAGCGCGCTGGACCAGCTGACGCTCGCGGAGTTCATGGCGTCGGGCGCGTACGACCGGCATGTGCGGTCCATGCGGCTGCGCTACCGCAACCGGCGCGACCAGCTCGTGGCGGCGCTGGCCGAACGCGCGCCGGACATCCGGGTCAGCGGCATCGCCGCCGGGCTGCACGCCGTCCTCGAACTGCCGGCGGGCACCGAGGCGGAGGTGATCCGGGCGGCGGCCTGGCAGGGGCTCGCGGTCGAGGGCCTGGGCTGGTTCCGCCACCCGGACGCCGGACTGGAGCGCGACGCCCTGGTCATCGGCTACGGCACCCCGACCGACAGCGCCTGGAAGGGCACGCTGGAGGCCCTGCTGCGGGTGCTGACCTAGGGCGTGTTCTGAAAGTCCCGCCTGCCGGTCGACGCCCGGCACGCACACTCGCGCCCAAGGGGGTGCCGGGCCGCGCGCCGGGGCCGGCCCGGCACCCCCGGGAGTCAGTCGCCCAGCACCTCGCGCAGCTGCTCCAGCCCCCAGTCCAGGTCCTCCTTGCCGATCACCAGCGGCGGGGCGAGCCGGATCGTGGAGCCGTGGGTGTCCTTCACCAGCACCCGGCGCTCCAGCAGCCGCTCGGAGATCTCCCGGCCCGTGCCCAGGGCCGGCTCGATGTCCACGCCCGCCCACAGCCCGCGGCCGCGCACCTCCCGCACCGCGCCCCGGCCGACCAGCATCCCCAGCTCGCGGTGGAGGTGGTCGCCCAGCTCGGCGGCGCGCTGCTGGTACTCCCCGCTGTTCAGCATCGCGATGACCTCCAGCGCCACCGCGCAGGCGAGCGGGTTCCCGCCGAACGTCGAGCCGTGCTCACCGGGCCGGAACACGCCGAGCACCGCCGCCGACGACACCACGGCCGACACCGGCACCACGCCGCCGCCGAGCGCCTTGCCCAGCAGGTACACGTCGGGCACGACGCCCTCGTGCTCACAGGCGAAGGTCTTCCCGGTCCGGCCCAGGCCGGACTGGATCTCGTCGGCGACGAACAGCACGTTCCGCTCGCGGGTCAGCTCCCGGACCCCGGCGAGATAGCCCGGCGGCGGCACCACCACGCCCGCCTCGCCCTGGATCGGCTCGATGAGCACCGCCACGGTGTTCTCGGTCATCGCGTCGCGCATCGCGGTGAGGTCCCCGTACGGCACGATCTCGAAGCCGGGCGTGTAGGGGCCGAAGTCGGCGCGGGCCTCCTGGTCGGTGGAGAAGCTGATGACCGTCGTCGTCCGGCCGTGGAAGTTGTCCGAGGCCACGATGATCTTCGCCATGCCGTCCGGGACGCCCTTGACCCGGTAGCCCCACTTGCGGGCGGTCTTCACCGCCGTCTCCACGGCCTCCGCCCCGGTGTTCATCGGCAGCACCATCTCCATGCCGCACAGCTCCGCCAGGCGCGTACAGAAGTCGGCGAACCGGTCGTGGTGGAAGGCCCGCGAGGTGAGCGTCACCCGCTCCAGCTGCGCCCGCGCCGCGTCGATCAGCCGACGGTTGTTGTGGCCGAAATTGAGTGCCGAGTAGCCGGCCAGCATGTCGAGATGGCGGCGGCCCTCGACATCGGTCACCCAGGCGCCGTCGGCCGTGGCGACGACGACGGGCAGCGGGTGGTAGTTGTGCGCGCTGTGCGCCTCGGCGGAGGCGATGGCGTTGTCCGTGGTCGACACGGGATCTCCGTTCGTCGTGCGGCGGGGGCAGAGGTTGGCCCCACTTTGTATCGTCGGTCGGTTCTCCCGCGAGGAAACCTTCACTTCACGGTGTGCCCGCGTTTTCCGCTGCGCGGGGCCGCCGGACGATTCCTCCACCGGTTGCCCGAGAAGGGCCCGGCACCTGAGACAATGAGCCCATGGCCTCTGAACGTCCCCGTGTGCTCTCCGGAATCCAGCCCACCTCCGGCTCGTTCCACCTCGGCAACTATCTCGGCGCGGTCCGCCAGTGGGTGGCGCTGCAGGAGTCCCACGACGCCTTCTACATGGTGGTCGACCTGCACGCGATCACCGTCCCCCAGGACCCGGCGCAGCTGCGGGCCAACACCCGGCTCGCCGTCGCCCAGCTGCTCGCGGCCGGGCTCGACCCCGAGCGCTGCACGCTGTTCGCCCAGAGCCACGTCCCGGAGCACGCGCAGCTCGGCTGGGTGATGAACTGCCTGGCCGGGTTCGGTGAGGCATCCCGGATGACGCAGTTCAAGGACAAGTCCGCCCGGCACGGCGCCGACCGCACCACGGTCGGCCTGTTCACGTACCCGATGCTGATGGTCGCCGACATCCTGCTCTACCAGGCCGACGAGGTCCCGGTGGGCGAGGACCAGCGCCAGCACCTGGAGCTGACCCGCAACCTCGCGGAGCGGTTCAACGGCACCTATGGCGAAACGTTCACCGTCCCGGACCCGTACATCCTCAAGGAGACGGCGAAGATCTACGACCTCCAGGACCCGTCGTCCAAGATGAGCAAGTCGGCGGCGAACCCGAAGGGCCTGATCAACCTCCTGGACGACCCGAAGGCCACCGCCAAGAAGGTCAAGAGCGCCGTCACCGACACGGACACGGTGATCCGCTTCGACCGCGCCGAGAAGCCGGGCGTCAGCAACCTGCTGACCATCTACTCCACGCTGACCGGCGCGTCGGTGCCGGAGCTGGAACAGAAGTACGAGGGCAAGGGCTACGGTGCGCTGAAGACGGACCTCGCCGAGGTCATGGTCGACTTCGTCACACCCTTCCGCACCCGCGCCCAGGAGTACCTGGACGACACCGAGACGATGGACGCCATCCTGGCCGAGGGCGCCGAGAAGGCGCGGGCCGTGGCCGCCGAGACCCTGGCGTCGGTCTACGACCGGATGGGCCTTCTGCCCGCGAAGCACTGAGTCCAAGGACCCTGGCGGCGAGACGGGCGCAGGCGGCACACTTGCGGCGTGAAGTCTGCGGCCGCCCTTGGCTGAAAACAGACCACCGAGGAGTGAAGGAGAACGACGTGGGGACCGTAACGCTCGGCGTTTCGATCGCGGTCCCGGAGCCTTACGGCAGCCTGCTCCAGGAGCGGCGCGCGAGCTTCGGGGACATTGCCGCACACGGCATTCCCACCCACGTCACCCTCCTGCCGCCGACCGAGGCCGAGGCGGCCGACCTGCCCGCGATCGAGGCGCACCTCGCCGCGATCGCGACCGGCGGCCGCCCCTTCCCGATGCGGCTGTCCGGCACGGGCACCTTCCGGCCGCTCTCGCCGGTCGTCTTCGTCCAGGTCGTCGAGGGCGCGTCCGCCTGCGCCTGGCTCCAGAAGCGGGTCCGGGACGCCTCCGGGCCGCTGGTGCGGGAGCTGCAGTTCCCCTACCACCCGCACGTCACCGTCGCCCACGACATCTCCGAGGAGGCGATGGACCGGGCCTACGCGGAACTCGCCGACTACGAGGCGTCCTGGATCTGCGGCTCCTTCGCGCTGTACGAACAGGGCGCCGACCGCGTCTGGCGCAAGATCAACGAGTTCCCGTTCGGCGCGGGCGGCGTCAACCCGGCCGTCCCCGCCCAGAGCGGCAGCTCCCTGGACGCCCCCTCCCTCCACCCCTAGAGGGGCGCGCGCGACCGCTCAGACCGGCAGCCGCCGGAACAGCGGTCGCGGGACATGGCGCAGCACCGACATCACCGCGCGCAGCGCCCCCGGCACCCACACCGTCTCCGAGCGCCGCCGCAGCCCCGTCACGATCGCGTCGGCCACCGCGCCCGGCGTCGTCACCAGCGGGGTCCGGGTGAACGGGACCGCTGCCAGCGGGCCGCCCGCGCTCCGTACCGCCGCCGCGTCCGGCACCACCGGGCCCGGGCGCACCACCATCACGTGCACCCCCGTGCCGTGCAGCGCGTCGCCCAGGCCCTGCGTGAACACGTCCAGGCCCGCCTTGCTCGACCCGTAGATGAAGTCCGCGCGCCGGGCCCGCTCACCGGCCACCGAGGACAGCACCACCAGTGAGCCGTGTCCCTGCGCCTGGAGCGCACCGGCGCACACCAGACCGGCCGAGACCGCGCCCGTGTAGTTCGTCTGCGCCACCCGGACCGCGGCCGGCGGCTCCTCCTCGTCCCGCTCCTGGTCGCCCGGGATGCCGAAGGCGAGCAGCACCATGTCGATGTCGCCCTCGGCGAAGACCTTCCCCAGGACCGTCTCGTGGGACTCCGTGTCCAGCGCGTCGAACGCCACGGTCTGCACGTACGCCCCCCGGTGGCGCAGGTCCTCCGCCGCGGCCTCCAGGGCGGGCGACGGGCGGCCCGCCAGCCAGACCGTGCGGGTGCGGTGGGCGATCAGCCGGCGTGCCGTGGCGAGCCCGATCTCCGACGTGCCGCCGAGGACGAGCAGGGACTGCGGGGCACCGAAGGCATCCTTCACGGGAACGCTCCTTGCAGGGGAGAGGGGGAGGGGGTCTACAGCGACAGCCGGCGGGACAGGTCCGAGCGGAACGCCCCGGCCGGGTCCAGTTCGGCCCGCAGCGCCCGGAAGCCGGGCAGCCTCGGGTACATCGCGGCGAGCACGTCGGGGCGCAGCCGGGAGTCCTCCGTCAGCGACACCCGGCCGCCCGCAGCCGCCACCTCCTCGTCCAGGGAGTCGAGGAAGCGGGGGAGCCCCGGCAGCCCGGCCGGCAGGTCGAGCGCGAGGTTCCAGCCGGGCGCCGGGAAGGACAGCCAGCCGGGACCGCCCTCGCCGCACCGCCGGAGCACGGCCCGGAACACGGGGCAGCGGCTGCGGGCGATCCGGCCGACGATCCGGCGCAGCGTGTCCTCGCGGCCGTGCCCGACCAGGAACGCGTAGTGCACCCGGCCGCGGGTGGGGAAGACCCTGTCGCGGTGCGGGGCCGCGTCCAGGGCGCGGAAGAAGGCGCTCAGCGGCCGGAGTTCGCCGGTGCGCGGCCGGAACGCCGGGCGGTGGCCCG
>NZ_JAKRGC010000328.1 GCF_022347745.1 Streptomyces sp. OfavH-34-F
CGCCGTGCCCGGGGCGTCCGGCGGCGGGCCGCCCGCCGTCAGCTCCCGGCCGTCCGGCTCCTCGGCCCCCGGCGGCACCGCGCTCTCCGCCTGGCCCTCCCCGTAGAACCCGTCCGCCTCCACCCCGGTCAGCGACACCGAGGCGAGCCCGGACACGTCCTCCGAGCCGTCCAGGCCGTCGTAGTCCGCGATGGCGGCGAGCCGCGCCGAGGTGTCCATGAACGCGGGGTCGATCCGGTGCACGGCCCGGTACAGCGGCAGGGCGGCGGCGCTGCGGCCGGTGCCTTCGTGGGCGCGGGCCAGCCAGTAGCGCAGCTCCTTGCGCTGGGGCTGCTCGCTGCGGCAGCGCATCAGGGCCGTCGCGAGCATCGGCTCCGCCTGCCCGTACATCTCCAGACGCACCCGCGCCATCCCGCCGAACAGCCCGGCCTCGATGCCGAGCAGCGGGTCGTCGATCAGCTGCTCGGTATGGCGGACGAGCTGCTCCCAGTCCTTGACCAGATAGGAACGGCAGGCGTGCAGGAAGCGCACCTGGGGGTCGGTCTCCACCGGGGGCAGGGCCGCCAGCGCCCGGTCCAGCTCCGCGAGATGGCGGCCGTCCAGCCAGTGCGAGGCGTGCGCGAGGAGCAGATCGCGCGGGCTCTCCAGCACCGGCTGCACCCACCAGCCCAGCCAGTACCAGGAGTTCAGCGTGCGGCGGTGGCGGGTGCGCTGCTCGCCGAAGCGGTCGCGGTGACGGTGCATGTGCAGCAGGGCCGACGCGGTGTCCACGCGCAGCGCGTGCAGCCCGAGCCAGGCGTCGGCCATTCCGGGGTCCTGGCGCACCGCCGCGCGGAACTCCTCCTCGGCCTGCGGATAGGCGCCCATGGTGTAGGCGTCCACGCCCCGCATCCAGGCGAGGTCGGCCGGGGCCTGTGTGCCCTGCGTGCCGAAGTCCATCAGGTCCCCCACAAACGTGCCCCCAGGATGTCCCGCCGCGCCCGAAAGCCCGCCGAGGCGCGCCGAATCACTGTGCCGTGGACGGGAATTGACCGCACCGAGAGGCATCGTACCTGTGCGGTGCGTATCCGACGAAGGGTGCCGCAGGCCCGCGGGGCGTCGTGACCCAGGGTGAGAAACGGGGCGGGGGAGGGGTGCGGGGAGGACAGGACGAAGCCCCCGGTCACGGGGGAACAACCGGGGGCTTCGCGTCTGTGGGGGCTCCGAAAAGCCGCACATTGAGAACGTAAGACCTGTACCGCCCCCGGGTCAAGCGGAGTTGAGGCGGTTCCGAGCCGATTTCCGGCTGCCCGGTACGGGTGGGGCAGCTGGTCACACCCGGTGACGGAACGGTTCAGCGCAGCTCCCGCACGGGCCCCGGCAGCCACGCGTACCCCACGGGCAACTGCTGTACCAGAACGTCCGCCCAGGGGCGGGACGGATCGGCGGCGAAGTGCGCCGTCTCGGCCGCCGTCCAGCCGTCCCAGAAGGAGCGCAGCGCCGGTCCGTCGCGCCGCCGGCCCCGCGCCCAGGACTCCTCGGGGCCGAGGTCCATCCACAGCAGCCGGGCCAGCAGCGGCCGCAGCGCCCGCCGGCCGGCGCCCACCCCCTCGATCAGGACCACCGGGGCCGGCTCCAGGGTCCTGGGCGGGCCGAAGGCGCGCGCCGTCCAGTCGTAGGGCGCGTAGCGCGCGGGCTCGCCGCGCGACAGCGGTCCGGTGACCTGGGCGCGCAGCCGCTCCGTCCAGGAGAACAGCTCGTCGTGGCTGGCCAGGTCGTCCAGGTGGAGCACGGGCGCGTCACCGAGCGCCGCCGCGAGCCGTCCGGCGAAGGTGCTCTTGCCCGATCCGGCGTGGCCGTCGACGGCGACCAGCCGCACCGGGCCGCAGGACGGCGGGAGGGCGCGCAGCCGTGCGGCATGGGACGCGAGGTCGGTCATGCGCCCAGCCTACGAGCCGGCCGCACGCTCGTCCGTTCGGCCCAGCCGCAGGTCACGCCAGTGGCAGAGACCAATATTGGTGAGGTCGGCACGGGCCGAAGCGCTGGCCGAACCGGGACACGAACCGCGATAGTTGGCGCACTGTCGTGCACCGCAGCCCCATTCCGCCGATGACCGGGGGTCTCGCCCATGCCCAGTCCCGCATCCCGCCGTACCGTGCTCGCCGCCGCCGTGGCGGCCGCCGCCGGAGCCGGAACACTGTCGTCCGCCGCCTTCGCGGCCCCCCGCGGCGACCTGCCCCCGGCACCCCGCCCCCCGGTGGACCATCACGCCTGGACCACGTACACCGACTGGCGCTGCGGCAACGGCGCCGGCACCCGCGCGGTGCCCGGCCGCCGCCCGGGTCTCGTCATCGCCCACCCGCTGGGCCGGACGGACTACACCGATCCGCACACCGGCACCACCGCCGCCTGGGAGTACGCCACCTGGACCTCGCCCGTCCACCGTTCCCGCGTGCCCGCCACCGAGGTCATCGCCTCCTGGAACGCCGACACCCCGCCCGGCACCTGGCTGCAGATCGAACTGCGCGGCCGCTACGCGGACGGCACCGACACCCCCTGGTACGTGATGGGCCGCTGGGCCGCCGGCGACACGGACATCCGCCGCACGTCGGTGGACGGCCAGGGCGACGGCCGCAGCTCCGTGTGGACCGACACCCTCTCGGTCGACGACGCGGCGAACGGCCCGCGCCTGGTCTCCTACCGCCTCCGGCTGACCCTGTACCGCACTCCGGGCACCCGCCGCACCCCCACGGTGTGGCGCGTGGGCGCGATGGCCTCGGACATCCCCGACCGCTTCACCGTGCCCGCCAGCACCCCCCGCCTCGTCCGCGAACTGGCGGTCCCGCGCTACTCGCAGAACATCCACGCGGGCCAGTACCCCGAGTACGACAACGGCGGCGAGGCCTGGTGCAGCCCCACCTCCTCCCAGATGATCATCGAGTACTGGGGCCGCAAGCCCAGCGCCGAGGACCTCGCCTGGGTGGAGCCCGGCATCCAGGACCCGCAGGTCTGCCACGCCGCGCGCTTCACCTACGACTACCAGTACGAGGGCTGCGGCAACTGGCCGTTCAACGCCGCCTACGCGGCCACGTACCCCGCCATGAGCGCCGCCGTCACCCGGCTCGGCTCCCTGGGCGACGTGGAGACCCTGATCGGCGCCGGCATCCCCGTCATCACCTCGCAGTCCTTCCGCGAGGAGGAGCTGACCGGCGCGGGCTACGGCACCTCCGGCCATCTGATGACCGTCATCGGCTTCACCCCGGACGGCGACGTCGTCGCCAACGACCCCGCCTCCCCCGACGACGAGGCCGTCCGCCGCGTCTACCGCCGCCACGAGTGGGAGACCATCTGGCTGCGCACCAAGCGCTACGACGCCAACGGCAAGGTCCGCAGCGGCACGGGCGGCGTCTGCTACGTCTACTGGCCGGCCCACCCCGACCCCGCCCAGCGCCGGGCACTGCGGGCGGTGGGTCTGCTGTGAGCGCGTAGGACCCTGCGGCACGAGCCGGCGGACCCGGCTTTCCGGGCGGGGCCGGCGACCGGCGGGGAGGCAGTGACGGATCTCTCTCCCCGCAGGGGCCGCCGGACTGGCACTGTGGTCGGGTCCGGCCGCGTGCCGGGCGCCGCCCCCACCGGCCGACCGAACGAGATGCCATGACCGCGCACACCGCCACCGCCACCGCCGCCCGCCGCCGCACCCGTACGGGAGGGCCCGACGACGGTCCCCGGCTCCTGGAGCACCTCGCCGGCTGGACGCTCGTGGTCGTCGTCGCCATGCTGATCACCCAGCTCGGCCTGGTCTGAGGCGTACCTCCTCCCCGCCCGCCCGCGGCGAACTCCGCCGACCGCGAAACCGGTTGATCGTATGTTCGGCCAACCGGTGACGGGGGCCATCCGATCGGGCATACTCGACCCGCCACGGCCGTCCGCCTGCGTCTCTCGTAATCCGGGAGGGCAACATCGGCCGGAGTGCAGTGATTTCGGGCGTCGCCCGGAGATCCCCCCGGCGCCGCCGCTCACACCCCGCGCGCGCGACCGCCGCAACGCCCGACAGGGAGGAGAGCGCCGTCATGTCCGACCGTGCACCGCAGTGGGTCGAACGCAGTCTGCCCACCGAGGAGTCCCGCCAGCTCATCGAGCTGGTCCGCGACATCGCCCAGCGGGAGATCGCGCCGTACGCGGCCGAGGAGGAGGAAGCGGGCCGCTTCCCCCGCGACGTCTTCACCCTGCTCTCCGACTCCGGTCTGCTCGGACTGCCCTACGACTCCGAGCACGGCGGCGGCGACCAGCCCTACGAGGTCTACCTCCAGGTCCTGGAAGAGCTGGCCGCGGCCCGGCTCACCGTCGGCCTCGGCGTCAGCGTGCACTCCCTCGCCTGCCACGCGCTCGCCGGCTACGGCACCAAGGACCAGCGCGGCGAGCACCTCCCGGCGATGCTCTCCGGCGGGCTGCTGGGCGCCTACTGCCTCTCCGAGCCCGCGTCCGGCTCCGACGCCGCCTCGCTGCGCACCAAGGCCGTCCGGGACGGCGACGACTGGGTCATCACGGGTACCAAGGCCTGGATCACCCACGGCGGCATCGCGGACTTCTACACCGTCCTGGCCCGCACCGGCGTCGAGGGCGCACGTGGCATCACCGCCTTCCTCGTCCCCGGCGACGTCGCCGGGCTGAGCGCCGCCGTCCCCGAGAAGAAGATGGGCATGAAGGGCTCGCCCACCGCCCAGCTGCACTTCGACGGGGTGCGTATCCCCGACGCCCGCCGGATCGGCGACGAGGGCCAGGGCTTCGCGATCGCGCTGTCCGCGCTGGACTCCGGCCGGCTCGGCATCGCTGCCTGCGCCATCGGCGTCGCCCAGGCCGCGCTCGGCGAGGCTCTCGACTACGCCACCGGCCGCAAGCAGTTCGGCCGCCCCATCGCGGACTTCCAGGGCCTGCGGTTCATGCTCGCCGACATGGCCACCCGCATCGAGGCCGGTCGCGCGCTCTACCTGGAGGCCGCCCGGCTGCGGGACGCGGGCCGCCCCTTCTCGCGCCAGGCCGCGATGGCCAAGCTGTTCTGCACGGACGCCGCGATGCAGGTGACCGTCGACGCCGTCCAGGTGCTCGGCGGATACGGCTACACGCAGGACTTCCCCGTCGAGCGCCTGATGCGCGAGGCCAAGGTGCTCCAGATCGTCGAGGGCACCAACCAGATCCAGCGAATGGTCATCGCCCGCCACCTCGCGGGCCCGGAGTCCCGCTGACCCGCTGCGGCCGGTCCGCCCACACGGGTGTCGTCATGATCCGGTGCCAGTCCTGGTCATGGCGGCCCGGCAGCGTCCGTCCGGTGCTCTCCCAGTGCCGCAGCAGCGCCCGGTAGATGGGCGGATCGCTCGGCTGCGGCACCGCGCGCGGCGCGGAACAGGGAGCTTCGGACCGCGACGCCGGTACCGAACCGGGCTGCGGAACCGATTCTTCGGGAGGCGGGGCGAAAAGACGACGGCGGCCTGGGCCTGCCGTGGAATGCAGCGGGGTCATACCCGCCCAACGCCCCGCCGCGCGGCGGGGTCACTGGTTGTTCGATTAGGGCGCGTGTTCACCCGGTCGCTCCGGCTGCCGGGCCGCTCGCGCACCCCGGCCGCACCTGTGGGAGGACGGGCTCAGGCCGCCGCACGCCGCGGCTGGCGGGGCACCCGGATCGGGCGCGAACCGGCGCCCCCGGCGTGCGAGAAGGGCTGCGTACGCCAGTCGAGGCCCTGCGGCAGCGTCAGCAGCAGCGCGGTCTCCTGCTCCTGCGCCCCGTCCGCCTCGGCCGGCCGGTCCCCGGCGGCGCGGCCCGTACCGGGGCACACGGTCAGCACGAACGGATTCCACGGCGACGGGCACAGCGCGTGCTCCGGAAGCACCTCCTCGTCGGCCAGCAGCGCGATGGGCTGCGCGCAGTCCGCGCAGACGACGCGGCGCATCTCCAGGGTGTCGTACGTGTCGTCGTCGAACAGATCGACGGGTTCCGGTTCGGTACGTCCGGTGAGCTTCAGTTCAGGCATGGGAAATCCCCCCTCGGATGGGCCGCTGCGACGCTGTGGCCTCGGCCACAGCAAGCACTTCCCGCCACCGATCGGCCGTAACCGTTCCGTGTCCGACTACTGGCCCGTAAACATGTGGCGTTCGTCACATGCCGGGCGCAGGTGCTGTCCCAACTGCTGGGCAGCTGTGCCGGGAACGACTCATGGCCATAGATTGATCCGTATGGAGGAGCTGGACCGTCACATCGTGGAGTTGCTCGTCAAGGACGGGCGGATGAGCTACACCGACCTGGGCAAGGCCACCGGCCTGTCCACCTCGGCGGTTCATCAGCGCGTCCGCAGGCTGGAGCAGCGCGGGGTGATCCGGGGCTATGCCGCGGTCGTCGACCCGGAGGCGGTCGGCCTGCCGCTGACCGCGTTCATCTCGGTCAAACCCTTCGACCCGAGCGCCCCGGACGACATCGCCGAACGGCTCGCCGGTGTGCCGGAGCTGGAGGCGTGCCACAGCGTCGCGGGCGACGAGAACTACATCCTCAAGGTGCGCGTGGCGACCCCGCTGGAGCTGGAGAACCTGCTGACCCGCATCCGCACGCTCGCCGGCGTCTCCACCCGCACCACGGTCGTCCTCTCCACGCCGTACGAGGCGCGCCCCCCGCAGATCTGAGCGACACCCCGCCGGGCCGGAGGGGGCGCGCACGGGGCGGTGCCCGGCACGCGGGAGACTGGTCCCCATGACCGAGAGCACCGCCCCCCAGAGCGACCACCGCACCGTGCTGCTGCGCGGTGGAGACGTCCACAGCCCCGCCGACCCCTTCGCCACCGCCATGGTGGTCGAACGCGGCCATGTCGCCTGGGTGGGCTCCGAAGGGGCCGCCGACGCCTTCGCGAGCGGCGTGGACGAGGTGATCGACCTCGAAGGGGCCCTGGTCACCCCCGCGTTCACCGACGCCCATGTGCACACCACGGCCACCGGCCTGGCCCTCACCGGACTCGACCTCTCCGGCGCCCGCACCCTCGCCGCCGCCCTGGACCTCGTCCGCGCCCACGTCGCCGCCCGCCCCGCCGACCGGGTCGTCCTCGGCCACGGCTGGGACGCCACCCGCTGGCCCGAGCCGCGCCCAGATC
>NZ_JAKRGC010000329.1 GCF_022347745.1 Streptomyces sp. OfavH-34-F
GGAAGAGCGGCCCGCGCCCGTTGCGCAGGGCGTTGGCGTACGGGTCCGCCCCCCACGCGTCGCCGTCCGGCCGCGCGGTGTCCAGCACCTCCGGTTCCCGGCTCACCGGGCGGCCGTCCGGGCCAGCCGCGACCACTCGGCGGCGAACCTGCCGCCCGGGGCGAGCGCGGCGACCTCCGCCGCGTCCGCCGCCGTGTCCACGTCCCGCAACGGAGGCAGGTCCCGCACGGTCAGCCCGGCGTCGACCAGCCGGCGCCGTTGCACCGCACCCGTCTCGGGCACCGACATGGGCACCCCGCGCAGCAGGCCCGGATCGGGCTCGGCCAGCCCCAGCGCCCAGAATCCACCGTCCTCGGCGGGGCCGAACCAGGCGTCGCACCCGTCCCAGCCGCCCGGGCCCAGCGCCGGGGCCAGAGCGGCCGCCGTGACCTGGGGGGTGTCCATGCCGATCAGCAGCGTCGGCCCGGTGCAGGCTCCGAACGCGGCGGCGAGCCGCTCGTCGAGCCCGCCCGTGCCCTGCTCCACGACCTCGATGCCCGGCGGCAGCCACGGTCCGGGCGCCCCGGCCAGGACGACGGTGCGCCGCGCGGCCGGCAGGGTCAGGACGGTGTGCAGGGTGTCGGCGAGCGCCGCCTCGGCGAGCCGGGCGGCCTCGGTGGGGGAAAAGGGCGGCGTGAGCCGGGTCTTGACCCGCCCGGGCAGCGGTTCCTTGGCGATGACCAGCACGGTCGTCGCACCGGCCGGGCTCACTGCGGCACCCCCACCGGCACCGGCGGCTCGCCCAGCACGGCCCGCATGTCGCGGACCGCGTGCCAGGTGCCGAGCCAGGTGCCGGTGACCTTCGACTTACCGGTGCGCGCGAGGTACGGGACGTCCGTCTCGGCCACCCTCAGCCCCGCATCGGCCGCCCGCACCACCATCTGCAGCGGATAGCCGCTGCGCCGGTCCGTCAGCCCGAGCGCCAGCAGATCGGCGCGACGCCCGGCGCGCATGGGACCGAGGTCGCGCAGCCGGAGCCCGGTGCGACGGTGCAGCATCCGGGAGAGGGCGGCGTTTCCCGCCCGTGCGTGCAGCGGCCAGGCGCCGCGCTCCTGAGGGCGCCGCCGCCCGAGCAGCAGATCGCACTCGCCGTCGGCCACCCGGCGGACGAAGCCGGAGAGGAGGGCGGGGTCCAGCGAGCCGTCGCAGTCGCAGAAGCAGACGAACTCCGCCTCACTGGCGAGCAGCCCGGCATGGCAGGCCGAGCCGAAACCGCGCCGCGGCTCGTGCACCACGGTCGCGCCCAGCGCGCGCGCCACATCGGCCGAACCGTCGCCCGAACCGTTGTCCACCACGACCGCCCGCCAGCCCCGGGGGACGCGGGCCAGCACACCCGGCAGGGCCGCTGCCTCGTCGAGACAGGGGAGAACGATGTCGGCGCGGGGGCCTGAGTCATCGGAAGGAAGGGTCACCCGGCTCACCCTACGGAGCGAAAACCGGCATTTCGGACTTTGGTTTCTTACGAAACCCGGACGTCGCCCGTCACGGGCCCGCTCGCGATTCCGGCCGCGCCACCGCTGGTGCCAGGGTGGTTCCCATGCAGACGACCCCCGGCACACCGCCTCCCGCCGCCCCGGCCCGCGGGCATGTCCTCGTGGTCGACGACGACCCGACCGTCGCGGAGGTCGTCGCCGGTTACCTGACCGGGGCCGGTTACGACGTCGCCCGGGCGGCCGACGGACCACGCGCCCTCGCGCTGTACGCGGCGCGCCGGCCGGACCTGGCGGTTCTGGACCTGATGCTGCCCGGCATGGACGGCTTCGAGGTCTGCCGCCGCATGCGGGCACACGGGCCGGTCCCGGTCATCATGCTCACCGCGCGCGGCGACGAGGACGACCGCATCCTCGGCCTCGAAACGGGCGCGGACGACTACGTGACGAAACCCTTCAGCCCGCGCGAGCTCGTGCTGCGCGTCGACTCCGTGCTGCGCCGCGCGAGGGCGGCCGCCGCCCCGGTCGCCCACCCCGCGCTGCTGGAAGGGGCGGGACTGGTCCTCGACCCGGCCGCCCGAAGCGCGACCTGCGGCGGACGGCCGCTGGGCCTGACCCTCCGCGAGTTCGACCTGCTCGCCTTCCTCCTGCGCCACCCGGGCCGCGTCTTCGGCCGGGAGGAGCTGATGCGGGAGGTCTGGGGCTGGGACTTCGGCGATCTGTCGACCGTCACGGTGCATGTACGCCGCCTGCGCGGGAAGGTCGAGGCCGACCCGGCGCGCCCGGAGCTGATCCGTACGGTCTGGGGCGTCGGCTACCGCCTCGATCTGCCTTCGGAGCCGCTCACCGGAGCGTCGTCATGACCGACCTGCTCCTCATCGCCCTGTTCGCCTTCCTCGGCGCCGCCGCCGCCGGACTGCTCGGGGCGCTCGCGCTGCGGCTCTCCCGGCACCGCTCACTCGTCGTGTCGCTGAGCATCGTCGCCACCGTGGCCGTCACCGCGATGCTCGCCGGAACCCTGGCAGTCGCCTGGGCGATGTTCCTGTCACCGCACGACCTGACCGTGGTGACGACCGTCGTCGCCATGGCCGCCGTCGTCTCGCTCGTCACCGCGCTGCTGCTCGGCCGCTGGGTCGCCGCCCGGAGCCGCGAACTGACCCTGGCCGCCCGCTCCTTCGGCGACGGCGGCACCTTCGCGGCGCCCGAGGCCCCGGCCACCGCCGAACTCGCCGCCCTCACCCGCGAACTCGCCGCCACCAGCGCCAAGCTGGACAGCTCGCGCGAGCGGGAACGCGCCCTGGAGACCTCCCGGCGCGAACTCGTCGCCTGGATCTCGCACGACCTGCGCACCCCCCTCGCGGGGCTCCGCGCCATGGCGGAGGCGCTGGAGGACGGCATGGCCGCCGACTCGCCGCGCTATCTGCGCCAGATCCGCACCGAGGTCGAGCGGATGAACGACATGGTCGGCGACCTCTTCGAACTCTCCCGCATCCACGCCGGCTCGCTCGCCCTGACCCCCACCCGGGTCTCCGTCTACGACCTCGTGGGCGACGCCCTGGCCGGAGCGGACCCGCTCGCCCGCGAGCACGGGGTGCGGCTCGTCGGCGGGCGGATCGAGGAGGTGCCCGTGGAGGTGGACGGCAAGGAGATGAGCCGGGTCCTCGGCAACCTCCTGATCAACGCGATCCGCCGGACGCCCGCCGACGGCACGGTCGCCGTCGCGGCCCACCGCGCGCGGGACGGGGTGGTCCTCTCGGTGACCGACGGCTGCGGCGGCATTCCGGAGGAGGACCTGCCGAGGGTCTTCGACACCGGGTGGCGCGGCAGCCACGCCCGTACGCCGCCGGCCGGCGCGGGTCTGGGACTCGCCATCGTGCGGGGGATCGTGGAGGCGCACGCCGGGCGGGCCGAGGTCCGCAACGTCACCGGCGGCTGCTGCTTCGAGGTGACGCTGCCGCTCGGGTGAGCCTCAGACCGGCAGCGCCGCGCCGGCCTCCCGCAGCGGGGCCGCCGCGAAATCGGCCATGCCCTCGGCGAACCCCACCTCCGGCCGCCAGCCCAGCTCCTCCCGCAGCCGCCGCGAGTCCGCCGTGACATGGCGTACGTCCCCGAGCCGGAACTCCCCGGTCACCACCGGCGCGGGACCGCCGTGGGCCGCGGCCAGCGCCCCGGCCATCTCGCCGATCGTGTGCGGCTCGCCGCTGCCGGTGTTGTATGCCGCGAAGCCGCCCGCAGCGCGGGAGCCCACGGCCTCCAGCGCCACCGTGTTCGCGGCGGCCACGTCCCGTACATGGATGAAGTCGCGCCGCTGACCGCCGTCCTCGAACACGCGCGGCGCCTCGCCCCGGGCCAGCGCCGACCGGAAGAACGACGCCACACCCGCGTACGGCGTGTCGCGGGGCATGCCGGGCCCGTACACGTTGTGGTAGCGCAGCGAGACCGCGCTCCCGCCCGTCGCCCGCGCCCAGGACGAGGCGAGGTGCTCCTGTGCGAGCTTCGTCGCCGCGTACACGTTGCGCGGGTCCGTCGGAGCGTCCTCCGCGACAAGGCCCGGTGCCAGCGCGGCCCCGCAGTCCGGACAGCGCGGCTCGAAGCGGCCCGCCGACAGGTCGGACCGGTCCCGGGGGCCCGGACGGACGGTGCCGTGCCGCGGACAGGAGTACCGGCCCTCCCCGTACACGACCATCGACCCGGCCAGCACCAGGCTCCGCACCCCGGCCCCGGCCATCGCGGCGAGCAGGACGGCTGTGCCCAGGTCGTTGCAGCCCACGTACTCCGGGGCATCCGCGAAGTCCTTGCCCAGACCGACCATCGCCGCCTGGTGGCACACCGCGTCCACCCCGTGCAGCGCACGGTCCACGGCCGCGCGATCCCGTACGTCCCCCACGAGCATCCGCCCGTCGGTGGTGTCACCGGCCGCCCGGTGCACGGCGTGACCGTGCGCCGACGGCAGCAGCGCGTCCAGCACCACCGCCTCGTGCCCGGCAGAGGTGAGACTGCGGACGATCTCCGACCCGATGAACCCGGCTCCGCCGGTGACAAGTACGCGCATGAACGCCACGCTAGGACGCGCGCGGCCCCGTCACGCGCCTTGGCGGCGGCACGTCACGGGACCGTAAGCCTTCGGCCTCCAGGTCAGTCGCCGCTCACCGGCCGACGGCAGTTCGACGAAAGGTCCTAGGATTCCCGCATGGACCTGACCGTGCAGGACGTGGACCGGTTCGAGGCGGCGCGGCCCCGGCTGGAGGCCATCGCCTACCGTCTCCTCGGTTCGGCGACCGAGGCCGAGGACGCCGTGCAGGACACCTTCCTGCGCTGGCAGTCCGCCGACACCGCGCGGATCGACGTCCCCGAGGCGTGGCTGACCAAGGTCCTCACCAACCTCTGCCTCAACCAGCTCACCTCCGCCCGCGCCCGGCGCGAGACCTATGTGGGCGCCTGGCTGCCCGAGCCGCTGCTCGCCGGGGACTCCATGCTGGGCCCCGCCGAAACCGCCGAGCAGCGCGAGTCCGTCTCGTACGCCGTGCTCACGCTCATGGAGCGGCTGACGCCCGGAGAGCGGGCGGTCTATGTGCTGCGCGAGGCGTTCGGCTATCCGCACCGGGAGATCGCGGAGATCCTGGACCTCGGTGAGTCCGCCGTCCAGCAGATCTACCACCGGGCGAAGAAGCACATCGCCGACGGCCGGACCCGCGCCGAGGTGGACGAGGCGGCTGCCCGCCGGGTCATCGAGGAGTTCCTGCTCGCCGCCGCCGGAGGCCGTACCGAACCGCTGGTGGAGCTGCTGACCTCGGACGCGATCTCCATCGGGGACGGCGGCGGCAAGGTGCCGGCCGGGACGAAGCCGTTCCTGGGGGCGAAGGCCGTCGCGACGTTCATGCGCGGCCTGCTCAAGCCGGGCAAGGCGAAGACCGCGCTCACGGGCGGCTCGGTCGAGCTGCATCTGACGAACGCCAACGGCTCCGCCGCCGTCATCGCGGTCGCCGGGGACCGGGTCATCGGCGTGATGTCCATCGAGGTCACCGCCGAGGGCATCGCTTCGTTCCGCAACCAGGCGAACCCGGACAAGCTGGAGCGCGTGAACCGGCACTGGGCGGCCATGGAACACGGAAAACCGCTGCTCACGGCGTTCTGACCGGCCGGTGACGCACGTCACAACCGCTACCTGTCAGAAAAGCGCGGGCTGCTCGGTTCAAGGGGCGCACCACCCCAACGGGCCGTTTCACGTGAAACACCGGCATGGAGCCGTTTCACGTGAAACGTCCCGACCGGAGCGGACCCGTGCGAGACAGGAGCAGGCACATGCAGCAGCACCGCATCATCGTCCTCGGAGCCGGCTACACCGGAGCGGTCGCGGCGGGCCGCGTCGCCAGGCGGCTGCGCCGGGAGGACGTCAGCGTCACCCTCGTGAACGCGGAGCCCGACTTCGTCGAGCGCGTCCGCATGCACCAGCTCGCAGCCGGCCAGGACCTCAGGCCCCGCCCCTTCGCGGAGATGTTCTCGGGCACCGGCGTGCAGCTGAGGATCGGCCGGGTCACCGCCGTGGACGTCGAGCGCAAGAGCGTCACCGTCCAGGGAACGGAGGGCGAGGCGGAGTTGGCCTACGACACCCTCGTCTACGCCCTCGGCAGCGCCTGGAACACCCAGGACGTCCCCGGGGTCGCCGAGTACGCCCACGAGATCGCGAGCCGCCCCGGCGCACTCCGGCTGCGCGACCGCCTGGCCGATCTGGCGCCCGGCCGGCCCGTGGTCGTCGTCGGGGGCGGGCTGACCGGCCTGGAGGCGGCGACCGAGTTCGCGGAGGCCCGCCCGGACCTCGACATCGCCCTTGCCGTACGCGGCGGACTGGGCGACTGGCTCTCGGACACCGGCCGCCGCCACCTGCGCAAGGTGGTCGACCGGCTCGGCATCACCGTCCATGAGCACACCGCCGTCGCGGAGGTGGGGGCCGGGCACGTCACCACGGCCGAGGGCACCTCGTTCCCGGCGGAGGTCACCGTCTGGACCACCGGCTTCGCGGTCCACCCGCTGGCGGCCGCCACCGCGCTGGAGACCGGTGAGAACGGCCAGATCGTGGTGGACGCCACCATGCGGTCGGTCTCGCACCCGGATGTCTACGCGATCGGGGACGCGGCTCTCGTCGCGGGCCCCGGCGGCAAGCCGCTGCGGATGTCCTGCGCCTCGGGCATCCCCACCGCCTGGCAGGCGGCGGACACGATCGCGGCCCGCCTCGCCGGCACCAAGATCCCGTCCACGCCGCTGCGTTACTTCAACCAGTGCATCTCGCTGGGCCGCAAGGACGGCCTGATCCAGTACGTCACCGCCGACGACCGGGCGGTCCGGGCGGCGCTGCGGGGACGGCTCGCCGCCCTCTACAAGGAGGTGGTCTGCAAGGGGGCCGCCTGGGGCGTGGCGAACCCGACCACCGGTCTGCCGGTCCGCCGCCGCCCGGTCGCGGCACAGCGCCCCCGGACGGCACCGGCGACCGCCGGGCAGCGGTGAGCGGAGCCGGTCACAGGAGGCGTTCCGGCAGCGGCCCCGCGCTCGGTGTCCGGGCGCGGGGGCCGTCCGGGGTGACGTACTCGACGCCGCCCAGCGGGTCCGCCGTCACCTCGCCG
>NZ_JAKRGC010000032.1 GCF_022347745.1 Streptomyces sp. OfavH-34-F
CCAGCCGGTCGATCTCCGCCCGCACGCCTCCCCCGTAGCCGTCGTCCGTGCCGTCGTCGGCGAGCACCGCCGAGGCCGCCCGCGCCCGTTCCAGATGGTCGCGGGCGGCCGCCGGGCGGCGGAGCTTCACGTAGTCGGCGGCGAGACTGAGGTGCAGCGACGGGTAGAAGGCCCGTACCGCCTGGGCGTCGGGCAGCGCGTGGGCGGCGGTGAGGGCCCGCAGGTCCCAGGCCAGCTCGTCGGCCGGGTCGTCCTGCGTATCGGCCAGGTAGTGGGCCAGCGTGCAGCGGTGCAGGGGGTCGCCCCCGTCGCCGATCTCGGACCAGAGTGCGGCGAAGCGGTTGCGGGCCTCCTCCCGGTCGCCGCCGTGCAGCAGCATGACCGCCTGGCCGATCCTGGTCGTGAAGAGGTCCTCCGCCGTCTCCCGCTGCTCTGTCACCACAGCCTCCCTCGCGCCCGTCCGCCCGCGTCCGGCGGCCGGTCCGGCTTCCGACGCTAACCGCCGGGGCGGGCGGGCGCGGGGAGGCTCGGGGGTCAGCCGAGGTCGGGGATGCGCCAGTCGATGGGCTGGTGGCCCTGCCGGGCGACGGCCTCGTTTATCTGGGTGAAGGGCCGGGAGCCGAAGAACTTCTTCGCCGACAGCGGGGAGGGGTGCGCCCCCTTCACCACGGCGTGGCGCTCCGTGTCGATCAGCGGGAGCTTCTTCTGCGCGTAGTTGCCCCAGAGCACGAAGACCGCCGGGTCGGGGCGGTCGGACACGGCCCGGATCACGGCGTCGGTGACCTTCTCCCAGCCCTTGCCCTTGTGCGAGTTGGCCTCGCCGGCGCGGACGGTCAGCACCGCGTTGAGCAGGAGGACGCCCTGCTCGGCCCACGGCATGAGGTAGCCGTTGTCCGGGACGGGCAGGCCCAGCTCCTGGTTCATCTCCTTGTAGATGTTGCGCAGGGAGGGGGGAACCTTGACGCCGGGCCGCACGGAGAAGCACAGGCCGTGGCCCTGGCCCTCGCCGTGGTAGGGGTCCTGGCCGAGGATCAGGACCTTCACCTGGTCGAACGGGGTCGCCTCCAGGGCCGCGAACACCTGCTCCCGGGGCGGGTAGACCGGTCCGGCGGACCGCTCCTCCTCGACGAACTCGGTGAGCTCCTTGAAGTAGGGCTTCTGCAGCTCTTCGCCGAGGACGCCGCGCCAGGACTCGGGCAGCAGGTCGGTGTCGGTCACGTGAACAACCTCCGGTAAGCAATCCGTTCTTGGTTCCAGAACCTACCGGGCGCCACTGACAACGCGGTCCGCGAGCGGGACGCACCGGCCCGCCCGCGCGCGCTCCTACCAGCTGGCCTTGCGGTACAGCTCCCACATCTGCATGACGGTCTGCGGGTCGAGCGCCCGCTCGCCGCCGCCGATGTCCTCGCCGGCGGCCACGTAGAGCTTGCCCTGCCACAGCGGCAGCAGCCGTACGTCGTCCACCAGGATCTCCTGGGCCCGCTCGAACTCCTTGCCGACCGTGCCCCGGTCGCTCAGCTTGCGGGACCGCGGCAGCAGCTCCTTGGTGATCTCGTCCTTGAGGTAGGGCGTGCCCGTGACGCTGTTCTTGCCGACGAACGGGGCGATGAAGTTGTCCGGGTCCGGGAAGTCCGGGAACCAGCCGCGGCCGAAGACCGGGTACTCCCCCTGGTTGAAGCCCTCCTGGAAGGTCTTCCAGGGCCTGCCCTTCAGGGTGATGCGGAAGAGGCCGGATGCCTCCAGCTGGCGCTTCAGCTCGGCGAACTCGGGGGCCGTGGACGAGCCGTAGCGGTCGGTGGTGTACCAGAACGTCATGGCGACGGGGGTGGTGATGCCCGCGTCGGCCAGGATCTCGCGGGCCTTGTCCTTGCTGGGGTCGCCGAAGGTGTCGAAGAAGGCGGTGGTGTGCCCGGCGATGCCCTTGGGGACCATCGAGTACAGCGGTTCGGCCGTGCCCCGGTAGACCTTGGCGACGAGCGCGTCCCGGTCCACCAGCTGGGCTATCGCCCGCCGCACGGCCGGCTTCCCGGCGGCCGGGTCGGCCGGGTTGAAGACCAGGAAGCGGATGTCGGCGCCGACCGATTCGACGATCTGGAGATCGTCCTTACCGGCCTTGTCCTCGATGTCGACGACGTCCGCGGCGGACAGGCCGCGGTAGGTGGCGTCGATCCGGTTGTCCTTGAGGGCCGCGACCATGGCCCCGGACTCCTTGAAGTACCGGATGGTCACGGCGTCGTTCTTGCGGTCGGCGAAGCCCTTGTAGTCGGGGTTCCTGACCAGTTCGGAGCGGTCGCCCTGCTTGTAGGCGTCCAGCAGGTACGGGCCGGAGCCGGTGACCTTGCCGTCGGAGCGGAGCTTGTTCTTCGAGTACGCGCTCGGCGCGACCAGGGACATGGCCGGGGTGGCCAGCACGAACGGGAAGGTGGCGTCGGGCTTCTTCAGGTTGAAGATGACGACGTCGTCGCCCTTGGTCTCCACCCGGTCGAGCGAGCCGAGCATGCCCACCGGGCCGCCCTTGAGGCCGATCTGCGTGATCCGGTCGATGGAGTACTTGACGGCCTCGGCGTCCAGCTTGTCGCCGTTGGAGAACTTCAGCCCCGGGCGGAGCCGGCAGCGGTAGGCGGTGCTGGTGCGGTCGGTGAACCGGCACTCCTCGGCGGCGTCCGGCTCGGGCTTCGTACTGCCGGTGGGGAAGCTGACCAGGGTCTGGAACACGTTGCGCATCAGCTCCCAGGAGCCGTCCCACGCCGCCGCCGGATCCAGGGTCGAGGGCTCGCTCGTCGACCCGACGACGAGCTTCTGATCCACGTCCGAGGCATCGCCGGGCAGGAGCCCGCAACCGGCCAGCAAGGACAGGGACACAAGGGCTGCAGCGGCCTGCAGTCTGGCCCGGTAGAACACGTGCACGCTCCTCGATCAGCCATGGGTCGGCAGACCATACCGCAGCGCCCCGCCAGGTCAACCCGCAGGCCCGGCAGGGCGCTTGAGGCATTCAGGGCCATATCGGCCCAGGGCGTGTCAGCCCACTCCGGCATTGAGGAAGATGCCGCCGTCGACCACGAGGGTCTGGCCCGTGATCCAGCCGGACTGGCTGGAGGTGAGGAAGGCGGCGGCGCCGCCGATGTCCTCCGGCACGCCCAGCCGGCCCATCGGATAGGAGGCCGCCGCCTCCGCCTCGCGGCCCTCGTACAGGGCCTGCGCGAACCGGGTCTTGACGACGGCGGGCGCGATCGAGTTGACCCGGACGACCGGCGCGAACTCGTGCGCCAGCTGGAGGGTCAGGTTGACCATGGCCGCCTTGCTCATGCCGTACGCGCCGATGAAGGGGGAGGCGGAGACGCCGGCGATCGAGGCGATGTTGACGATCGCCCCGCCGTTCTCCTTCTGCCACGCCTTCCAGGTCTGCTGGGCGAAGCCGAGCGCCGAGACCACGTTCGTCTCGAAGACCTTGCGGGCGACGTTCAGGTCGAGTTCCGCGATCGGCCCGAAGACCGGGTTGGTGCCGGCGTTGTTGACCAGGAAGTCCACCCGGCCGAACGCCTCCATCGTGCGGGCGACGGCCACCGCCTGGTGCGCCTCGTCGTGCGCCTTGCCCGCGACGCCGATCACCCGGTCCGAGCCGAGCGCCTCGACGGCCTCCTTGAGGGCGTCCTCGTTGCGCCCGGTGATGCACACCCGGTCGCCGCGCTCGACGAACGCCTGCGCGATGCCGTAGCCGATGCCCCGGCTCGCGCCGGTGATCAGCGCGACCTTGCCGCTGTCCTGCACAGTCATGATGTACGCAGCCCTTCGGGTCAGTTGAGCGGTCCGCCGGCGACGTACATGACCTGGCCGGAGACGAAGCCGGCAGCGTCGCCCGTGAAGAAGGCGATGGCGTTGGCGATGTCCTCGGGGACGCCGACGCGCTGGACGGGGATCTGGGTGGCGGCGGCGGCCTGGAACTCCTCGAAGCCCATGCCGACGCGCGCGGCGGTCTGCGCGGTCATCTCGGTGACGATGAAGCCGGGCGCGACGGCGTTGGCGGTGATGCCGAACTTGCCGAGTTCCTTGGCGAGGGTCTTGGTGAAGCCCTGGAGGCCCGCCTTGACCGCCGCGTAGTTGGCCTGGCCGCGGTTGCCGAGCGCCGAGGAGGAGGAGAGCGACACGATGCGGCCCCACTTGGCGTCCACCATGTGCTTCTGGACGGCCTTGGCCATCAGGAACGCGCCCTTGAGGTGCACGTTCATCACGGTGTCCCAGTCGGACTCGCTCATCTTGAAGAGCAGGTTGTCGCGGAGGACACCCGCGTTGTTGACGAGGATGGTGGGCGCGCCCAGCTCGGCGGCGACCCGTGCGACGGCGGCCTCCACCTGGGCGGCGTCCGACACGTCGCAGCCGACCGCGAGCGCCGTGCCCCCGGCGGCGGTGATCTTCTCGACGGTGTCCTTGCAGGCCGCCTCGTCCAGGTCGAGGACGGCGACCGCGCGGCCCTCGGCCGCCAGCCGTACGGCGGTGGCGGCGCCGATGCCGCGGGCCGCTCCGGTCACGATGGCTACGCGCTGCTCGCTGGTCGACATGCTTGGCTCTCCTCGCCCTTGGATAGCGGCTCAGCGGACGTCGGGCGCTCCCGGCGGGAACCGGCCCGATGACTGAGCAACCGCTTAGTACCTTCAGCAGTCGAGACGCTAGAAGCCCTGGCACCCGGTGTCAACGGCACACGGGCGCAGCGGCGCATGTCACACTCCGGCCGGCCCCCGTCAGCCGGTGCGCGGTCAGCGGACCAGCAGGTCGAGCAGCCGCTCCACCTCGGCCTCGGGGTCGGCGGTCAGTCCGCTGTGCACCGGTCCGGGCTGTACGACGGTGGAGCGGGGGGCGATGAGCCAGCGGAAGCGGCGTCCGGCGTCGTCCCCGGCGGCCTGGCCCGCGTCCGTACCGCCGCGGCAGACGCCCTCGACGGCGTGCAGCGCGGCGCGGACCCCGGTGACGTCGGCGCCGGGGTCGAGCGCCCGGAGCTTCACCTCGTCCAGTTCGGTGCGGGCGGCGACGAAGCCCTTGGCGCGGCAGTAGACGACCACCCCGGCGTTGAAGCACTCCCCGCGCTGGACGCGGGGCACGACGCGCAGCGGCGCGTACTCGAAGACATCGCGCTCGCTCATGCCGGGCCGCCCTTGCCGTCGTCCTTGCGGGGCCGCGGGGCCAGGCGCTCGGTGATCCAGCCGGGGGCCTGGGAGGGTTTGTCGGGGGTGGGTGCGTCCATGACGATCCGCTCGTGGATGGTGGCGGCCCGCGCGAGCAGCGCGTCGGCGTAGGCCCGGCGCAGCTGGTCCGCCGAGTCGAAGCCCGGCTCGTCCACCAGCCACTCGTCGGGTACGTCGGCGGTGACCTCGGCGAGCAGTTCGGGCGTGACCTTCGGGGCGAGCGCGGCGGCGGCCGACGCGATGTCGGGCCCGAAGGGCGCGAGGGCGTGGTCGGAGGCGTTGTAGGGCTTGGCGGCGGAGGCCTGGGCGGCGGGCCAGTTGTGGTGCCAGATCATGGTGGCGCCGTGGTCGATGAGCCAGAGGTCGCCGTGCCAGACGAGCATGTTGGGGTTGCGCCAGGAACGGTCGACGTTGTTGATCAGCGCGTCGAACCAGACGACCCGCCCGGCCTCGCCGGGGTCCACCTCGTAGGCCAGGGCGTCGAACCCGAGGGAGCCGGGCAGGAAGTCCATCCCGAGGTTGAGCCCGCCGCTGGCCTTGAGCAGTTCCTGCACTTCCTGGTCCGGCTCGGCGAGCCCGATGACGGGATCGAGCTGCATCCGCACCAGCGCGGGCACCCGCAGCCCGAGCCGCCTCCCGAGTTCCCCGCAGATCACCTCGGCGACGAGGGTCTTGCGCCCCTGTCCGGCCCCGGTGAACTTCATGACGTACGTACCCAGATCGTCGGCCTCGACGATCCCGGGGAGCGACCCGCCTTCACGCAGGGGCGTGACGTAGCGGGTCGCTACGACCTCTTGCAACATTTTCCCAGGCCACCCATCTCTTCAACCTTGCAACCCACGGAAGCCTTGTCCGGGGCGCAGAGGCCGGGAACACGCGTCGACAGCGCTGGGGGGACCCGGGGAGTCCCGGCCGGCAAGCCGATCCCCGCGCTTCCCGGGCAGACCGTCGATGGCGCCGCGCCCCCTGCTGCCGTCCTCCGGCACGAAGTGAGCATAGTAACCCAGAGTGATCGCGGGCTAGGAGCCCGTCGCACCAAGAGCTTCACCGCCACCACAGTGCTGTGTCAGGTCGAGAACGGCCAGATCGACCTCGACGCGCCGATCGGCGGGTACCTGCCGAAGCTGGTACCCGGCGCACGAGGCACGGCGATCACCGTCCGGACGCTGCTCACCCACACCAGCGGCCTGGCCGAGTACCTCCCGTACGCCTCTCCGTCCTCAAGGCGTTCCCCGACCTCTCCACCACCGGGCCCGACAGCCTCGACGACCACCGGCTGACGCACACGGACTCGGCCTGCACCCGATGGAAGGTCCCGGTCAGGACACCTTCTGGGGCCACGGCGGGACGGTCTGGGCTCCGACGCCTCCCTAGATCATTCCGAAGCGATCAGTCAGTCGTCGATCGCCTGATAGAGAGTGGTCCAGAAGTCGTTCATCACCTGGACCGGGGCAGGGAGGGTCGTGCCGACCTGGGTGAGCAGGATTCCTGTGAGACCGGTGACCGGGTCCGCGTACGTGGAGGTGCCCGCGCCGCCGTCCCAGCCGAACTGGCCTGCGGGCGCGTAGTCGCCGCGGTAGGTGCGCACGGCCATCCCGAGGCCCCAGCCACCTTGCTGTCCCTGCCCGAATGAGATGTGGACGTTGTCCAGGGCCAGTTTGGTCCGGGCGGCCAGCTGCTCCGGAGTGAGGCGGTTGGTGGTCATCAACTCGACGGCCTGCCGGGACAGGATCCGCTCGCTGCCGTGTGTGCCGCCGTTCAGCAGCATGCGGAAGTACGCGTGATAGTCGTCGGCCGTCGAGGTCAGGCCCGCACCGCCGCTCGGGAACGACGGCGGGGCGCTGTGGCGTCCGCCTTCGGCCTCGTCCCACACGTGGAACTCGCCGCTCTCCGGGTCCGGGGCGTACAGCGGGGGCAGCCGGTGCATCTGGTCGGCGGGCACATGGAAACCGGTGTCCTTCATACCGAGCGGCCCGAAGACGCGCTCGTTCAGGAAGGAACCGTACGACTGGCCCGTGACGCGTTCGACGAGCACGCCGACCAGGTCGCTGGCGATCTGATACTGCCAGCGTTCGCCCGGTTGGTACATCAGCGGCAGTTCGCCCAGCCGGCGCATCCACTCGTCCGGCTCCGGCATCGGTGTCGGCAGGTTGGGCGTGATCCCCTGCTCGAAGAGCGCACTCATGATGGGCGTGCCGAGCACCGTCATATCCATGCCGAGTCCGAACGTGGAGGTCAGCACGTCCCGTACGGTGATGGGCCGTCGCGCGGGGACGGTGTCGTCGACGGGGCTGTCGATCCGCTTGAGCACCTGCCGGTCGGCGAGCTCGGGCAACCACTCGCGCACTGTGTCGTCCAGGCGCAGCCGGCACTCGTCGAGCAGGACCATCGCGGCCGCGATCGAGACCGGCTTGGACGTGGAGGCCATGCGGAAGAGCGTGTCCCGGCGCATCGGCTCGCCGCCCTCGTGGCGCATCGTGCCGATCGTCTCGACGTGCGTCTCGTCGCCCCGGCTGAACAGCGCCACCAGGCCGGGGATCTTGCCGGAATCGACGTGCCGGGCCAGCACGTCGCGTACGCGCTGCAGCCCGGCCTTGTTGAAACCGCCGGTGTTCTGGCCCATCCAAAAGCTCCTTGGGGTGAGGGGGATCGTGCGACACGCGGGTACAGAGCCGGTTGCTGCACCGCACCGACCTTCAGCGGCGCAGAGGAAAGACCGGCGACCGTGACGGGCGCGCCGCGCGGCCCGATCCGGCCCGATCCGGCCCGATCCGGCCCGCGGCACCCTGGCCGGAATCACTCTCACCCGTGGCCGAAGGGCCATCAACAGCCGGATCGACAAGACACCGTTGCCCGTCGGTGCATCGATGCGCGTTGTGTCAACACACCGTCGACCATTAGGTTCACGTCAGGAAGGGGTGGTGGGACGGGCGATGGAGCTGCGCGAAATCGAGATTTTCCTGACTCTGGCGGAGGAGCTGCACTTCGGCCGCACCGCCGAACGCCTCCACGTCACCCCGTCCCGAGTGAGCCACGTCATCAAGAAGCAGGAACGCCGCATCGGCTCCCCGCTGTTCGAGCGCACGTCCCGCACCGTGCGTCTCACCGCGCTCGGCGAGGAGCTCCGCGACGAGCTGCTGCCGGCGCACCAGCGCATCCGCAGTGCCCTGGAACGGGCCACCGTCCAGGGGCGGGCCATGGAAGGGGAGCTGCGCATCGGCTATACGACCCCCTGGTGCGCCGAACTGCTGCTGCGGGCGGGCGACGCGTTCCGGTCCCAGTACTCCGGCTGGTCCGTGCGGGCCAGGGAGATCCCGTTCACCGATCCCTACGGCTCGCTCCAGCGCGGCGAGGTCCACGCGCAGATCGCGGAGTTCCCCGTGCTCGAACCCGGCATCGTCACCGGACCAGTGCTCTTTCGTGAGCCCAAGGCCCTGATGCTGCCCGCCGACCATCCGCTGGCCCGCGCCTCGACGGTGTCTCTGGAAGACCTGGCCGACGTGCCGATGATCCGGCTGGAGCTGGACACCATCCGATCGAAGGCCGCTGTCGAGACCCACTTCCCTCAGCGCACCCCCATGGGCCGCTCCATCCCGCGAGGTCCCTCCTGCTCCTCCTGGTACGAGATCCCCGTGATGGTCGCCGCCGGGTTCGGAGCGTCGATCGTGGCGGCGCGGGCCGCGGAGTACCACGCTCGACCGGGCATCACCTTCGTCCCCTTCAGTGACGCGCCGACGCTGGACTACGGCGTGCTGCTGCCCGCCGCCGGTACCGCTCCGCTGGTGGAGCCCTTCGTCGACCTGCTCCGTACCCATGCGGCCGGCGCTCCCCTCCCTGCCCGGGAGGGCCGGCTGCGGCGCTGACCCCGGCACGTCGTTGCCCGGGCAGGCACCACGTCGCCGTGCGCCAAGGCCAGGCTGAACCGGCTTTGTTCACGAGATCGGGTTCTGGCGCTTTCCGCGAAGCGCGTACGCCGCGTGACGACTGACCTGACCGTACCCGCGCCGAGCACGCCGCTGTCCACGCGCTGCTGGCCGCCGGCCACAGCCGACGGTCGGTCCAGCGCGAGCTCGGCGTGACTTACCGCACCGTTCAGCGGGCGGCCGTCGCTGCACGTCCAACCACTCGAACGTGTGGATTCAAAAGCGACCAGGCAGGCGGCCCTTGCCCGAAACGCGAAAATCGCCAGCACGTTCGAGACATTCACCCGTCCGTGGCCGTTACGGCTTTGGGTTCGGCGCGTTCTTAGAGCACCAGTACCAACCGCCGGCCCAGACGGAGGACACCATGAACACCGCTCCCGCCCCCGCTAATCGCTCCGGATTCGAACAGCGACGGCGGGTTCCGCTCACCACACCGCCCTCCGGAACCCGCCCGTCCGACCTCTTCGCGCACCGTTCAGCACGACGGGATACGAGGTGGGGGGCATGAGCGGCGGCAGTGACGCAGACGGCATCCGCCGGGGTGCGGTGCCTGGCCCGCGCGAGGCGGAGCTTCCGCTGCCGCCCGCCGCTGTGCCCGGCGGGCCGCACGACGGAGACATCGCGGACGGTCTGGAGGAGGCGTACTGGACCGTGTACGACGGCGCCGCGTCCAAGGCCACGGTGGGGCAGATCCTCGCGCGTCTCCCCCGGATCGTGCAGCGGATCGGTCGGCTGGCCTGGGCAGCGGACCGGGCCGCGACCCTCTCGGTCGTGATCCTGCAGATGGCGTCGGCCGCGATGACGGCGTTCGGGCTGATGGCCTCGGTCGCCGTCCTGCGGGAGCTGTTCGCCGAGGGGCCGACCCCGGACCGGGTGCGCGCGGCCGTCCCCCAACTCCTGGTCGTCGTCGGCCTTCTGGCCGCTCGGGCCCTCCTGGAGGCGGGCGTCGCCGTCGCGGAGGCCCGGGTGACCCCGAAGATCCGCACCGCTCTGGAGTGCGAGTTCCTCACCCTGACCGCCCATGTGCGGCTGGAGGTCGTCGACGACGCGGACTGGCACGACGAGGCGTACCGGGCCAACGACCGCGGCCTGTTCTACGCCCGGCAGATCGTCGGCCAGGTCGTCTCCCTGGCCGCCGCACTGCTCGGGCTCGTGGGCACCGCCGGCGTCCTGGGCGTCCTCCACCCGGCCCTGCTGCCGCTGCTCCTGCTGTCCGTGCTGCCGGTCGGCGCAGCCGCCGTACGGGCCGCCCGGGCGCGCTTCCACAGCTTCAAGCGGTGGAACACGCTGCAGCGCAGGGTGCGGGTCTTCTCCTGGCTGCTGCTGGAGCGGGACGCCGCCGCCGAACTCCGCTCGGACACCGCGCAGGGCGCGCTGCTGGACGAGCACCGGCGTCTGACGACGCGGATCGCCGAGGAGGACACCCGGCTGGGCGTGGGCTCGGCCCGGCTGGCCCTGGCGGGCCGGGCCGTCGGCGGGATCGGCACCGGCATCACGTACACGGCGCTCGGCGCCATGCTGATCGCGGGCTGGCTGCCGCTGGCCGCCGGGGCGGGTGCGGTCCTGGCCATCCAGGCCGCCCAGTCCTCGCTGACCCGGCTCGTCGAGGTTTCGCACCTGGTCTACGAACACGCCATGTGGGTGGACGACCTGCTCGCCTTCCAGAAACGCTGCCGCACCCTCCAGCCGCGGCGCGGCGGGCTGCCCGCCCCCGAGAACGTGAAGACCATCGCGCTGGAGGACGTGTCCTTCACCTACCCGGGGAAGGACACCCCGGCGCTGGACGGTATCTCCTTGACGCTGCACGCCGGGCAGACGGTCGCGTTCGTCGGCGTCAACGGCAGCGGCAAGTCCACCTGCGCCCGGCTCCTCGCGGGCCTGTACGAGCCCCAGGACGGGGGCACGGTCGCCTGGGACGGCGTGAACGTGCTGGACATGGACGCCGAATCGCTGCACGCCCGGGTGGGCTGCGTGCTCCAGGACCCGGTGCGGTTCCCGTTCAGCGCGCTGGCCAACCTGACGGTCTCGCGGGGCACACTCACCGAGGCCGACCCGCGCCGGGCCCTGGACGCCGCGCGGGCCTCCGGCGCCGAGCAGGTCATCGCCGCACTGCCCGGCCGGTGGGAGGCGCTGCTGTCCAAGCGGTTCCGCGGCGGTCAGGAACTGTCCGCCGGCCAGTGGGCGAAGATCGCCGTCGCCCGCGGCCTGTACAAGAACGCCCCCGTCCTGCTCCTGGACGAACCGACCGCCAGCATGGACCCCCGCGCCGAGCACGCCGTGTACGAAGCGGTCCTGCGGGACAGTCCGCGCCCTGACAGGATCACGGTGCTGATCTCGCACCGGCTGGCCAGCGTCGTCGCCTGCGACCGCATCTTCGTGTTCGACGCCGGCCGCATCACCGAGAGCGGCACCCACCAGGAGCTGATGGACCTCGGCGGCGAGTACGCCGCCATGTTCACCCTCCAGGCCGCCGGCTACCGCGCCGAGGCCGGGGAGGCGGCGTGAGGCCCGGCCCCGCACACCCTCGCGCCGGCCCGCCGCCCTTCGACGCGCCCGGGACCGGGCACTTCTGGGCGACGTCGTGTCCTCCCTCGTCAGCGCCTGCTGCACCGCTCCCTCCCCACCCCTCCCTTCCGTCCCCCACGTCCCGAGGTGATCACGTGCTGCCTTCCCCCTCCGATATCCGAGTGACCATCGAGACCTACCTCAGCCGGCATGCCGAGGAACGCCCCTCCCTCGAAGGGCTGCTTGCTCTCCTCGACAGCGCTGAGGAACCGTCCAGCCGCGCCACGATGCCCGGCCACGTGACCTGCAGCGCCGTGGTCATCGACCGCGACCGCCGGGTGCTCCACATCGGCCACCGGGTGACAGGGTTACTCCTCTGCCCCGGCGGCCACGTCGAGGCGGGTGACCGTGCGCTCCTGGCCGCGGCCGTGCGCGAGGTGTGCGAAGAGGCTGGGCTGCGCCCCGGCGACCTGTGCCTGACCCCGCAGTTCCTCGGCGAGCCGATCGATGTGGACGTGCATGACATCGACGCGAACCCGGCCAAAGGTGAGCCCACGCACCAGCACTTCGACGTCCGCTTCGCGTTCTACCTCGCCGCCGAGCAACCGCCTGCGCTCACCCTGCGGGACGAGGAAGTCAGCGGAGCCCAGTGGCTCCCGTACGCCGACGTGCGGTCCCCGACGCTGCGGGCCAAGCTGCTGGCCGCCGAGGCACATGGTCTCGACGGGCGGCCGGAACCGGTGAACGCGTCCGCGATCGTCCACGACGGCCACGGCCGGTACCTGCTGCACCTGAGGGACGCCAACAAGCCGTGGATCTGGGAGCCGGGACGCTGGTCGCTCCTCGGTGGCGGCCGGGAACCGCAGGACCGGACCCTCCTCGACACCGTCCGCAGGGAGTTGCGCGAGGAGGCCGACCTCACGGTCGCCGGCCTGGAGCCGTACGCGGTCGAGTGGGTCACCGGCATGGACGGGATGAGCGTCCCGGTTCAGGTGTTCACCGGCCGGTGGAACGGAGATCCGGCCCGTCTGCCGCTCACCGAGGGCGTGATGGTCGCCTGGATGCACCCGGAGAAGTTCCCGTACATGACGATGCTGTCCTCGACCCGGAAACTCCTGCAACGGCACGCCGCCGAGCATCCTCCCGCGACCGCACCGGCCGGGCCGCCGCCGGGGACCGTTCCGCACGTGGTCGGCGTCCACCTCTACCTGGAACGCGACGGCCAGGTCATGCTGGGGCTGCGCCACCCGGACTCGGCCTTCGCGGGCCGCACCTGGCACCTGCTCGCGGGCCACTGCGAGGCGGAATCGGCAACCGCCTGTCTCGTGCGGGAGGCGTACGAAGAGGCCGGGCTCGTGATCAACCCGGCGGACGTCGAGTTGGTGCACACCGTCCACCTCGTCAACCGGCCAGGTGCCCAGCCCCGGATCAATCTGTTCTTCCGCGCCCGGACGTGGGAGGGCGTTCCGGAACTGAGGGAGCCGGACAAGTGCGTGGCCTGGCAGTGGTGGAGCGCCAAGGACCTGCCCGACCCGATCGTCCCCTACGCGCGGACCGCGATCGAGGGCATCACGGCCGGCCGGGCGTACAGCGAGCTGGGGTGGGGCCAGTGACCGGCTCCGCATCGCAGGGCGCGTACGGCGCCCGCTCCCGCATGGTTGACCAGCTCTCGACGGACGGTGTTCTGAGCGACGTGCTGCTGCGCGAGGCACTGCTGCGCCTGCCGCGCGAGGTCCTGCTCCCCCACGCGTATGTGCGGGTCAGCGGCCCGGGTACGCATCCGATCGACTGGCGCCTCCTCGACGGTTCCCATCCCGAGGATCGTCAGGAGTGGCTCGACCTGATCCACAGCGGCGAGTCGGTCCTGCTCCAGCGTGACGGCCAGGGACTCGACGCGCTGGCCCGCGGGCCGGTGACCGGCGGACACATGACGTCCATGTCCACGTACCTCCCCGCCACCGTCGAAGCTCTCCAAGCCCTCGAACTCGGCCCCGGGCAGCGGTATCTGGAGCTCGGCAGCGGGCCCGGCGTCTCCCTGGCGCTCGCCGCCGCCGTCACCGGCCCCGGGCTCTGCAGCGGGGTGGAGCGGGACGGGCACATGGCCGCCTTCGCCCAGCGGAACCTGGAGCGGCTGGGCGTCGGCGCGGCCGTCGCCGTGGGCGACGCGCTCGACGGGTGGGCGGCGCGGGCGCCGTACGACCGGATCCACTCCGGCATCGGCGTCCCCCGGGTGCCCGAGGCGTGGATGGACCAGCTCGCGCCCGGTGGCCGGCTGCTCACGACGCTCGTGACCCGCACGCCCAGCTGGCCCGGACAGCTTCTGGCCACCCGCACCGGCGCCGGCGGGATCGAGGCGGTGCTGCGGGGGCGACCGCGAGGCTACCGGCCCATGCTCGGCTACCGGTGGCTCGACGCGGTGCCGATGCGGCCCGGGATCAAGGCCGACCCGGGTCTGCCGCGCCGGACCCGGTTCGCGCTGCCGCCGGACGACGCGTACGGCTTCTGGCTGGCGGCCGCGTATCTGGCGCCCGGGCTCGTCCGCGACTTCCAGGCCGGGACGATGACGATCGTCGCTCCCGGCGAGGACTCCTGGGCGGTCGCCGGGCCCGGCGAGGCGACCGTCCGCGTCCACGGCCCCCGTGACGTCTGGGCAGACCTGGAGGACGTGCACGCCCGCTGGGTCCTGTCCGGACGGCCCGACACGTACCGGGTGACCGTCCCGGAACACGGTGGTCCGCAGCACGTCTTCTCCGGCACCGGCCGGCGCGCCCTGCAGTGGGTGCTGCCTCCGCTCGCGCCGGTGCCCCCACCGCCCCGCAGCCCCTTGCCCGGCCGAGCACGCGACCAAGACCCTGTGAGCCTGTCCGACGCCACGGCGGACGCCTGCACGGTCCTGTCCGTTCCGGACGGCGCGTCTCAGGCATCTCCAACGGCACAGCCCATCCCATCCCATCGCGAGCCCGTCGAACGCCGGCCCGGCTCTGCCTACGTACGAGGAGCAGCACGGTGACGTACACAGCCCGCACCGAGTGGGAGCAGCACTTCAGCGAGGGCCGGGGGTTCCGGCCGGTCGGTGAGCGGGAGCGGGAGATCCTCGCCGAGCACGCCCCCGCTCCGGGCGGTGGCCGCGCGCTCGACGTGGGCTGCGGCACCGGCGAGTTGGCCGCCTGCCTCGCCCTGCTCGGCTACACCGTGGACGCCGTCGACTTCGCCAACAGTGCGCTCGCCCGGGCCCGCGAGGAGCACGCCGGTGTCGAGGGCGTGCGCTGGCTGCGTCTGGACATCGAGCGCGACGACCCCGCCCCGCTGCACGAGGAGGGGTACGACCTGATCACGCTCCGCCTGGTGTGGGCGTTCGTGCGGGACCGGGGACGTGTCCTGCGCGGGCTGGGTGAGCGGCTGCGGGACGGTGGCGCTTTGGTCGTCATCACCCCGATGGCGGAGAGCACGCCCGAGGAGCGGCGCGGCATCGCCTTGGACGAAGAGGAGATCGCCGTGCTCACCGCCGGATGGGCGACGGTGGAGCGCCTGCACGCGCACGGCTTGGCCGTCCTGGTCCTGCGCGGCCCCTGCCCCACCGGGACGAGGGCCGTCGAGAAACGGCCGCCCACCGCCCATGCCCTGACCGGTGCCCTCGCGGTCGTCACCGACGACGCCGGCCGGGTCCTGCTCGGCCGCTCCCGCCGCGGCATGCTCGAACTGCCCGGCGGCAAGACCCAGGGCCCGGAGGACTTCGCCGCTGCGGCGGTCCGCGAGCTCGCCGAGGAAACGGGCCTGGTCGCGGAGCCGGCGGACGCGTACGTGGTGACGATGCTCGTCGACGACAGCCACGGTGTCCCCCGGCTCACCGCCGTCGTCCGCATCACCGCGTGGACGGGCAGCCCGGCCAACCCGGAGCCGGACAAGTTCCACGGCTGGGAGTTCTACGACCTGCACGCCCTGGCCTGTGTCGGCGACATCTTCGTCCCTGCCGCCCAGGCGTTGGATGCCGTATGGCCGGGCGTCATCCCGGACCTGCCGCCGGTCGTCTCCTACCCGCTCGCCGTCGAGCGGCCGCCTGTTCCGGGCGAGCCGGCCGAAGCCGTACGGCTGCGCCGGGCGATGGCCCGGACGGTGATCGAGGGCGGCTGGGCCCCGTCCGCTGCCGTACGCGAGGCGCTGGAATCCGTGCCCCGGCACCGCTACGTCCCGGAAGCGGGCCTGGCGGTGGCGTACGACGGCGGTGACCGGGCGGTCGTCACGCGCCGCGATGAGACCGGGACGGCGATCAGTTCCGTCTCCGCGGCCTGGCTGCAGGCCGACATGATCGAGCAACTGCGCCTCGACCCGGGCGCGCTCGTGTTCGAGGCGGGGTCCGGTGGCTACAACGCCGAGCTGATCGCCCACGTCGCCGGAGCCGAAGGGCGGGTGGTGAGCGCGGACATCGACCCGTGGGTCGTACGCCGCTCCCGTGCCTTCCTCACGGAGGCCGGCAGCGGGCGCGTCACCGTCGTCGAGGCCGATGCGGCGCTCGGCGCCCCCGCCCACCTCGTGCCACGCGGCGGCTTCGACGCCACCCTGATCACCTACAACTGCTGGGACATCAGCCCTGCCTGGGTCGAGCAACTGTCCGACGGAGGGCGCCTCGTGCTGCCGCTGGAGATGGGCGGCTACACCAGGTCCGTGACCTTCGAGCGGCGCGGCGAGGTCCTGCACGCCCGTCACTTCACGTACTGCGGTTTCGTCCGCGACCAGGGGCAGCGGGCCCGCACCGCCCCCGTCGTACCCCTTCTCGACGGGGCGCTCAGCATCCGCTTCGACGAGGGCGCCCCGGCCGGAACCCACGGCGTGCGGAAGGCACTGGACGGTCCCCGGCACGAGATCGCCACGGGCATCACGATGGGGGCGAACGCCTACTTCGGATCCCTGCAGCTGTACGCGGCCACCACGCTGCCCGGCTTCTGCCGGCTGCACGCCCACCAAGATCCCGGGGTCACGGTCATCCCGAAGGGCCGGGACGCGCCCGCCGTCCTCGGCGACGCCTCGCTCGCCTACCTGACCCACGTCCAGACCCGGCACGGCGAAGACCCGCAGGACCGTGCATGGGAGTGGGTCGTGCACGCCTTCGGCGAACAGGGCCCACAGCTCGCCGAGCAGCTCGCGGCCACGGTCCACGCCTGGCACCGCCACATCCGCGCCGAGGACAACAACGAGCATGCGGATCCCGTCCTGACCGCCCACCCGACAGGCACCCCCGCCCATCAACTCCCCGCCGGAGACGTCCTGGACAAGGCGTCTACCGGCTGGTGTTCCAGTGGCCCGGCCGCAACGGACACCTCCCAGCCCCGACCAGGCCCACCGACACAGCCACCAGGACCACGGGAGCCACATGATCACCTGGCTGAACGGTCCCTTCGACAGCGGCAAAACACCCCTCGTCGCCGGCCGTCACGCGATGGTCCATAGGCCTGCCGCATTGCCGGGGCGGCCGAGCGCACGTTCGGTTTCTCCGGGTCCACGCGGACTTCGGCCATCAAGAATTCTCCCGAAGGCACTCCACCCTCGACCGATGTGCCGAAAGGCGGTGGCCAGAAGTACTTCCGAGCACCCCTCGACACCTCCGACTTCCCGCCAACTCCTTCCCCTCTCGCGAGGCGCATTCGCCACGTCGACGCAGGTGAATTGCCGGCAGCCAGCGGCAACTCGACACGACTCGGTGGTGTGAGGACAGCGCACGACGACTCACAACAGTGCCGGTCGGGATCCGGTCCCCGACCGGCGCGTCGCGGACTGCAGGCGGCGGTGTCAGCCGAGGTGTCGGGCGAAGAATCGCAGCGTGCTCTCCAGCTCGAATGCCGGGATCTCGCCGTGCTTGCCGGGGTTGGCGTGCAACGTTTTCTCGGCCGAGGCCAAGGCGTCGAACAGGGCCAAGCTCTGAACCCGTGGCACCCGCTCGTCGTCCCACTGCACCAAGAACTCCACCGGGACGGTGATCCGGGCGGCGGCCTCGGCCGACGCCGGCACTCCGCCCAAGCCCAGTACCGCCGCGCGGACTCGTGGTTCGGCAGCGACGAAGGGAACACCGAGTCCACATCCCAGCGAGACCCCCCAGTAGCCCACCGGGCCGGTGCCTACGTGCTCGAGTTGCTGAACCGCGTCCAGGACCGCTCGCCATTCCGGCACGGTCCGGCGGGCCACGAGTGCCTGGAAGCCGGCGATCAGCGGGGCCAACTCTTCGCCGGCTTCCACCCGAGCCTGGTTCTCGGTCGCGATCCGGTCGTACTCCTCGACCTTCGGCCGGTCGCCATGGGCGGGCACGTCGACCGCCACGACCGCGAAACCGCATTCGGTCACGAAGCGGCGTGCACGAGCCAGGACGTCAGGGGCCTTCTTGTGCTGACCGCCACCGTGTCCCATCAAGACGAGGGGACGAGTGGCGACGGCACCTTCTGGCGTCCACAGGACGCCAGGAATGTCGCCGAGGGTGAAGAGCTGTTCGCGGACGCCGTCGGACGACGCCTCAGATATGAAGCGCATAGCGGTTCATGCCTTTCGGGATGCCTCTGCGGGCGCTCCCTAGGCCATGCGAAGGAGGAAGGCCCGACCTGTCAAAGCGTTGATCGGTCTCACCTCCTCAATTCGCAGTAGTGCACGGCGGCAGGAACGTATCACGAAGGTCTCCGCCCTGGCCCGGGCAGGGATACCGACAGGGCGAGCCCTGTCTGATGCGGCACTGGATACGGATGACGGCACGTCGCCGGCCTCCCGCCGGAACCCCGTACGAGCAGCAGCAGTTCCGCGCGCTCATGGCGGAGCACGGGGTCGCGGACGGGGCGCCGGCCGAGACCCGGGGTCTGTCCGGCCGTTTTCCGTGGGCGGTTCAGCGCGGGAAGTAGCGGGCGAGGAAGTCGTTACGGAACTTGCCCGTCGGGTCGACGTGCGCCGTCAGGTGCTCGAAACGGTCGTACTGGGGGTAGAGACCGCGCAGGGCCTCGGGTGGCGTGACGAAGAGCTTGCCCCAGTGCGGCCGAGCCGCGACGGGGGCGAGGGCGTCCTCGATCACGTGCAGGGCCTTCAGCACGGCGGCGGTGTCCGGCAGCCAGGTGAAGTGGAAGGCCACGGAGTCGCGTCGGTGGGCCGGGCTGAGCCATTGGCTGTCCGCGGCCACGCTCCGGATCTCCCCCACTTGCAGATGGGGGGCGAAGGCGTCCCGGACGGCGTGCAGGGCGTCGAACGCCGCGACGGCGTCCTCACGGGCGACGAAGTACTCCGACTGCAGTTCGTCGCCGCTGCTCGGGGTGTGCTCCAGCCTGAAGTGCGGCAGCCGGAACGGGGAGGGGCCCGGCAGCCCCAGCTGCGGGGTACAGGAGTCGGCAGGCATGCCGGGGACGGGGTGTCGCGGGCCGTCGGCGCGGACGGCACCGAGCCACCGCGACGGCTCGTCCGCGGTCCCCGGGGCATCCGCGCGCCGCTTCAGCCACACCTGGTCGATCAGATCTCCTCTCCACCGGGTGAAGAGGCTGACGCTGTAGGCGGCGGACATCACCTCGTCGAAGGCGCCGCGCAGGGCGGTGACCGGCAGGTCCTCGTAGACCCACTGCCGGACGTCGAAGGCCGGCACCAGGTCCAGGGTCAGCGTAGTGACCACGCCGAGAGCGCCGAGGGCGACCACGGAGCCGTCGAAGTGTTCGTCGCCCCGCTCCGTCGTCACCAGATCGCCGGAGGCCGAGACGTAGGTGACGGCCCGTACGGCCGAGGCGAGGGTGCCGTTGCCGTCTCCCGACCCGTGCGTACCGGTCGCACAGGCACCGGCGACGGAGATGTGGGGCAGCGAGCCGAGGTTGTGCAGGGCGAGCCCCGACTCGTGGAGCAGGCCGGTGATCTCCCCGAACCGGGTTCCGCCGCTCACGGTGGCGGTACCGGCCCGCGTGTCGATGTCGAGCACGCGGGGCAGGCCGGCCGTGGACACCAGGTCCCCGGTGGTGTCGGCGATCGCGTTGAAGGAATGGCCCGTTCCCAGGGCACGCACGGCACGGGAACCGGCCACCAGCTCCTGCAGTTCCCCGACCGAGGCGGGGGCCCTGAGCCGTTCCGCGCCGAAGGTGATGTTCCCCGCCCAGTTGGTGGTGGTGTCACTCATGTTCGTCCTCTGCGGAGGGCCCCGCGGCCCTCCGTCCCTCTTGGCCGCGGATGCCCGTGGCACATCGGTGGTCTCGTTCTCGGCCCCGGGACCGGGGCCGCCCGGCGTTCGCGGTGCCGGAGATGCCCGGGGTCGATCGGGGCGTGGACGCGGCGGCCGCCGGACCGCCGTCCGAGCACCGCCGCGGGCTCACTGGCCGGCCAGACCCGTGTGGGCGATGCCCCGCACGATCTGCCGCTGGAACAGGGCGAAGACGAGCAGCAGGGGCAGGCCCGCGATGACCACGGAAGCCATGATCTGGGCGTACCGGACCCCGAAGCCGGACTGGACGGTGACCAGTCCGACCGGGAGGGTCATGGCCTGGGGGTCCGTGGTCACGAGGAACGGCCACAGGAAGTTGTTCCACGTCGAGATGAACGTGAAGATCGCGACCGCCGCGAGGACCGGCCGGGACAGCGGCATGACGATCGTCCAGAAGACCCGCCAGCGCCCGGCGCCGTCGACGAAGGCGGCCTCCTCCAGCTCTCTGGGCACCCCTTCGAAGAACTTCACCAGGATGAACACCATGGCGGGCACGGCGACCTGGGGAAGGATCACTCCCCAGTAGGTGTCCACGAGCCCCATCCGGACCATCTGGGTGAACAGCGGTGCGATGAGGACCTGGGGCGGCACCATGATCCCGGCGAGGACGAGGCCGTACAGGAGCTTGCGGCCCCGGAACGTGGTCCGGGTGAAGCCGTAGGCGGCCATGGCGCACAGGAGGACGGTGAGCACGGTGGTGATGCCGGAGACGATGACGGAGTTCACCGTCCACCGCAGCAGGTCACCCGACTCCCACACCTTGGCGTACGCCTCGAAGGTGATCCGCGAGCCGATCCACTCCAGCGGTGTCTTGGTCGTCTCCCCTTCCGGTTTGAGCGAGGTGGCGACGGCCCAGAGCAGGGGCAGCAGCCAGGCGGCGGCCAGAACGAGTGCCACGGCGAGCAGCGAGATCCTGCCCGCGGTCCAGCGGGGCCGGCGGCTCGTGGGGCCGGTCGATCGGGTGGTGCGGTCACGGACGGTGGCGAGGCTCATGCGCCGGCCTCCTCTTTGCGCCGGGCCAGCACGGGCTGGACCAGGGAGACGATCAGGATGAGGGCGAAGAAGATGTAGGAGACGGCGGACGCGTAGCCGATCCGGTAGCCGGTGAAGCCCTGTTGATAGACGTACTGCAGGATGGGCCGGGTGGAGTCGTCGGGTCCTCCGCCCGTCATCAGGTAGACCTGATCGAAGATCTTGAGCGAGGCGAGCACCTGGAGGACGAGCACGAGGCCGGTGGTGCGCCGCAGGAGCGGCAGGGTGATGTGGAGCAGTCGTCGCCACGCGCCGGCGCCGTCGAGCTCGGCCGCCTCGTACAGGTGCTGCGGTACGGCCTGGAGCGCCGCGAGGTAGAGCAGGAAGTTGAACCCGACCGTCCACCACACGGTGGTCAGGATGATGGAGAGCATCGCGTAGCGCTCGTCGCTCAGCCAGCCGATGCCGGGTTCCAGTCCGGCGGAGGCGAGCAGCTGGTCGGCGAGCCCGAATCCCGGCGGGAAGATCATCTGCGCGAACAGCATGCAGACGACGCCGGAGGGCAGCAGGAAGGGCGCGAACCAGCTGATCCGCCAGAGCCACTGCACGACCCGCAGTTGGTGGGCGAGCAGGGCGAGGACGAGTCCGACCAGTACGAGGGGGACGGTGGAGAGCACGGTGAACCAGACGGTGTTCCACAGCGAGGACCACATCTGCGGGTCGGCCAGCGCCTCCGCGTAGTTGTCCAGGCCGACGAACTCCGCTTCGGTGCCGGTGATGTTCTCGCTGGTCAGGCTCATCCCGAGGCCGCTGATCAGGGGCCAGACGAGAAAGAGACCGTAGACGATCAGGAAGGGGGCCACGAAGACGAGACCATGCTCGGTCCACTTCCTGCGGACGGTCCGGGACGGTGCCGTGACGGCGTCGTGGCCCGTGCCTGGGGCCGAGGGGGCCGGGGCGGAGGGGGTGAGCGTGGTCATGACGCGACTCCGGGAAGGGGGTTGCGGGTGCCGAGGAGAAGTCCGAGCCGGTGCTTCGCCTCGGAGAGCGCCTGGCGGGGGGAGCGCGACCCGGTGAGCAGCGTCGAGAAGACCTCGCCGAGTTCGATCCACATCCGGGAGGCGGAGCCGGCGAACCAGGCCGGTTCGTCGAGCACGACGTCGTCGATCACGTCGCGGTAGGCCGACTGCGGGTCGAGCGCGAGGTAGGCGGGATCCGAGAGGATGGGCCGGTACGCGGGTACGTGGCCGCCCGCCGCCCACTCGACGGAGTTCTTCAGCATCCAGGCGACGAAGGCGTAGGCGGCCCGGTCCGTCTCGATGTCGCGCCCGCGCTGGTGCGGCAGGACGAAGGCGTGGGAGTCGGCCTGCGTCGTCGCCCGCTGCCCGAACAGCGCGGGGACGCGGGCCATCGAGAACGGTATCCCTCCCGTTCGGAAGGTGGTGACCTCCCAGTCGCCGTTGAGCTGGAACGCGGTCCGCCCCTGGTTGAAGATGCCGACGGCGGCCCCGTAGTCGGCGCGGCGCCTCCACAGCCCTTCGTCCACGAGTGCGGCCATGTACTCGAGTACCCGCAGGGCCTTGGCGTCGTCGAGGGCCAGGCCCTTGCCGTCGGAGGTGAGGACGGTGCCGCCGGTCTGGGAGTAGAAGGTGGAGAAGAGGCGCCAGGGGGTGATGCAGTCCGGGCCGAGGGTCTCGGTGACGAGGGGGGCCGTGCCGGTGACCTTCTTGGCGGCGCGCAGGGCCTCGGTGAACTCCGCCGTTCCCTTGATGGGCTTGAGACGCTTCCCGTCCATCAGGCCGGCCTTGCGGCAGATGTCGGTCTGGTAGTAGAGCACGACGGGGTGGGTGTCGAGAGGGACGGCGTACTGGCGGCCGCCGATGTGCCCGCGTCGCCACAGGTCCTCGGGGAAGTCCGCCGGGCGGATGCCCGCCTCGGCGAGGAGGTCGGGGTCGAACGGGTCGAGGAGTCGTCCGGGGCCGAACCCGGCCAGCCGGGCCATGTGGAGCGCGGCGACCTCCGGCGCGCGGCCTCCGGCGCCCGCCATACCGAGCTTGGTGTAGTAGGGAGCGCCCCACTGGAGCGTGGTGGCTTCCAGGTCGATGTCCGGATGGGCGGTGCGGAAGGCGTCCAGCATCGTCTGCATGTTGACGCCGTCGCCGCCGCCGAACAGATGCCAGAATCTGAGCCCGGTGCGGCCGGACGCGGCGGCCGACGGCGCGGCGCAGCTCGCGGTGGACGCGAGGGCGCCGACCGTGGCGAGGGTACTCAGGGAGCCGGCCAGGACACGGCGCCGGCTGGGATGGGGTGATTGCATCGCGGCTCGTCTTTCCGGGGTACGGCGGAGGGCGCCTGTCGGCCGCCCTCCGGGGGAGCCGCCCGAAGGCAGCGTTCCTGCGGGGGCGGCCCGTCAGGCCAGGCGGATCATGGTCCAGGACAGCGGTTCGAGGGTGACGCTCAGCGCGGTGCCGGCCAGGACGGCTCCCTCCCCCGGGTGCGGCGTGACGCGGTCCGGCTCCTCGAGGGTGTTGCGGGCGTCCGGGTCCGCGTCGGCGAGGACGGTGTGCTCGACGATCCGGCCGAGGTCCATGCGGCCCAGCTCGACGCGCAGCGGCAGGGGCTGGTCCTGCGAGCGGTTGACGGCGAAGACCGTGACCGCTCCGCTCTGCGGATCCCGTACCGCGGTGGCCTGCAGCAGCGGCACGTCGCCGTGGACGGCGGTGGGGTACGTGGGCGAGTCCACGCGTACGTCGAGGACCTCGCCGCGGCCGTGGCGAGCGGCGTGGGCGAAGGGGTAGAAGGTGGTCTGCCGCCAGGCCGGGCCGCCGGGTTCGGTCATGATCGGGGCGATGACGTTGACCAGCTGGGCGAGACAGGCGACCGTGACGCGGTCGGCGTGCCGGAGCAGGGCGATGACCAGCGAGCCGAAGACGACGGCGTCGGTGACCGAGTAGCTGTCCTCCAGGAGGCGGGGGGCCTCCGGCCAGTCGAGCGGGTTCTCGGCGGCCTCCGCCTCGAAGCGGCTCTGGTACCAGACGTTCCACTCGTCGAAGGAGAGGTTGATCTTCTTCTTGGACTTCAGGCGGGCGCCGATGTGGTCGCAGGTGGCGACCACGTTCTCGATGAACGACTCCATGTCCACGGCGGAGGCGAGGAAGGAGGCGCGGTCGCCGTCCTTCTCCTCGTAGTAGGCGTGCAGGGAGATGTAGTCGACGAAGTCGTACGTCTCCTCCAGGACCTTCGCCTCCCAGGACGCGAAGGTGGGCATGGCCTGGCTCGACGAGCCGCATGCGACGAGTTCGAGGTCCGGGTCCATCTGGCGCATGGCGCGCGCCGTCTCGGCCGCCAGCCGGCCGTACTCCTGTGCCGTCTTGTGGCCGGTCTGCCACGGGCCGTCCATCTCGTTGCCGAGGCACCACAGCCGTATGCCGAAGGGTTCCTTGTCGCCGTGGGCGGCCCGCAGATCGGAGAGAGCGGTTCCGCCGGGGTGGTTGGCGTACTCCTGCAGTTCGAGGGCCTCGGCCACGCCCCGGGTGCCGAGGTTCACGGCCATCATGGGCTCGGCCTCGGGGCCGATCTTGTCCAGGAACGCCATGAACTCGCTGAGCCCGAAGCGGTTGGTCTCGGTGGAACGCCAGGCGAGGTCGAGCCGGCGGGGCCGGTCCTCGACGGGGCCGACGGAGTCCTCCCACCGGTATCCGGAGACGAAGTTGCCTCCCGGATAGCGGATGGCCGTGACCCCGAGTTCGCGGACGAGGTCGAGGACGTCGGTGCGCAGGCCCGCCGCGTCCGCGGAGGGGTGGCCGGGCTCGAAGACGCCGGTGTAGACGCAACGGCCCAGGTGCTCGACGAACGAACCGAAGAGACGGGGGTTCACCTCGCCGACTGTGAACGCCGGATCGAGGGTGAATCGGGCGACGTGGTCAGGGGCGGTGGTCATGACTTCCTTTCGGGGGGCAGGGGTGCCGGGGGGCCGGGCGGTCGCCGTCAGCGGGCGAGCACGGGCCATCCGTCGGCACTCCAGGAGAGCGGGGTGAGGCCGAGCTTGGGAGTGCCCTGGTCCTCGGCGTCGTAGTAGTGGTGGACGAGGACGTCCCGGCCGCGGTCCCGGAGCACCGACTGTCCGCCGGGGCCGAGGTACCTGCCGTGGGCGGCCAGCAGCAGGTCGCCGCCGCCTTGCGTCATCGGCCTGCCGTCGCGTCCGGCGTAGGGGCCGGTCGGCGAGGTGGAGCGGCCGACGCGGATGTTGTACGTCGACTCGGTGCCCGCACAGCAGCGGTCGTACGAGACGAAGAGGTAGTAGTAGCCGCCCCGGTGCACCACGTACGGGGCCTCGACGGCGTAGGGGGCGTCGGGCCGGGTGGCCAGGTGGTGGACGGGGGCCGCGGGGAGGGGGCGCCCGGTGCGGTCGTCCAGCTCCACCATGCGGATGCCGGTCCAGTAGGAGCCGAAGGACATCCAGAGTCTGCCGTCGCCTTCGACGATGCCCGGGTCGATGGCGTTGTAGGGGTCCGTCGTGTCGCTCGCGAGGATCTCTCCCTGGTCGGTCCAGGTGCCGGGCCGGCCGCTGGTGGAGGTGGCGAGCCCGATGGCGGAGTGGTTGGAGCCGAAGGAGGAGACCGCGTAGTAGAGCCAGTAGCGGCCCTTGCGGTGGACGATCTCGGGGGCCCAGGGGTCGTTCTCCGCGGAGTAGGAACGCCACCAGGCGGGAAGCGTGGTGAAGGCGGACCCCGACCGCTCCCAGTGGCGTCCGTCGCGCGAGGTGCGCGCTTCGAGTCCACCGTGCGTGGAGTAGACGACGTACGTTCCGTCCTTGAGCCGGATCGCCGAAGGATCGTGGACGACGACGTCCCCGGTGACGGGCAGCGGATCCGGGTAAGCGGCCACCGGAGCGGCCGAGGCCGTGGGGACCAGACAGGCGAGGACCGCGGCAGCGGCGGCCACGAGTGCCGCGGTGCGGTGGCGGAAGAGGTGTCCGACCTTCATGGAGATGCTCCTTCTGCGACCCGGCGGAGGGGTGCGTTCGAAAGGGCGAGCGGGCAGGGCTTCTTCGAGGCGTCGCACGGCCGGCCGACCGCGCCGCCCGTGGCGCTGTGGGGATCCCTGCCGTGGAGGACGGTCGTCCCTCCACGGCAGGGAAGCGGGGGCGGCGGCAGTGCGCCGCGCCGCCGGTCGCCGCTACCTGCTCTTGACGCGCAGGAAGGTGACCGAGTGGGCGGGGAAGGTGTAGGTGAAGGTCCGTCCGATGCCCTTCAGCGTCGACTTCCGTGGCCGGATCGGCTGGTCGTCGGCACTGTTCACCGCGCTCGGCGCGCCTTCCAGGGTGGTCACCCGGGCCGTCGACGCGACCTTGGAGGTGCCGAGGTCGATGCTCGTACGGGCCGCGGTCGCCTGGGCGTTGACGACCTTGACGATCAGATCGGACTTGTCCCTGGTCACCACCTGGCGGAAGGGTTCGGCCGCCTTGTCGTCGGTGAACGAACCCCACTCCTTGCCGTCGAGGTAGAGGGTGACCTGCCGGCCGCGCACCTGGACGCGGAGGTCGTAGGTGCGGCCCGTCTCGATGGTGGTGGGTTTGTCCATCAGGGTCTGCTTGCCCCCGTCGACGGACTTTTCGACGGCGGAGCGGGTGTTGCCCCAGCCGCCGAGGTTCCACCAGTAGTAGTTCCCGGTGTCGCGTACGCCGAAGGCGACCAGGAACCCTTCCTTGCCGGACTTCTTCGTGGCCTTGACCTTCAGGTCGTAGTCCTGCCAGCCCGGGTCACCCGCGGTGACCAGGGTGTCCTCGGCGGCTTCGTCGGTCTGGACGTAGGCCCCGTCCTGGACGGCCCAGGCGCCGCGCCCGGCTGCCGGCGTCCACCCGGAAGCGCCGGCGGTGAAGTCGTCCTTCAGGAGGGTGGTGCCGTCCGCCGCCGTCACCTCGACGTCGTCGTAGGCGGCGCTGGTGGCCCAGGTCGACAGGCCGACCGCGCCGGTGATGGGGCCGGAGACGGACGGGGTGGCGGAGGCGCGGCTCGGCACGACCCGGTCGCCGGTGTTGTTCATGAAGAGCTTCTGGACCTCGTAACTGGTGGAGCCCCAGGAGCGGTCGTTGTCGAACCAGATCATGTCGGGCCGCCACTGGTTCTTGTTCACATCGGCCAGCAGCGGAGCGTACGAGGCGAGTTTGACGACGTCGGCGTTGCGCTCCAGGCCCGTCATGAACGCCGCCTCGGACAAGGAGTTGGCGAAGCGGTTGTCGAGGGAGGCGTACTCGCCGAGGAAGACCTTGGGGCCGCTGCGGTCGTAGGAGTCGTAGCGGTCGTTGTTCTCCAGGAACCACTGCGGCGAGTTGTAGTAGTGCTCGTCGACCATGTCGACGCCCGACTTGCGGTTGAGGTCCCACAGCCGGTCGAAGGTGGCGCCCGAGGAAGCGGGGCCGGAGTTGGAGACGAGCGTGATCTCGGGGTACTCGGCCTCGATCGCCTTACGGAACTCGGTGAAGTGGGCGAAGAAGGCGTCGGGCAGGTTCTCCTCGTTGCCGATGCCCAGGTGGGTCAGGCCGAAGGGCTTCGGGTGGCCCATCTCGGCGCGCTTGCGGCCCCAGGTGGAGGTGACGGGGCCGTTGGCGAACTCGATCAGGTCCAGGGTGTCCTGGATGTGCCGCTTGAGCAGGGCCGGGTCGTCGGTGGACTGGTTCTGCCCGCAGCCGGTGACCAGGGCGGGTACGACGGGCAGCGGCATCGCGCCGATGTCCTCGGCGAACTGGAAGTACTCGTAGTAGCCGAGGCCGTAGCTCTGGTGGTAGCCCCAGAAGTTGGCGTTCACGGCCCGCTGCTCGACGGGACCGATCGTGTCCTTCCACTGGTAGGAGCGGCGGCGTTGCCAGTTCGGGGCCTCGTAGGCGTCGTGGCTGCCGGTGTTGACGAGGCAGCCGCCCGGGAAGCGGAGGAAACCGGGGTTCAGCGCGGCGATCTTCTCGGCGAGGTCCTTGCGCAGCCCGTTCGCGCGGCCCTTGTACGTGTCGCGGGGGAAGAGCGAGGCCATGTCGAGACGGAGGGTTCCGGCACCGGCGGCCGTCACCGCGAGCCGGCCCGCGGTGGTGTTCGTCCTGGGGACGAGCGTGCCGGTGTACTTGGTCCACCGGTCGCCGCGCACGGTGATGCCGAGCGGCGCGCTCAGGACAGTGCCGTCGGCGGTGCGCAGCTCGGCTGCGAGACGGGTGCCGGCTTTGTTGTCCGTGCGCGCCCAGACGGAGAAGTCGTACCGCTTCCCCTTCTTCAGGGCCATGCCCGGGCCGTAGCCGCTGTTGACCACGCCGAATCGGCCGGTGGTGCCGCCCGTGCCGGCGAGGTCGACCCGCAGGTAGTTGCGGTTGCGCTCGTTCAGCCGCTCGGCGTCGCCGGCGACCGTGACAGATCCGGTGGCGCCCCCGGACGCGATCTGCTCCCAGCCGGTCAGCGGGGTGTAGGCACTGTTGTCGACCGGGCTGAACTCGAACGAACGGTTCTGCACGAGTTCGGCGTAGAGACCGCCGTCGGCCGCGTTGTTGATGTCCTCGAAGAAGACGCCGTACATGGTGGGGTCGATCGCCGGGCCCTTGCCGGCGGCGTCGACGGAGAGGGTGTAGTCGGTGACGGCAGGGTCCGCCGCCGCCACCGGGGTCTGGGCGAGCAGGCCGGCCGCCAGTGAGGTGGCGAGCAGGCCACCGGTGAGGACACCGGGTTTTCTGATGGTGTTGCGTGGGCGCAAGGCGGCTCTCCTTGAGGGGGACGGTGCTGGGGCGTCGTGCTCTCGGTGGGCGGGGCGGTACGCGTGGGCCCCTTCGCGGTCGTCAGCGCTCGGGCTCCCGTGGCCCTTGCGGTGGCGGGCGGCTGCGGAGCGCCCCACCGCGGCGGCCGGACGGGCGCCGGATTGCCGTAGTGGGCGTCTGGGCCGTGCTTGCGGGTGACGTGACGGTCCAGCAGGTGTTGCGGGAGTTACACCGTGCTCAGGGCCTCTGGGGTGCTGGGCCGTCTCCGCGACCGCATCGCGGATGACGGCGTGGCGGTGTTCGTGGACCGCCGAGCCGGGTTGCGGCGCCGTCGCGGACCCTGACCACCACGGCGCGCCCGGATGAGGGGGCCGCGGTCCACACCGGTCGTGCAGGCGTCGGGATGGTGCCGTTCGACGGGGCGAAAAGAGGCGTGAGGCGTCACGATGCGGTCTCTCAGTCCTGCGCGGAGGGCGTGGGCGACCCCCTGATTGTTAACGCTCACAACCGTCATGGACAAGACCTGGGTGCAGTTCTCTGAAACTTTCGGCGAAAAGCACGGCTCCCGAGAGAGCGCGACACCGCAGCCCGCGCGGGCAGTCCCGGAGGCTCGGCCCCTGGTCGCGGGGGGCCGGGGTGATCGACAGTCACCTACGGGGCGCACTCCACGAAGGAGTCCACGCAGGTGGCCCGATCACCGACAAGGCCCGTTCCGCGCACAGCGACGCCAGGTGGAAGGCCGTCGGCAAAGGCCGTACGGCACCGGAGGGCGTCGTCCGGCGGCAGGGTGCTCGCGCGCATGATCAGCCGGCGTCGGATCAGGAGGAGTTCAGGCCTCCTGGCGCATGCCTCGCACGTTCGCTCCCCTTCTCCGCCCTCACGGGCTGTGCGGCGATACGGGCGAGGCCGCCAGCTCTTTGCGCCTGCCGATGTGAGCGTTAACGGCTCTCAGCGCAGCGCAGGAGCGCCAGGCGCAGGCGCGACCTCGAAGACCGGACGTCCTGCCGGCGCCGTGGTTTCGCCGGGAACCGGCAGCCCCGCTCCCGTACTCCTAGGATCGACGTGGCTTCGGGATGCGGGGGTGGTTGTTCGTGGTGCGCGGGGGGCCGTTACGCGGCTGGCGCGGGTACGGAGTCCTGGCGGCGGTGCCGCTGCTGCTGGTGACCGCGTGCGGCGGCGGGGACGCGGACGGTGACGGGGCGAAGAAGCGGCCGGGCGCCTCCCCGGCCGCCACCGGGAGTAAGACCCCCGGCGCCACCGGCGCACCGGTCATCGACGCCGACCCGGCCCGGCTGCCCACCACCAGGAAGTCGGCTCTCCGCCTCATCGGGCAGGTCATCGCGGACCCCGAGAGTTTCGGACCCGGGGTCGTGGCGCGTACCCCGTACGAGAGCGGCCCGGACACCTGGCCGGTGCTCGGCGCCGACTGCGTGTGGCAGCAGCGCGAGCCGGGCCCCGGGGTCCTCGCCACCCTTACACGCTCCTTCGAGGTCCCCGCGGGCAAGGGCAATGGGCCGCTGCGGCTGGCCGCGATCGTCACGGTGCACCGCACGGACGACGGCGCACGGTGGGAGATGGCCGAATCGCTGGAGGAATCGATGCGCTGCCCCACGCAGCAGTTGCGCGAGGGTGAGTTCATCGGCGGGCTCGGCGCGGGCGCCCTTGCCCGGGGCGAGGCCAACCATGTCAACTCCGAGGACTCGCTCGTGGAATCCGGTGAGTTCCGCAGCTCCGAACTCGGCGGCCCCTACCCGTATTTCTGGGAGCAGGACCAGATTCTCCGGTTCACCTTCGCCGTGACCGCCAAGGGTGCCAAGGGGTGGACGGAAGCCGAGATCGGTGACCTCGGCGCCCAGGCGCAGAGCGCCATGCTGTTGCGGCTGCACGCGGCCGTCGGGAAGAAGGGCTGAGGGCACGTGGAAGAGTTGCGGGCCTCGGACCCGTCATGGATCGGCGGGCACCGGCTGCTGGGGCGCCTCGGCGCCGGTGGCATGGGCGCCGTCTACCTCGGCAGGGCCGCTGACGGGGCGCTGGCCGCCGTCAAGGTAATCCTCCCCGAACACGCCGGCGACGCCGACTTCCGGGTCCGCTTCCGTCGCGAGGCGGAGGCCGCGCGCCGGGTGGACAGCCCCTGGGCGGCACGGGTCACCGGCTCCGGCACGGAGGACGAACGGCCCTGGCTGGCCACCGAGTTCGTGCCCGGCCCCGCGCTCGCCGAGGCGGTCACCCGGTGCGGCCCGCTGCCCGCGCCGAGCGTCCAGGTCCTCGGCCGGCTGCTGGCCCGCGCCCTGGCGTCGGTGCACGCGGCGGGGCTCGTCCACCGCGACGTCAAACCCGGCAACGTCCTGCTGGGCGCCGACGGGCCCCGGCTGATCGACTTCGGCGTCGCACGGGTCACCGACGCCACCGCGCTCACCGCGACGGACCTGGTGGTGGGCACCCCCGGCTTCCTCGCCCCCGAGCAGGCCACCGGAGGCGCCGTCGGACCGGCCGGTGACGTCTTCTCGCTCGGCTGCCTCCTCGCGTACGCCGCAACCGGGCGGCCGCCCTTCGGGAGCGGCGCCGTGGACGCCCTGCTCTACCGCACCGTGCACGAGCCACCGGATCTCGGCGGCATCAGCGACCCCGAACTGAGCGCTCTGCTCGGCACCATGCTCGACAAGGACCCGGCCGCCCGCCCCACCGCCGCCGCACTCGACCGACTCATCGCCGTCGACGCCCCGAACGGTTCGATCGACTGGCTTCCCGGGGACGTCGTACGGCTGATCGCCGACCGGGCCGCCACGATCCTGGCCCTCCCCGGCATCGACGCCACCCGCGCCGGGGAACCCGGGGCCCCTGCCCCGGCCCGGCGCAGGCTGCTCCTCCTCGCGGGCGCCGGAGCGGTGGCCGTCGCGGGCGGAGGCGCCTTCGCCGTACGGGAGTGGCTACGCGACGACGACGCCGGCTCCGGCGCGGCCGGGTCGGAGGCACGGACCTGGACCGTCGGCGTGCAGGCCGATCTGTCCGGGCCCCGGGCGGCGGACGGACAGGCCCAGGAACGCGGGGTGCGGCTCGCGGTCGACCGGTTCAACTCCCGTACGGACAAGCCGTTCGGCCTGCGCGTGAAGGTGCTCGACGACCGGGGCGAGACCGCCGCGGCCGTGCGCGCCGCCGAGCGGTTCGCCCGGGACCACGACGTGCTCGCCGTGATCGGCCCGACCGACGATCCCGCCACGACCGCCGTCCTCGGAACCTACGACGAGGCGATGCTGCCGCTCGTCACCGTCTCGTCCCAGCAGATCAGCTTCGCCGCACGGTCCATGCGGTCCTTCTTCCAGGCCGTCCCGTCCGATGTCGCGCTGGCGTACCCGATCCGCAACCGGCTGGTGCTCCGGCCCGACGTGCAACGACTCGGCGTGCTCGTCGACCGGGCCGGCGGCCAGTCCGCGTACCTGACGGGCTACTTCCTGAACCGGCTCGTCGTCGATTCCACGGACGGGACCACCTACCCTCGCGTCGTGCCCGCGGGCACCCGCGACCTCGCCCCCGTCGTCGCCGACCTGCTCGCGCACCACAGCGACGCCTTCTTCCACGCCGGGAACCCGGCCGGGGCCGCCCGCGCCGCCCGGACACTCGCCGCCACCTCCTACAAGGGCCCCCGCATGGCCATGCACTCGGCCATGGGCGCCCGCTTCCTGAAGGACGCCGGGGACGCCGCCGAGAACTGGGAGTTCGTCTCGCCCTGCGTCGGCGCGACGGCCCCCGCCGTGAAGCAGTTCGCCGCGGCGCACCGGAAGAAGTACGGGAGCGCCCCCGCTCCCTGGGCCGCCGAGGCGTACGACGCGGCCGGACTGGTTCTCGCCGCCCTCACCGCCCTCGCCCGGAAGAACCGGCCCCCCGCACGGGCCGACCTGGTCGCGAAGATCGCCGCCTCCTCGTACCACGGCATCTCGCGCGACTACGCCTTCGGTGAGGGCAACCGGCTCAAGGGCCAGGCAGCCCACCTCCACGGTGTCCGCGGCGGCGCGTTCCGCTACCTCGGCCCGCTGGCCACGAGCAAGAGCTGACCCGGCATGCGGCCCCTCACCCCGGACGACCCCCGGACCGTCGGCACCCACCGCGTCCTGGCGCGGCTCGGCGCGGGCGGCATGGGCGTCGTGTACCTGGCGCGCACGTCCGGCGGGCAGCTCGTGGCCGTGAAGGTCATCCGGGCCGAACACGCCGCCGACCCCGGCTTCCGGGCCAGGTTCCGGCGCGAGGCCGAGGCCGCCCGCCGGGTCACCGGCCCCTGGGTGGTCCCGGTGACGGACGCCGACACCGAGGCCCGTGAACCGTGGCTCACCACCGTGTTCGAACCGGGTCCTTCGCTGGCCGAGGTCGTCCTCGCCGAAGGCCCCCTGCCGCCCGCGACCGTCCGCGCGCTCGGGGCCCGCCTCGCCGACGCGCTCGACACGGTGCACGAGGCCGGTCTGGTCCACCGTGACGTGAAGCCGGCGAACGTGCTCCTGGCGCTCGACGGGCCCCGGCTCATCGACTTCGGCATCGCCCGCCACCAGGGCGCCACCGCTCTCACCGCGACCGACGCCGTCATCGGCACCCCCGGCTATCTCGCTCCCGAGCAGGCGTCGGGAGGGCGAGCCGGACCCGCCTGCGACGTCTTCGCGCTGGGGTGTGTCCTCGCGTACGCGGCGACCGGACGCCGTCCGTTCGAAGACGGCGGGGCCGCGTCCGTCCTGTTCCGCACCGTGCACGAGCCACCCGCCCTGGACGGCCTGCCGCCCGCCCTGCTACCGCTCGTCGAGGCGTGCCTGGCGAAGGCCCCGGCGGACCGGCCCACGGCCCGGGAGGTGGCCCGGGCCCTCGCCGCACCATCCGGCGAGGACCCGGACGCCTGGGCACCGCCCGGACTGGCCGCGCTGATCGCCGCCCGCTCCGCCGCCGCCCTCGACGTCACCGTCCCGGAACCGCCCACCGTCGTCGGGGAATCCGTCCCGCCCCCTCGTCCCGCCAGGCGGACCGTGCTGATCGCCGGGGCGGCGGGGATTCTGCTGGCCGGGGGCGCGGTGGCGGCACGGACGACGGCGCGGCGCTCC
>NZ_JAKRGC010000330.1 GCF_022347745.1 Streptomyces sp. OfavH-34-F
GGTGTCGCGTACGTGCAGGGCGCGGCGGAGGTCGTCGACCTGGTCGGTGAGCTTGCGGCGGAGCGCGGGGATGAGCACGGGGTCGTCGAGGGCTTCCTCGCCGAGGCGGAGGCTTTCGGCGTCGATGACGCACGCGGGGAAGGCGTAGCGGCCGGCGGCTTCGGCGATGGCGGGGCCTCGGCGGGCGGCGAGCTGTGCGGCTTCGGGGTAGAAGCGGGGTACGTAGGCGCGGACGAGGTCGGTCTGTTCGGGCTGCCAGAAGCCCTGGGCGGTGGCGGTGAACAGGTAGTTGGAGAGGCTGTCGTCCCGGAACATGGCGTCCCAGGCGGCGGCCTTGGCCTCGGGGGTGGGGAGGGCGGCGCGGCAGCGGGCGGCGCCTTCCTGGCCGGTGGCGCTGGGGTCGCTCTCCAGGGCGGCGGCGATGGCCGGTTCGTCGGTGGCGCCGAGGACGGCGAGGCGGGTGAGGATGCGCCAGCGCAGTTCGGGGTCGAGTTCGGGGCCGCCGGGGACGGTGTCGTCGGCGAGCCAGCCCTGGATGGTGTCGGGCTGGGTGGCGGCGTCGATGAGGTGGCGTACGGCGGTGAGGCGGAGGCCGGGGTGGGTGCCGTCCTCGGTGCGGCGGATGAGGTCGCGGCACAGGGCGGTGAGGGTGGCGAGGGCGGCGGGCCGGTCCTCGGGGGCGGTGTAGCAGGCGGCGACCTGGCCGTCGGCGAATTCGAGGACGCCCTGGAGGAGGGCGAGGTCGGTTTCGTGGGGCAGGTGGGCGCGGGCGAGGTCGAGGTAGGTGCGGGGGGCGAGTTCGCCGTCGCGGACCATGTCGCGGGCGGCGTTCCAGATGACCGCGCGGGTGAGGGGGTCGGGGATGCCGGAGAGGCTGTCCAGGACGGTGGTCCAGGAGCCGGGGTCGAGCCGGATCTTGGCGTAGGTGAGGTCCTCGTCGTTGATGACGACGAGGGCGGGGCGGCGGCCGGGGCGGGTGACGGGGGCGTCCTCGGGGATGCCGGTCTCGAAGCGTTCGCGCAGGACGAGGGGGGTGGGTCCGTGCTGGGTGTCGAGGGAGTGGTCGTAGGCGCCGACGCTGATGCGGTGGGGGCGGGTGCCCCGTTGGCCGACGGTGAGGGACCAGGTGGTGTCGGTCTCGGCGGTGCGGGCGGTGAGGGTGTCGACGCCGGTGGTGCGCAGCCACTGCTCGGCCCAGGCGTGGACGTCGCGGTCGGTGGCGGCGGCGAGGTTGTCGATGAAGTCGGCGAGGGTGGCGTTGCCGAACTTGTGGCGGGCGAAGTGGATGTTGATGCCGGCGAGGAAGTCCTTCTCGCCGAGCCAGGCGACGAGTTGGCGCAGGGCGGAGGCGCCCTTGGCGTAGGAGATGCCGTCGAAGTTGAGGAGGGCGGAGGCGGTGTCGGGGACGTCGGCCGGGTCGGGGGCGACGGGGTGGGTGGAGGGGCGCTGGTCGGCGCTGTAGCCCCAGCCCTTGCGGGCGACGCCGAAGTCGACCCAGGTGTCGGTGAACCGGGTGGCTTCGGCGAGGGTCTGGTAGCCCATGTACTCGGCGAAGGACTCGTTCAGCCAGATGTCGTCCCACCAGGCGAGGGTGACGAGGTCGCCGAACCACATGTGGGCCATCTCGTGGGCGATGACCATGCCCCGGGTCTGGCGTTCGGTGTCGGTGACGGCGGAGCGGTAGACGAACTCGTCGCGGAAGGTGACGAGGCCGGGGTTCTCCATGGCGCCGGCGTTGAATTCGGGGACGAACGCCTGGTCGTAGGAGTCGAACGGGTAGGGCTCGTCGAACTTCTCCTGGAACCGGTCGAAGCAGGCGCGGGTGATGTCGAGGATCTCGTCGGCATCGGCGTCGAGGTAGGGGGCCAGGGAGCGGCGGCAGTGGATGCCGAAGGGCAGTCCGGCGTGCTCGGTGGTCACGGAGTGCCAGGGGCCGGCGGCGACGGCGACGAGGTAGGTGGAGATCAGGGGGGTGGGGGCGATGGTCCAGCGGCCGTCGCCGGTGTGCCGGGCGACGCCGTTGCCGAGGACGGTCCAGCCTTCGGGGGCGGTGACGGTGAGGTCGAAGACGGATTTGAGGTCCGGCTGGTCGAACGCGGCGAAGACGCGCTGGACGTCCTCCATGAACAGCTGGGTGTAGACGTAGGTCTCGTGGTCGCTGGGGTCCGTGAAGCGGTGCATGCCCTCGCCGGTGCGGGAGTAGTGCATCGCGGCGTCGACGCGCAGTTCGTGGCGGCCCGGGGTGAGACCGGTGAGCGGGTACCGGTTCTCGGTGAGGTGCGCGGGGTCCAGCGGGTGCCCGTCGAGGCTGATGGCGCGGAGGGTGGCCGGCTTGAGCTCGACGAAGGTGTCACCTTCGGTGCGGGCGGTGAATTCGATCACGGTGCGGGAGTCGAAGGTCTCCTCCCCCGTGGTGAGGTCGAGTTCGACGGTGTATCGCTGAACGTCGAGGATCTGGGCTCGGGCCTGCGCTTCATCGCGCGTCAGTACGGACATGCGTCCATGCTGCCGTACGCCGTGGGCGTGCCGCAGGGGGGGTTCTCGCAGGGCTGACCGGAGCCCCGGGGCGGCTTCGGTACGGGGTCCGGCGGGGTTGTCGTGGTGCCGTGGGGGGTGGCGGCGGGGTTCGGGTCGCTGGTGGCCGCCGGGGTGGTGCGGTCGGTACGCGGGTGCTCGGCCCGCCGGGGCGGGGCCTGGTCATCGGCCCCGCCGCCGGGCGGCGCTCCGGGCGCCCCCGGGGTCAGGCCCGGTCCTCCGCCGCGGACTCCTCGGCGATGCGCTCGTGGTGGCGGATGACCTCGGCGACGATGAAGTTGAGCAGCTTCTCGGCGAACGCCGGGTCGAGACGGGCGTTCTCGGCGAGCTGGCGCAGGCGGGCGATCTGGCGGGCCTCGCGGGCCGGGTCGGCCGGGGGGAGCTGGTGGGCGGCCTTGAGGTGGCCGACTTCCTGGGTGCACTTGAAGCGTTCGGCGAGCATGTGGATGACGGCCGCGTCGATGTTGTCGATGCTCTGGCGCAGCCGGTCGAGTTCGCCGCGTACGGAGTCGTCGATGTCGTTCGTGGTCATGGGCAGCGAGCTTACGGCGTGATCGTCGGCGGGTCGGCCGGGTCCGGTACGTGGTCGCTCCAGCCGCCGGGCACGGTGTGGCGCTGCTGGGCGCGGAAGCGGGCGGGGGGTGTGCCGACGCGTCGGGTGAAGAGGCGGGAGAAGTAGGCGGGGTCGTCGTAGCCGACGCGGCGGGCGACGGCGGCGACGGGGAGGTCGCCGGTGGCGAGGAGTTCCTTGGCGCGGCCGAGCCGGATGCCGAGGAGGTAGTCCTTGGGGCCGCAGCCGGCGCTGCGGCGGACGGCGGTGCGCAGTTCGGCGGGGGTCATGCCGTGGCGAGCGGCGTGTTCGGCGACGGTGAGCGGCTGGAGGGCGTCGCGGGCGAGGGCGCGCAGGAGCGGGTCGGCGTCCGGGCCGGTGCCGGTGCGGGCGCGGCGCAGGGCGACGAGGAGTTCGTGGACGGCGGCGCCGGTCTCGGCCTCCAGGAGCGGGTTGCCGGGGCGGGCGGCCCTGACCATGCGGTGGACGGCGGCGCGGGGTGCGGTGGTGTCGGCGAGGGGGACGAGGGGGCGGTCGGGTTCGATGTAGCCGAGTTCGGTGTAGGCGGCGGTGGCGGGTCCGGTGAAGTCGACGAAGCTCTCGTCCCAGCCGGTGTGGGGGTCGGCGCCGTAGTGGTGGGGGGTGCCGGGGGTGAGCCAGAGGAGGGCGGGGGCGGTGACGGGCAGCCGTCGTCCGTCGGGGGCGGTGAACCATCCGCTGCCGGAGTGGACGACGACGGCGACGTGGTGGTCGAGGGTGCGGGGGCCGACCGCGGGCAGGGTGCCGTGCTGGAGGCCGACGCCGAGGCAGACGAGGCCGAGGCGGTGGTGGAGCGGGCCGGGGGTGAAGAAGCGCATCCAGGTCTGGTACATCGGCCCTCCGTGCTCCCCCGTCCTCCTGCCGTGCGCCTGGTGAGCAGGTGGTTTGTCCAGTCAGCCGCGATTTTTGTCCATGGACCGGCCGGGCGCCAGGGCTGAGGCTGGAACGAGAGATTCCACGCATCGGGAGAACGGGCACCATGGCTGACTTCAGCGTCGGGGACGGCGATTTCCGGGTCGACGGGCGGCCGGTGCGGCTGCTGTCGGGGGCGCTGCACTACTTCCGGGTGCACGAGGGGCAGTGGGACCACCGGCTGGCGATGCTGCGGGCGATGGGCCTGAACTGCGTGGAGACGTACGTGCCGTGGAATCTGCACGAGCCCCGGCCGGGCCGGTTCCGGGACGTGGAGGCGCTGGGCCGGTTCCTGGACGCGGCGCAGCGGGCGGGGCTGTGGGCGATCGTGCGGCCCGGCCCGTACATCTGCGCCGAGTGGGAGAACGGCGGGCTGCCGGTGTGGGTGACGGGCCGGTTCGGGCGGCGGGTGCGTACGCGGGACGAGGGGTTCCTCGACGCGGTGCGGGCCTGGTTCGCGCGGCTGCTGCCGCAGGTGGTGGAGCGGCAGGTGGACCGGGGCGGGCCGGTGATCATGGTGCAGGCGGAGAACGAGTACGGGAGTTACGGCAGCGACGCGGTGTACCTGCGCCGGGTGGCCGCGCTGCTGGGCGAGTTCGGGGTGGGCGTGCCGCTGTTCACCTCGGACGGGCCGGAGGACCACATGCTGACGGGCGGTTCGGTGCCCGGTCTGCTGGCGACGGCCAATTTCGGTTCGGGGGCGCGTGAGGCGTTCGGGGTGCTGCGCCGGCACCGGGCGTCCGGTCCGCTGATGTGCATGGAGTTCTGGTGCGGCTGGTTCGAGCACTGGGGTGCGCCGCCGGTGGTGCGGGAGCCGGCGGGGGCGGCGGCCGCGCTGGCGGAGGTCCTGGAGTGCGGGGCGTCGGTGAACGTCTACATGGCGCACGGCGGCACGAACTTCGCGGGGTGGGCGGGGGCCAACCGGTCGGGCCCGCTCCAGGACGGGGAGCTGCTGCCGACGGTGACGTCGTACGACTACGACGCGCCGGTGGACGAGTACGGGCGGGCCACGGAGAAGTTCCGCCTGTTCCGCGAGGTGCTCTCGCGGTACGCGGACGGGCCGCTGCCGCCGCTGCCGCCCGAGCCGGTGGGGCCGGCCGGTCCGGTGCGGGTGGAGTTGGCCGAGTGGGCGCCGCTGTCGGCGGTGCTGGAGGCGCTGGGCGAGGAGGAGGGGCCGGAGTCCGGGGTGCCGCCGACGTTCGAGGAGCTGGGCCTGGACCGGGGGCTGGTGCGCTACCGGGTGGCGGTGCCGGGTCCGCGGGGCCCGTATCCGCTGGGTGTGGCGGGGTTGCGGGACCGGGCGGTGGTGTACGTGGACGGGGTGCGCCGGGGGGTGCTGAGCGAGGAGGCGGCGACGCTGGAGGAGCCGGTGGCCGGGCCGGCCGAGGTGGAGCTGTGGGTGGAGTCGCTGGGCCGGGTCAACTACGGGCCGCGGCTGGGTGAGCCGAAGGGGATCACCGGGGGCGTGCTGCACGAGCGTCAGTATCTGCACGGGGTGCGGGCGCGGGCGCTGCGGCTGAACGCGTTCGACGAGCCGGGGGCGGTGGCGCGGGTGCCGTTCGCGCCGGTGGAGGGGGCGGGCGGGCCGGGCCTGTACCGGGGGGTGTTCGAGTCGGCGGAGGTGTCCGGGGTCGATCACGCGGGGCTGGAACTCCCCGGCTGGACGCGGGGGTTCGTGTGGGTGAACGGCTTCTGCCTGGGCCGGTACTGGTCGGCGGGGCCGCAGCGCACGCTGTATGTGCCGGGTCCGGTGCTGCGGGACGGGGTCAACGAGGTGTGGGTGCTGGAGACGGAGGGCGCGGGCGCGGGCCATGTGGTGCTGGGTCCGGGCCTGCCGGTGCGGGCGACTGGCTGAGGTGGGCAACCCGGGGGTGGCCGGGTGCGTTCTACAGTGAGGAGGGGTCGAGCGTCGCGGGAGCGGGGGTGCGGACGTGCCGGACGGTCTTCGCCGCAGCCCCGTGGAGCACGGTTTTCCGCATCTGGCGACGGTCCGTGCGGCGATCACCGCGCTGTACCGGCGGCTGGGTCCGGACGGTGTGCGGCGGTTCGGCGCGAGTTTCGCCCCGGCGGACGCGGCGTTCACGGACGCGGAGGACCTGCTGCCGGGGGCGCAGCGGGTGGCGCGGGCGCTGGTGCGCCACTACCGGCTGCCGGACGCCCGGATGATCGTGTCGTTCCGGGCGATGGAGCACGCGGGGAGTGTGGAACTGGCGGCGGGCCCGGAGTACTTCGTGGAGCTGAACGACCGCTTCCGTACGCATCGCCGGGACATCGGTGCCGCGCTGTCGCACGAGGTGGCGCATGTGCTGCTGCACCGGCTGGGCCTGGAGTTCCCCGGTACGCGGACCAACGAGATCCTGACGGACACGGCGGCGGCCTATCTGGGGGCGGGGTGGCTGCTGCTCGACGCGTTCCGGGAGGACGGGGTCTCCAGTCAGAAGCTGGGCTACCTGACCCCGGAGGAGTTCGGCTACGTACTGGCGGGGCGGGCGCTGCTGTTCGGGGAGGACCCGTCGCCGTGGTTCACCAGCCCGCAGGCGTACACCGCGTACGTGGCGGGCCGGACGCGGGCGCTGCGGGACGCGGCCCGGCCGCCGCTGACGGCGGCCCGCCGGACGGACCGCCTCCGCTATGCCCGGGACCGGCGGTACGGGCGTCCGGCCCGGGAGGGCGGTGAGGCCGCGTACGCCTTCGAGGGGAGCGGGGACGGGTTGCGGGTGGAGTTTCCGTGCCCGGTCTGCCACCAGTGGAACCGGGTGGCGGTGCGGGGGCGGGTCCGGGTGCGGTGCGCGCTGTGCCGTGCGGTGCTGGACTGCACGACCTGAGGCCGTGGGTCCGGGGACGCCGCCCCGGACCCACGGCTCGGGCGGACCTC
>NZ_JAKRGC010000331.1 GCF_022347745.1 Streptomyces sp. OfavH-34-F
CGCGACGGCCAGGGCCGCCACCAGCGTGACCGGTCCCGGCAGCGGCAGCGCCCGGACGACCCCGGCGGCGGCCACGGCGACCGCGCCCACCGTCACCGCGTCCGGCACGGCCGCGAGGTGACCGGCCGCCAGCACCGCGAGCGCGGCGGAGGCGACGGTGGCCATCAGCCCCTGCATCCGCTCGTCGGCGCCCGCCCGGCTGCGCAGCTGGAGCACCAAGGTCAGCAGCACCCAGACGCCGAGCGTGCCGATGATCGCGGCCGGGCCGTTCTCCCGGCCCGCCGCCAGCAGCGCCGCATCGGCCACCAGACCGCCGGCGAACGCCAGCGCGATGCCCTGCCGGGCCGGCCACATGCCGTTGAGCCGGAACCAGCCCGCCGCCGTCACCGCCTGGAGCAGTACCAGCGGCACCAGCAGGGCGTACGGGCCGACGGCCGCGCCGAGCGCCAGCAGCAGCCCGAGCGCCGCGGTGATCGCGGCCGGCTGGATTCCCGGCGCGATGATCGGGGAACGCCCCTCGGCCCGGGCGCGCTGCGCGTCGGTGACCCGGGTGTTGCCGAGGGTCGTGGGCGGCCCGTACCCGTCGGCGGCGGCGCTCACACCCTCGTCGGGCGCGGGCGCGGGCGCGGGCTCGTGCCGGGCGGGCTCCCGGCCGGCACCGTCCGCACCGGAGAAGCCCGAGCCGGAGTAGTCGGCCCCGGAGTAGTCGGCCCCGGAGTAGTCCGCGCCGGCGTAGTCACCGCCGGGGAACTCCGCGCCGGGGGAGGCGCCGAGACCCGGTCCGGCCGGCGGCTGTCCGAGGTGTCCGGCGGCCGGTTCCGGCCGGCTGGGCAGGTTCACCGGGAAGCCGTCGGCGTCCAGGGCGCCCGGGTCGTAGCTGTCCGGGTAGGACCGCTGCGCGGCCCCGTAGGACTCCTCGGACTCCGGATACGTCTGCTGAGCCACCGGGTACTGCCCCTCGGCCGTCATGTACGGCTGCCCCCCGTCCGCGTACGTGTTCTGGGCGGCGCCGTCGTACGCGCCGTCCTGGTGGCCGTACGCGTGCCCGTCCGTACCGCCGCCGTACGGGGCGCCGTCCCCGGGGTGGCCGTAGCTGCCCGGCGCCTCGGCACCGGCGTACGGCGCCTGCGGCCGCTCGGGTTCGCCGAAGGCGTGGTCGGCGGGCGCGGCCGGCGCGTGTTCCTCCCGGTCCGGGGAGGACGCCTCCTGCGCGGCGCGCGGCGCGTGCAGGGCCGTGACCCCGGCGAGGGCCTGGCCGCGGCCCCGGCTGGGCAGCGCCTCGGAGTCGCGCAGCGGGGCGGGTTCCGGCGCCGGGGCGGTGTCCTCGGCCACCGGCGACGGGACCGCCACCGGACCGGCGTGCGGACCGGGGACGGTGAGCGAGTCCGGGACGAGCACGACGACCCGGGTACCGCCGAACGCGGAGTTGCGGAACTCCACCCGCAGCCCGTACTGGTCGGCGAGGCGCGCGATCACGTACAGGCCCAGGCGGATGTCGTCGGCGTGCGCCAGCACGTCCATCCGGGGCGGCCGGCTCATCAGCTCGTTGGCCGCCGCGAGCTGGTCCTCCTCCATGCCGAGCCCGCGGTCCTCGACCTCGATGGCCAGGCCCCGGCTGACCTGCGCCGCCCGGACCTCGACGGGGCTGGGCGGCCGGGAGAACGTCAGCGCGTTCTCGATCAGTTCGGCCAGCACGTGCGAGACCGGGCCGACGGCCCGCTCGGAGAGCCACGGGGAGCCGTCCAGGTCCAGCACCACCCGGCGGTAGTCCTGCACCTCGCCCTGGGCGGAGCGCATGACGTCCAGCAGGGCGACGGGCTTGCGCCAGCGCCGGTGCGGGGAACCGCCCGCGAGGATCACGAGGTTCTCCTCGTAGCGCCGCAGGCGGGCGGTGAGGTGGTCGAGGTCGAAGAGGCCGTCCAGCACCTCCGGGTCCTCGTGCTTGCGCTCCAGCTCGTCCAGCTTCTTCAGCTGCTGGCCGATGAGCTGCTGGGTACGGCGCGCGATGCGCTGGAGCAGCCGCTCGAAGCCGCGGTGCTGGTCGGCCTGTTCGACGGCCGCCCGCAGGGCACTGGTGCGGGCCAGGTCGAGCGCGTTGCCGAGCTGCGCCAGCTCGTCGGTCGCGGTGTCGCCCTCGCTCCCGATGGCCCGGGCCTCCGCCTCGACGTCGATGCGCTCGCCCTTGCCGAGCCGCCGCACGACGTCGGGCAGGGCCCGCTCCAGCTCCTCGGCCCGCTCCTGGAGCGCGCTGATCCGGCGGCGCAGGTTGCGCGACAGACGCCAGGTGAACCAGATGACGGCGACGACCGCGATCAGGCCGACGACCGTGGTCAGCACGACCTTGATCAGCAGCGAGACGACACTGTCCTTGCCCGCCGCGACCACGACGTCCGTGCGCTGCTCCATCAGCTTCACCAGCTGGGGCGTGACCTCGTCCATCGCACCGCGCCAGTCGGCCTCCTTGGCGCCGAGACGGACGAATCCGTCCCCGTCCGGGGCGGCCTGCCGCAGCACCTGGGTCTCCACCCGGGTCTTGGTCTTCCACGCGGAACTCGCGAAGACCTCGTCCCACCGGGCCTTCTCGCCCTCCGGGAGGAAGGGGAGGACCTGCGTCGCGTACTGGAAGGACTGCGCGGAGACGGCCTGGCGGACCTCGCGCAGATCGGCGGTGCTCAGCTTGCCGGCGGCCCAGCCGCGGGCCAGCAGCGCGTCCGAGCGGGAGATCATCTCCTTGGCCCAGAACTCGCTGACCAGCGGCTGCGACAGCGTGGTGATCCGGCCGTTGTCCACATGGCTGAGCGCGGTGAACAGCTTCAGGTCCACGGCGATCAGGTCCGTGTAGTAGCGGTACACGGCCTTCTGCTGGTCGCTGTCGCCCTCGTCGACGAGGGTGCGCTGCGCCGGGAGCTGGGTGATCGCCGTCCGCGCTCCCCGGACCGCGTCCCGCACCTCGCCGGGGGCGTCGTCGGTGTCGATGTCGGAGAGGGACTGGAACCCGGCGATGGCGTCGTCGGTCAGCTTGCGCTGCTTGCGCAGGGCGTCGGTGGGACCGCCGCCGCGCGCCAGCGCCTCGGCACTGAGCCGACGCTCCTCCTGGAGGTTGTAGTACACGATGTTGGACGGCTGGCCGGCCTTCTGGGCCAACTGCCCCTGGGCCGCTTGCTTCTGGAAGTCGAGCAGAGTCTGACCACTGGTGACGGCCCAGAGGGCGGCCAGGGCTACACCGGGTACGACGGCCAGTACCAGCAGGGCCGTCCGCAGCGACATAGTGGTCGAGCTGCTCCGCCGTGACGCGCGCGTGCGCAGGGCATGCTCCTTGACGTGGTGCCAGTCTCACGACTGGTCAAATCCATTGGGTACGAGGACGGCTAGATAGTAGTCACAGTGCAAAAACGGAATGGAACTGGGCTCACATGTGCAACATCGGTCGGGCACATGATCCCCACGGACTGCGGCGCGCCGTACAGGTGAGGCGCGGCCGGGGATATATCTGTATTCGGTGCACCTTGTCCGTTCCGCAGCCCCGCGCACCCCGCCCCCCGCCGACGAGCCCCGCAGCCCGGCCGTATGACCGCGCTCATCGCCGCCCACTTCGTCCTCGCGGCCTTCGCGCGTCCGTTGGTACGACGGCTCGGCGCACGCGCCTTCCTGGTCCTCGCCCTGCCCCCCGCCGCCACCACCTGCTGGGCCCTCACCCGCTGGGACACCGCCGCCTCCGGCGCCGCGACCGGCTGGACCTGGCGCTGGCTGCCCGCCTACGACGTCTCCGTCGCGCTGCGCCTGGACGCCCTCGCGGAACTGATGGTGCTGCTCGCGGCCGGGGTCGGCACGCTCGTCCTGCTGTACTGCGCCTCCTACTTCAGTGACACCACGCCCCGCCTCGCCGGATTCGCCGGGAACCTCCTCGCCTTCGCCGGGGCCATGCTCGCCCTCGTCCTCAGCGACGACCTGATCACCCTCTACGTCTTCTGGGAGCTGACCACCGTCTTCTCGTACCTGCTCATCGGGTACGACAGTGAGCAGCGGCACAGCAGGCGCTCCGCCCTCCAGGCGCTGACCGTCACCACCCTCGGCGGCCTCGCCATGCTCATCGGCTTCCTGATCGTCGGCCACCAAGCCGGCACGTACCGGATCTCCGCGATCCTCGCCGACCCGCCCCCGGCCGGCACCGCCGTCCAGATCGCCGTCCTGCTGATCCTGTGCGGGGCGCTGTCCAAGTCGGCGGTCTGGCCGTTCAGCCTCTGGCTGCCCAACGCCATGGCCGCGCCCACCCCCGTCAGCGCCTACCTGCACGCCGCCGCGATGGTCAAGGCCGGGGTCTACCTGATCGCCCGGCTCGCCCCCGCCTTCGCCGACGTACCCGGCTGGCGGCCCGTCGTGATGGTCCTGGGCGCCGCGACGATGCTCCTCGCCGGCTGGCGGGCCCTGCGCCTGCACGACCTCAAGATCGTGCTCGCCTACGGCACCGTCAGCCAGCTCGGCTTCCTCACCGTGCTCGCGGGCGCCGGCAACCGCGACGCCGCGCTCGCCGCCGCCGTCATGATCCTCGCCCACGCCCTCTTCAAGGCCCCGCTGTTCCTGGTCACGGGCATCGTCGACCACGCCGCCGGCACCCGCGACCTGCGCCGGCTCTCCGGCGTCGGGCGCTCCCTGCCCCAGGTGTGCGCCGTCGCCGTGCTCGCCGGGCTCTCCATGGCCGCCCTGCCCCCGCTGCTCGGCTTCGCCGCCAAGGAGTCCGCGTTCGAGGCGCTGCTGCACGGGGACACGGCGGACCGCTGGGCCCTCGGCGTCACGGTCGCGGGCTCGGCGCTCACCGTCGCCTACACCGCCCGCTTCCTGTGGGGCGGCTTCCTGCGCAAGCCCGGCGTCCCCGACACCCCGGTGCACCGCGTCGGCCCCGCCTTCCTCGCCGCCCCCGCCGTCCTCGCGCTCTGCGGCCTGGTGCTCGGGCCCGGCGTCGGCTGGACGGACCGGCTGCTCAGCGCGTACGCCGACACCTTCCCGGCCCCCGCCCACCCCTACCACCTCGCGCTCTGGCACGGCTGGGGCACCGCCCTGCTGCTCTCCGCCGCCGCCACGGCGGGCGGCGCCCTGCTCTTCGCCGCGCGCGCCCGGGTCACCCGGTTCTCCCGGCGCGTCGCCTGGCCCACCGCCGACGCCGTCTTCGGCCACCTGCTGCTGGGCCTGGAACGCCTCTCCCTCCAGGTCACCGGCTTCGTCCAGCGCGGCTCGCTCTCCGTCTACCTCGCCACCACCCTGCTCGTGATGCTCGCCGGACAGCTCTCCGCGCTCATCACCGACCAGCCCTGGCGGGGCGCCCCGGCGCCCCGGCTCTGGGACGTCCCGCTCCAGGGTGCCGTCGCCGCCCTGACCTGCGCGGCGGCCCTCCTCTGCCTCACCGTGCGACGGCGCATGAAGGCCGTCGTGCTGGCCGGACTCACCGGCTACGGGACCGCGCTGCTGTTCGTCGTCCAGGGCGGCCCCGACCTGGCGCTCACCCAGTTCTGCGTGGAAACCGTGTCCATGATCGTGTTCGTCCTGGTCCTGCGGCGGATGCCGGTCCACTTCGAGGAGTCCGTCAGCAGCTGGCGGCGGGCCGTGCGCGTCCCGGTCGCCCTGGCCGCCGCCGCCACCCTCGGCGTGGTGGTCTGGGTCGCCGCCGCCGCGCGCACCGCGCTCCCGGCCGGCGCCGCCATGGTCGAGGAGACCGCGCACCACGGCCTCAAGGACGTCGTCGCGACGATCCTGGTGGACCTGCGGTCCTGGGACACCATGGGGGAGTCCGCCGTCCTCGCCGCCGCCGCGATCGGCGTGACCAGCCTGCTCTACCTGCACCGCCGCGCCGAGGGCCCGGCCGTGCCCGCCGGGGAACGCGGACCCACCGCCTGGTCCATGACCACCGAACCGCTGACCGGGGTGCCCCAGGGGGACGAGGGCGCGCCCGAACGCGGCTGGCTGGCGGCCGGCGCCACCCTCGCCCCCGAACACCGGTCCGTGGTCTTCGAGGTCATCGCCCGGCTGCTGTTCCACCCGATCCTGGTGCTCTCCGTCTACCTGCTGTTCTGCGCCGAGAACATGCCCGGCGGCGGCTTCGTCGGCGGCCTGGTCGCGGGCCTCGCCCTGATCACCCGCTACCTCGCGGGCGGCCGGTTCGAACTCGCCGAGGCCGCACCCCTCCAGCCCGGCCTCTTCACCGGCCTCGGCCTCTTCCTCTCCACCGGCGTCGCCCTCCTCGGCCTCCGGGACGGAACGGTCCTGCACGCCTGGACGTACCACGGCCACCTGCCGGTCTTCGGCGACTTCGAGTTCGGCACCCCGGTCATCTTCGACTGCGGCGTCTACCTGCTGGTCCTCGGCGTCGTCCTCGACATCGTCCGGGCACTCGGCGCCAAGATCGACCGCCAGATCGAACGCGCCGCCGCCGAGAAGGCCGCCGCCCGCCGGGCCGCCGGGCCGGAGACCGGGGAGGCCACCCCGTGACCGTCAGCGCCTCGCTCCTGGCCGCCGCGGTGGTCCTCTGCGCGGTCGGCGGCATCCTCATGCTGACCCGGCCCCTCACCCGCATCCTGCTCGGCGCGGTCGTCGCCGGCAACGGCATCAACCTGTTCGTCCTGTCCGCCACCGGGTCCGCCGGCCGCGAACCGCTGCTCTACGGCGTCGATCTCGCCGAGGTCACCGACCCGCTGCCGCAGGCCATCGCCCTCACCGCGATCGTTATCACCCTGGCCACCACCGCGTTCCTGCTCGCCATGGCCTACCGGGGCCACCAGCTGACCGGCACCGACGAGGTCCACGACGACCTGGAGGACCGGCGCATCGTCCTGCGCGCCGAGGTGCTGGACGAACGCGACGAACTGCGCGCCCGCTTCCGGGCCGACGGCGACCGCAGCGCCGAG
>NZ_JAKRGC010000332.1 GCF_022347745.1 Streptomyces sp. OfavH-34-F
GTGTGCGACCGGGCCGAGCGGGCGCTGCGCGAGGCCGCCGCCGGGCTCGACGCCGCCCGGGAGCGCTGCGCCGAACTGGGCAGGCTCTCGCAGCGCGTGGCGCACGGGGTCCGCGCGCTGGGGCCGGTCCGCGAGGAGTACGAACGCGTGGCGCGGCTCGCCGGGCTGACCGCCGGCACCTCGGCCGACAACGCGCGCAAGATGCGCCTGGAGTCGTACGTGCTGGCGGCCCGCCTGGAGCAGGTCGCGGCGGCGGCCACCGCCCGGCTGCGCCGCATGTCGTCGGGCCGCTACCAGCTCGTGCACTCCGACGCTCGCACGGGAGGCCGCCGGGCGGGGCTCGGCCTGCACGTCATCGACGCCTGGACGGGCCGCGAGCGCGACACGGCCACGCTCTCCGGCGGCGAGACGTTCTTCGCCTCGCTCGCCCTGGCGCTCGGCCTCGCCGACGTCGTCACCGACGAGGCCGGCGGCGTACGGCTGGACACCCTGTTCATCGACGAGGGGTTCGGCAGCCTGGACGACCAGACGCTGGACGAGGTGCTGGACGTGCTCGACTCGCTGCGCGAACGGGACCGCAGCGTCGGCATCGTCAGCCACGTCGCCGACCTGCGCCGCCGCATCCCCGCCCAGCTCGAAGTGGTCAAGGAGCGGCACGGATCGGCGGTGCGGCTGCGCGCCGGGGCGGACGGGCTCAGCGACTGATCGGGCGGCCGGGCAGCGGCGAGGAGTAGACGACGCTGGTGGTCACCGACCCCAGGGCGCCGATCTTCCCGGACACGGTCTCCAGATGGCTCATCGAACGGGCCGTCACCTTGAGCACGAAGCAGTCGTCACCGGTGACGTGATGGGCCTCCACGACCTCCGGCGTGGTCGCCAGCAGGTCGTGGAACGGCTTGTAGTTGCCGTTCGGGTACCGCAGCCGTACGAAGGCGAGGATCGGCAGCCCGAGCCGTTCCGGATCGACCACCGCCGCGTAGCCGCTGATGACCCCGGCCTCCTCCAGCCGGCGGACCCGCTCGGTGACGGCGCTCGGCGACATCGCCACCGCCCGCGCCAGTTCCGCGTAGGAGGCGCGGCCCTCGCGCTGGAGGACGTCGAGAATGCGCCAGTCGGTGGCGTCCGGGGAATACTCGCTCATCCCGACAGCCAACCGTGGAATCCCCGGCCGGGCAAGAAAGGTGCCGGGGATCTCACCTTCCGGGCCGGGTGCGGGGCTCATAGATTTCTGCCATGACCTCCCGGACCGGCGCCACCGCCGCCTCTCACCCCGTCCTGGGCGTTCCGCCCGCCGCCCCCGCCGACGCCGTCGCCTATTTCGGCGCCTCGCTCGCCTTCCACGCCGACGCCTCCGACGTCGCGGCCGCCCTCGCCGCCGGGGGCGATCCCGGGTTCGTCCTGCTGGACTCCCGGTCCACCGAGTCCTGGGACCAGGGCCACATCCCGGGCGCGGTCCACCTGCCGACGGCGCTCATCGCCGAACAGGCGCCCCGGCTCCTCGACCCGGCCGTGCCGGTCGTCACGTACTGCTGGGGGCCCGGCTGCAACGGCGCCACCCGCGCCGCCCTCGCCCTGGCCCTGCTCGGCTACCGGGTCAAGGAGATGCTGGGCGGCTTCGAGTACTGGGCGCGCGAGGGCTTCCCGTACGAGACGTCGGAGGGCGCGGCGCGGCGCACCGCCGACCCGCTCACCGCACCGGTCGCCGCCGGCGACTGCGGCTGCTGACGGCTGCGGCCCGGCCCCGGCGGTGTCCGGGACCGGGCCGCCGGGGCGTCAGAGCTTCGACAGCTCGTCGACCAGGTCGTCCAGGCCCAGCGGGCCCTGGGACAGCGCCGCCATGTGCCACGCCTTGAGGTCGAAGGCGTCGCCGTGCGCCGCGCGGGCGTTCTCCCGGCCCAGCAGCCAGGCGCGCTCGCCGAGCTTGTAGCCGATCGCCTGGCCCGGCATCGACAGGTAGCGGGTCAGCTCGCTCTCCACGAAGTCCGCGGGACGGCCGCTGTGGTTGCCGAAGAACTCCTGGGCCAGGTCCGGCGTCCACCGCTCACCGGGGTGGAACGGCGAATCGGCCGGGATCTCCAGACCCAGGTGCATGCCGATGTCCACGATCACCCGGCAGGCGCGCATCATCTGCGCGTCCAGATAGCCGAGCCGGCGCTCCGCGTCGGGCAGGAAGCCCAGCTCGTCCATCAGCCGCTCCGCGTACAGCGCCCAGCCCTCGGCGTTGGCGCTGACGATGCCGATGGACGCCTGGTAGCGCGACAGGCTGTCCGCCACGTGCACCCACTGGGCGAGCTGGAGGTGATGGCCCGGAACACCCTCGTGGTACCAGGTCGACACCAGGTCGTACACCGGGAAGCGGGTCTCGCCCATGGTCGGCAGCCAGGTGCGGCCGGGCCGGGAGAAGTCCTCGGACGGGCCCGTGTAGTACGGGGCGGCGGCCCCGCCGGGCGGGGCGATCCGGGACTCCACCCGGCGCACCCGCTCGGCCAGCTCGAAGTGCGTGCCGTCCAGCGCCTCGATCGCCTCGTCCATCAGGCCCTGGAGCCACGCCTGGACCTCGTCCACGCCCTCGATGTGCTTGCCGTGCACGTCGAGGTGGGCCAGCGCCTCCCACGGGCCCGCGCCCGGCAGCACCTTCCCGGCCTCGGTCCGCATCTCGCCGAGCAGCCGGTGGTACTCGGACCAGCCGTACGCGTACGCCTCGTCCAGATCGAGGTCGGTGCCGTTGAAGTAGCGCGACCAGCGGGCGTAGCGCTCCCGGCCCACCGTGTCGGGCTCGCCCTCGATCGCGGGGACGTACACCTCGCGCATCCACTGCCGCAGCTCGTCCAGGGCGCCGGTGGCCTGCGCGGCCGCCGCGTCCAGTTCACCGCGCAGGGCCTCCGGGCCGGCGGCGGCGAACTCCTGGAAGAAGCCCTTCGACCCGTCCCCGACCCACTCGTCGAGCTGGCCGATGAACGTGGCCGCGGCGCGCGGACCGCCGTACAGCTTGCGCTCCAGACCCAGCGCCAGGGACTCCCGGTAACCGGCGAGCGCCGCCGGGACCGCCCGCAGCCGCTCGGCGACGGCCGCCCAGTCCTCGTCCGTCTCGGTGGGCGTCACCGTGAACACGTCCCGGACCGCGTGGGCCGGGGAGTGCATGTTGGAGACGACCCGCAGCCCCTCCTCCGCCTCGTGGACGGCGAGTTCCGCCGTCAGGCGCTCCCGCAGCAGCCGGCCGCAGCGGCGCTCGGCGTCGTCGGCGGCACCGGGCAGCGCCTCCGCGCGGTCCAGCCGCGCGAGGGTGTCACGGGCCAGTGCGGCCAGCCGGTCCTGGCCGGCGGGGGAGAAGTCGGGAAGGCGGCGCGAACTCTCCGCGACTCCGAGGTAGGTGCCGGAGATCGGGTCGAGTTCGATGAATGCGTCGACGTAGGCGTCGGCGATCTGGCGCGGCAGTGCGTTGCTGGAAGAGTCTGGCATACCGACATCCTCATACGGTGAGGCCCCCCACGTCACCATCTATTCGGTGGAACGCACCTGTCCCGGGAGCGGCCCCGGCCCCGCCCCCGGCACCGGCGGGAGCAGCGGGCCGCACTCCCACTGCTGGAAGATCAGCCGCGTCTCCACCCGCGCCACCTCGCGCCGCGAGGTGAACTCGTCCAGCACCAGCCGCTGGAGATCCGCCGTGTCCGCCACGGCCACGTGCACCAGGTAGTCGTCGGGGCCGGTCAGATGGAACAGCGCCCGCGACTCCGGCAGCGACCTGATCCGCTCCACGAACGGCCCGATCAGCTCCCGGCGGTGCGGCCGCACCTGTACGGAGAGCAGCGCCTCCAGCCCCCGGCCGAGCCGGGCCGGGTCCAGCCGCAGCTGGTGCCCCAGGATGACGCCCGTACGGCGCAGTCGCGTCACCCGGTCCAGGCACGTCGAGGGGGCGACGCCCACCTCGGCCGCCAACTCCCGGTACGTGGTCCGGGCGTCGTTCTGCAACAGTCGTAGAATGTGCAGATCGACCGTGTCGAGAGCGACGGATTCAGTCATTCGCCGAACGTAGCACGGGGTTGAGGCCCCTTGGCCCGGGGAGCGTTCAGAGTGCGGCCATGGACAACGAATCCGTGCCGCAGCCCGCGACGACAACCCCGTCCAGGGCACTCGCCACCGAAGCCGTGCACGCCGGACGCGACGACCTCGCGGCCGAAGGTCTGCACGCCGCACCGATCGACCTGTCGACGACGTACCCCTCCTACGACTCCCGCGCCGAGGCGGAGCGGATCGACGCCTTCGCCACCACCGGGGCCCGCCCGGACGGCCCGCCCGTCTACTCCCGGCTCGACAACCCGACGAACGCCCGCTTCGAAACGGCCCTGGCCCGTCTGGAGGGCACCGAGAGCGCGGTGTCGTTCGCCAGCGGCATGGCCGCGCTCACCGCCGTCCTGCTGGCCCGCGCCGGACAGGGGCTGCGCCATGTGGTGGCCGTCCGCCCGCTCTACGGATGCAGCGACCACCTGCTGAACGCCGGGCTCCTGGGCACCGAGGTCACCTGGACGGACCCGGCCGGCATCGCCGAGGCCATCCGGCCCGACACCGGCCTGGTCATCGTGGAGACCCCCGCCAACCCGACCCTCGCCGAGGTGGACATCCGGGCCGTCGCCCACTCCTGCGGCTCGGTGCCGCTGCTGGTCGACAACACCTTCGCCACCCCCGTCCTCCAGCGCCCCGTCGAGCACGGCGCCCGGATCGTCCTGCACAGCGCCACGAAGTACCTGGGCGGCCACGGTGACGTCATGGGCGGAGTCGTCGCCTGCGACGAGGAGTTCGCCGGTGTGCTGCGCCGGGTCCGGTTCGCCACCGGCGGCGTGCTGCACCCGATGGCCGGCTATCTGCTGCTGCGCGGCCTGTCCACCCTGCCGGTCCGGGTCCGGGCCGCGTCCGCGACCGCCGCCGAACTCGCCGGCCGGCTCGCCGCCGACCCGAGGATCAGCCGCGTGCACTACCCGCGGATCGGCGGCGCGATGGTCTCCTTCGAGGTCACCGGCGACCCGCACCGGGTCATCGCCGGGGTGCGGCTGATCACCCCGGCCGTCAGCCTCGGCAGCGTCGACACCCTCATCCAGCACCCGGCCTCCATCAGCCACCGCATCGTGGAGGAGGGCGACCGGCACGCGTCCGGCGTCGTCGACCGGCTGCTGCGCATGTCGGTCGGCCTGGAGGACGTCGACGACCTCTGGGCCGACCTCGACCGGGCGCTGGACGGCGGGGAGGTGGAGGCCCGCCCCGGCGTCAGCGCTCGGCCTGCTCGTACGGCAGCGGCGGCAGGGAGCGTGCCGGGCCTGGGGACAGGCGGGCGGTGATCACCACCGTGCCCTCCTCCACCTGGTAGTCGAGCGGCAGCGAGAGCGCGCGCATGGCGGCGACCATGCCGGTGTTCGACGCCTGGGTCACGGCGTAGACGCTCTCGCAGCCGGCCTCGGCCGCCATCGCCACGAGCCGGGCCAGCAGCTCGGAACCGATGCCGCGCCGCTGCCAGGCGTCCTCCACGAGCAGCGCCACCTCGGTCTCGTCGCCGTCCCACAGCAGGTGCCCGAGGGCGACCAGCCGGCCGGAGGCGGTCCGGGCGGCCAGGGTGCGGCCGAAGCGCGGGCCGAGCAGATGGTCCAGGTAGCGGTCCGCGTCCCGGACCGGGCCGTGGTAGCGCAGGCGCAGCGTCTGTTCCGAGCAGCGCCCGTGCATCGCCACGGCCGCGTCGAGGTCGGCCCGGTCCGCCCGGCCCACCGTGATCTCTTCGCCCTCCGGCAGCGTGAGGACCTGCCGGCCGCGCGGCATGCGGGGCCCGAGCCGGGCGTCCAGCTCCACCAGCGCCCGGGCCCGGGCGAACTCCGTCGGCGTGAACGGGAGATGGGGCCGCTCCACCGTGAGCACCCCGCCCGACGGATCGCGCAGCCGCATCACCGTCTCCTCCAGCACCCCCTCGACCGGTGCGGACTCCCCGGTGGGGCGCCCGGTCACCGATACGGCGGGCAGCGAGCGGATCGAGCAGCGGCCGAGCAGTTGACGCAGCGCCAGGGGGAGTTCGGCGCCGTCCAGTGCGGTGCGGGTGGCGAGGCCGAGGACCCGCGTCGGGGCGTCCACCAGGTCGTGGGTGTCGGCCCGTTCGGTCCAGGTGGAGGTGCCTCCGGCGGCGGCGACCGCCCGGCCCAGTTCCTGGGCCGGCAGCGAGGCGGGTACCCGCAGCAGGAACTCGTCCACGGTGCCCCGCGCCAGCGGATGCGTCTGGAGGGTCAGGATGTCGATGCCCAGCCCGGCCAGCTCCGTGCACAGGGCGGCCAGACTGCCCGGCGCGTCCTGGACGGTGGTCCGCATCCGCCACAGCACCGTGGAGCCGCCGGCGGCGGTCGCGGTGGCCGGCGACCCGTCCGGCCCCGCCGGTTCGGGCGGCGGGGGCGGAGCGTGGCTGTGGCGCCGCGCCCACCAGGTGTGGAACCCGGCGGTCGCGGTCAGCGCCACGGCCGAGGCGATGAGCAGGTACGGGCCGTCCGGCTGATGTCCGATCAGGTTGGCGATCGCGTCGGCGACGGCCACCGCCGTGAACAGCGCGGCCAGTTCGATCACGTCCCGCCGCCAGTGGTGGGGGCGGCGGGTGTTCTTCGCGGAGGTCATATCGGTCATGAACCCACTGTGACCGCACCGTGTTGCCTGATCACGAACGTGTTGTGACCGATGGGTTAATCGAGCCTCCGGCCTCCGATCCTCGGCCTCCGGCGGCACGGGGCGCACGTTTCGAAGGCGGGGGACGGAGGGGGATGCAGGGGGATGTCGTGGCGGCCGATGCGCGACCGGCCACCACGGCACCACCGCGCGGGTCAGCCGGCCG
>NZ_JAKRGC010000333.1 GCF_022347745.1 Streptomyces sp. OfavH-34-F
CCCGGAGACCGGCGCGCCCAGCCGCTCCGCGCCGTCCCGGGTGCGCACCTCGACGTACCGCTCGACGCCGTCCGCGCCGGTCTCCGCCACGGGCAGCGGCACATTGTCCAGCCACTCGTTGGCGAACAGCAGCCCGCGCACCCCCTTCGGCGGCTCGGCGCACCACTCCACCCGGGGGTCCAGGCCGTCCGGGCGGGCGGCCAGCTCGACCGCGTACGCCCGTACCGCCAGGTCGGCGCCGCCCTCGGCGGGCAGCGCGGCGAGGACGCCGGTCACCAGCTCCCCGCGCCCCGCCCCCATGTCCACCAGGTCCACGTCGGCGGTGCCCAGCTCCGCCGCCGTCCGCACCAGCAGCCGGGCGACGGCGGCGGCGAACAGCGGCGAGGCGTGCACCGAGGTGCGGAAATGACCCGCCGGGCCCTCGGGGCGCCGGTAGAAGCCGTCGTCGCCGTAGAGCGCGGCCTGCGCCGCCTCCTGCCACCCGCGCCACTCATCCCTCACGATTCACCAGTCTCCACCTTGGGGAGTAGGGGCCCGAGACCCGGATCGACCCTTCGGCTGACCCGGCACCCCGCAGTCTTCTTTACGCTGGGTTACGTGCAGCGCCTCTACGATTTCATCCGCAGACACCCGACGGGTGTGGACAGCTTCTGGGCTGTCTTCCTCCTCGGGCTCTCCGGCATGACCATCGTGGTGGGCGACGCCGGGCGCGGCGGACCGCTCGAACGGATCGCGATCGTGCCGGTGGTCGTGGGGCTCTGCCTCGTCGTCGCGCTGCGCAGGCGGGCGCCGGAGAAGATGCTGCTGCTCGCCATCGCGATGGGCGTGGTGCAGCTGCTGTGCGGGGTCCGGCCGACCGTGGCGAACTTCGCGATGCTGGTGATCACGTTCACGGTCGCCACCGTCGGTGAGCGCTGGGCCTCCCGGCTCGCCCTGGTGTGCAGTCTGAGCGCGGCGACGCTCTCCCAGCTCCGCTGGCCCGACCAGGAGGAAGTGACGCGCGGCTGGGCGGAGTCGGTGTTCGTCGTCGTGGTGCTGACGGTGCCGTTCGTCCTGGCCTGGGTGCTCGGCGACTCGATGCGGACCCGGCGGGCCTACTTCGACCAGCTGGAGGAGCGGGCGGCCCGGCTGGAGCGGGAGCGGGAGGCGCAGGCCAAGGTGGCGGTCGCCGCCGAACGGGCCCGGATCGCCCGCGAACTCCACGACGTGGTCGCGCACAACGTGTCGGTGATGGTGGTGCAGGCCGACGGCGCCGCCTATGTGCTGGACGCGGCGCCCGACCAGGCCCGGCAGGCGCTGGAGACCATCTCCACCACCGGCCGGCAGGCCCTCGCGGAGATGCGCCGGCTGCTCGGCGTGCTGCGCACGGGCGACGCCGAGGAGAGCGGCGAGTACGTGCCGCAGCCCGACGTCGAGCAGATCGAGGAGCTGATCGACCAGGTGCGCAAGGCCGGCCTGGAGGTGGACTTCAAGGTCGAGGGCACCGCCCGCCCGCTGCCCAGCGGTGTCGAACTGACCGCGTACCGCATCGTGCAGGAGGCCCTGACCAACACCCGCAAGCACGGCGGCCCGCACGCCGGGGCCAGCGTCCGGCTGGTCTACTTCGACGACGGGCTCGGCCTGCTGGTCGAGGACGACGGCCGGGGCGCCGCCCACGAGCTGTACGAGGACGGCGGCGCGGACGGCGCGGGGCACGGCATGATCGGCATGCGGGAACGGGTCGGCATGGTCGGCGGCACACTGGATGCCGGGCCGCGCCCCGGCGGCGGCTTCCGGATCAGCGCGCTGCTGCCGCTCAAGGCCGCCGACCGCTGAACCGCGCCGCACGAACCGAACGAGCCGAACGAACCGACCGACCGGGCCGGCCTGGCCGGATGAGCCGGACGAATGAGCCGGACGAACGAGGAGAGACAGGACCCGATGGCGATCCGCGTGATGCTCGTCGACGACCAGGTGCTGCTGCGCACCGGCTTCCGGATGGTGCTCGCCGCCCAGCCGGACATGGAGGTGGTCGCCGAGGCCGGTGACGGCGCGGAGGCGATCGAGATCCTGCGCGCCACCGCGGTGGACGTGGTGCTGATGGACGTCCGCATGCCCCGGCTGGACGGCGTCGAGGCCACCCGCCGCATCTGCGCGCAGCCCGATGCGCCCAAGGTGCTCATCCTGACCACCTTCGACCTCGACGAGTACGCGTTCTCCGGGCTCAAGGCCGGGGCCAGCGGCTTCATGCTGAAGGACGTGCCGCCGGGCGAGCTGCTGGCCGCGATCCGCTCCGTGCACAGCGGGGACGCGGTCGTCGCCCCGTCCACCACCCGCCGGCTCCTCGACCGCTTCTCGCCGATGCTCCCCAGCGGTACGCCGGAGCCGCAGCACAAGGACGTCGCCAAGCTCACCGAGCGCGAGCGCGAGGTGATGCTGCTGGTCGCCCAGGGCCTGTCCAACGGCGAGATCGCGGGACGGCTGGTCCTCTCCGAGGCGACCGTGAAGACGCATGTCGGCCGCATCCTGACCAAGCTGGCCCTGCGCGACCGGGTGCAGGTCGTCGTCCTCGCGTACGAGACGGGGCTGGTCCGGGCGGGCGGCGGCGCGGGCTGACAGGCGCCGCGCTCAGCGCAGGATGCCCTCCAGGAAGTCGCTCCCCAGCCGGGCCACCACGGTCAGGTCCAGCTGGTGCAGCACGTACCGGCCCCGGCGCCGGGTCGTGACGAGCCCCGCCTTCTTGAGCACCGCCAGATGCCGGGAGACCTCCGGCGAGGTGATCCCGTGGGTGTCGGCCAGTTCGCCGGTGGTCCACGGGGAGCGGGCGATGTTCCGGCACAGCCGCATCCGCATCGGGTGGGCGAGCGCCTCCATCCGCAGTTGCAGCAGCTCCACCGGGGCGGGCGCGGGCAGCTCGGGCCGGTGCACCGGGTAGTGGATCACCGGCCGCCAGCCCGGGGCGTGCAGCACCATCAGGTGCGGCCGGCCGAAGGCGGTGGGGATGAGCGTGAGCCCGGGGCCCACCGCCGGGTCCGTGGCGTCGGTCTCCCCCTCGGTCAGCTTGTCGACGCTGATCGTGCCGCCGTCCGCGTCCAGCGACAGCGCGGGGGAGACCGCCCGTATCGCCTCGGCCAGGCCCTTGTGCCGCAGCAGGTCCGTCTTGTGCCGCGCGTCGGCCACCAGCTGCACGCGCACCCGCTCCCAGGTGTCCGCGAAGAACGCCTGGTCGCAGTCCTCGAAGAGGCGGCGCAGCCAGCGGCGCACCGGAGCAGGGTCGGCCAGCAGCCGCTGGGTGAACTCCACCTGGCGCGGCCCGCGCGCCGCCGCCATGTCCAGGGCGCGGGCGCGCATCCCGGCGTCCCGCAGCGGGGAGGCCGAGCCGGTCCCGTAGAAGGCGGCGCAGGTGAACTCCAGGGCGGCGGAGACGAACCGGTCGTCGTCCAGCCGGTCCAGGATGTCCAGGTCGGCGGCGAGGTCGGCGCCCGTAACCCCGTCGCCGCCGACGATCCCGGCGAACGGCATGAAGATGTCCGAGAAGGTGTTCCGCCACAGGAACTCCGCCTCGTGCAGCCGGTCCGCGAGGTCGGGCTCCAGGGCCGTGGCGGTGGCCGTCGCCCAGCCGTGCAGGCCCGGATGGTGGCCCGGTTCGGAGAGCGCGTGCAGCGCCACCCCCAGCTCGACCAGCGGGGAGGTCCGGAAGACGAAGCGGTCGGGGGCCAGGCCCGCGATGCGGATGGTGACGCTCACGCGTCCATGGTGCCCGGCGGGTCCGACAACCCGGTCACGGATTGACGGCCGCCGTCAATCCACGGCCGGGCCGGGCGGTCCTCAGCCCCGGGCGGGCAGCCGTGCCAGGAACGCGGCCACCGCGTCCCGCACGTCCTGGGCGGTCCACTCCAGACCGGCCTCGTTCACCGTCACCTCCGTGGCCGCCACCCCCGGCGCGCCGGTGTCCGGCGTGAACCAGCGGCGGAAGAGGACGGTGCCGGTCTCCTCGGCCTGCCGCACCGCCGTCTCGGTCAGCACGTCGGCGTCGTAGGGCAGCCACACCTGGAACTGGTGGGTGTGCGGCCGCCGCGGATGCACCCGGAACCAGCCCGCGCCCGCCGCCTCGAACCCCTCGGCCAGCGCCTCGGCGACCACCTGGGCGTGCGCCACGTACGCGGGCAGCCTCGGCAGCTCCCGGTCCAGCCCGGCCAGCGCCGCGACCGCCGCCGGGAACTGCTGGTAGAGCATGCCCCCGTACCGGTGCCGCCACAGGCGGGCCTCCTCGACCAGCGAGGCGGAACCGGCGAGCGCGGCCCCGGAGATCCCGCCCAGGGACTTGTAGAAGGACACGTACACGCTGTCCGCGAGCGCGGCGATCTCCGGCAGCGTCCGCCCGAAGTGCGGGGCGCACTCCCACAGCCGGGCCCCGTCGAAGTGGACCACCGCCTCCCGGTCGCGGGCGGCGGCCACCACGGCCTCCAGCTCCTCCCAGGAGGGCAGCAGGAACCCGGCGTCCCGCAGCGGCAGCTCCAGCATCAGGGTGCCGAACGGCTCCGGGAAGTCGCGGACCTCGTCGGCCGAGGGCAGCCGCGGCTCGGTCGTCGGATGAACGGTGCGCAGCCCGCTCACCGCGCCCAGCGCGCCGTTCTCGTGGACCTCCGGGTGGGCGAGCGGATGCAGGGCGACGACGGGGTTGCCGGTGCGGCCGGCCCAGCAGCGGAGCGCGACCTGCTGCGCCATCGTCCCGGTCGGGAAGAACACGGCGGCCTCCGTGCCCAGCAGGCCGGCGACCCGGCGCTCCAGCTCGCCGACGACCCCGTCCCCGTAGAGGTCCGCCGGGAGGGCCGGGTCGGTGACCGTGGCGGCCTGGGCGGCCAGGGCGGCCAGCTGTTCGCCGAGCGTGCGGTCCTGGGGGAGCCGGCCCAGGGCGCGTCCGGCCTTCCGCCAGGCGGTGAGCCTGCGCAGCCGCCCCGCCTCCTCGGCGTCCACGGCTTCCGACGCCCCGTCCCCGGCGCCGTCCGCGCCCCGCGTGCCCATGTAGTCCATGGGACGATCATCGCGCGGAAAGCCGTGGCCGCCCACCGGGATTCAGTCCCGCCCGAGACGGTATCCACAGCCTGTGGACAGCCGGGATGCGGGGCCGGGAGCTGGCGTAGCATGCAGAGGAATCGTCCGGTACCCCCCGCGGACTGGAACGGAAGGCCCGCAGTGTGAACGCATCAGCTCCCCAGGGGCCCCTCGACGCGAGGGACCGCCCCGCCCGGCTCACCGTCGGCGTGGTGGGGGCGGGCCGTGTCGGCCCCGCCCTGGCCGCGTCCCTGGCCCTCGCCGGGCACCGTCCGGTCGCCGTCTCGGGCGTCTCCGACGCCTCGGTGCGGCGCGCCGCCGACCTGCTCCCCGACGTCCCGCTCGTCCCGCCCGCCGAGGTCCTCGCGCGCGCCGAGCTGGTCCTGCTCACCGTCCCCGACGACGCCCTGCCCGGACTCGTGGAGGGCCTGGCCGAGACCGGCGCCGTCCGCCCCGGACAGCTCCTCGTCCACACCTCGGGCCGGTACGGCACGAAGGTCCTGGACCCCGCCCGGCGGGCCGGCGCCCTGCCGCTCGCCCTGCACCCCGCGATGACGTTCACCGGCACCTCGGTGGACGTGCAGCGGCTGGCCGGCTGCTCCTTCGGGGTCACCGCCCCCGACGAGCTGCGGCTCGCCGCGGAGGCGCTGGTCATCGAGATGGGCGGCGAGCCCGAGTGGGTCGCCGAGGAGTCCCGCCCGCTCTACCACGCGGCCCTCGCCCTCGGCGCGAACCACCTGGTCACGCTGGTCGCCCAGTCGATGGAGCTGCTGCGCACCGCCGGGGTCACCGCCCCCGACCGGATGCTCGGCCCGCTCCTCGGCGCCGCCCTGGACAACGCCCTGCGCTCCGGCGACGCGGCGCTCACCGGCCCGGTCGCGCGCGGCGACGCCGGCACGGTCGCCGCCCACATCGGCGAGCTGCGCGCCCACGCCCCGCAGACGGTCGCCGGGTACGTCGCGATGGCCCGCGCCACCGCGGACCGCGCCCTCGCCCACGGCCTGCTCAAGCCGGAACTGGCCGAAGACCTGCTGGACGCCCTCGCCGACGGGGCGGCACCGGGCACCGGCCCCCACGGCAACGGACCGGAGGAGTCCCGATGACCGCCACCGCCTTCACTCCGGCCCTCTTCCACACGGCCGCCGCACTGCACGGCTACGCCCCCGAGGGGCGGCGGGCCGTCGTCATGACGATGGGCGCCCTGCACGAGGGACACGCCTCCCTGATCCGGGCCGCCCGCGCCCACGCGGGCCCCGCCGGCCAGGTCGTCGTCACCGTCTTCGTCAACCCGCTCCAGTTCGGCGAGGCCGCCGACCTCGACCGCTACCCGCGCACGCTCGAAGCCGACCTCGCGGTGGCCGGCGCGGCGGGCGCCGACGCGGTCTTCGCCCCGTCCGTGGACGAGGTCTACCCCGGCGGCGAACCGCAGGTCCGGATCGCGGCCGGCCCGATGGGCGAACGCCTGGAGGGGGCCTCGCGCCCCGGCCACTTCGACGGCATGCTCACCGTCGTCGCCAAGCTGCTCCACCTCACCCGCCCCGACACCGCGTTCTTCGGGCAGAAGGACGCCCAGCAGCTCGCCCTGATCCGGCGCATGGTGCGGGACCTGAACTTCCCGGTGGAGATCGTCGGCGTGGAGACGGTCCGGGAGCCGGACGGCCTCGCGCTCTCCAGCCGCAACCGCTTCCTCGACCCGCACGAGCGCCGCACCGCGCTCGCCCTGTCCCGCGCCCTGTTCGCCGCCCGCGACCGCCTGGCCGCCCAGTCGGCGCTGCACGCCCGCGCCCGGGCCACCGGC
>NZ_JAKRGC010000334.1 GCF_022347745.1 Streptomyces sp. OfavH-34-F
GGGTCGCCGGACCGGACCGGGGTGACCAGGATGTCGATGACGCCGCCGCAGGTCAGGCCGACCGCGAAGGCGTCCTCGTCGCTGTAGCCGAAGCGTTCGACGCGGGTGGCGCCGTCCTCCAGGGCCTGCCGGCACAGCTCGTACACCGCGCCCTCCACACACCCGCCGGAGACCGAGCCGATGGCCGTGCCCTCGCGGTCCACGGCCAGCGCGGCTCCCGGCTGCCGGGGCGCGCTGCCGCCGACGGCGACGACGGTGGCCACGGCGAAGTCGCGTCCCTGCCCGGCCCAGCGGTCGAGCTCGTCGGCGATGTCCAGCATCTCGGTCTCCTTGGCGGGTGTGGGGCGGGCGGGTCAGCTGACGCCGAGCCAGCCCTCGATCGGGTGCAGGGCGAAGTAGACGACGAAGATCGCCGTCAGGCCCCACATGAAGGCGCCGACCTCGCGGCCCCGGCCCTGCGCGGCCTTGATGGCCGCGTAGGAGATGACGCCCGCGGCGACACCGGTGGTGATGGTGTACGTGAACGGCATCAGGACCACGGTGAGGAACACCGGAATGGCCACGGAGCGGTCGCTCCAGTCCACGTGCCGGGCGTTCTGCATCATCATGGCGCCGATGACGACCAGGGCGGCGGACGCCACCTCGGCGGGCACGATCGCGGTGAGCGGGGTGAAGAAGAGGCAGGCGGCGAAGAACAGGCCGGTGACGACGGAGGCGAGGCCGGTCCTGGCCCCTTCGCCGACGCCGGTCGCGGACTCCACGAAGACCGTCTGCCCGGAGCCGCCGGCGACGCCGCCGATCGCGCCGCCCGCGCCGTCGATGAACAGCGCCTTGGACAGGCCCGGCATCCGGCCCTTGTCGTCGGCGAGCCCGGCCTCCGTGCCGACGCCGATGATGGTGGCCATCGCGTCGAAGAATCCGGCCAGGACCAGGGTGAAGACGATGAAGCCGACGGTCATGGCGCCGACGTCGCCCCAGCCGCCGAAGTCGACCTCGCCGAAGAGCGAGAAGTCGGGCGAGGAGACCGCGGAGCCGTGCAGCTCGGGCGGGCCGCTGCTCCAGATCTTGGGATCGACGTCCGCCACCTTGTTGATGACGACGGCGACCGCGGTGCCGACGACGATGCCGATGAGGATCGCGCCGGGGATGTTGCGGGCCTGGAGCATGAAGATGAGCAGCAGGGTCACGCAGAAGACGAGGACGGGCCAGCCGGCGAGTTCCCCGGCGGGGCCGAGGGTCACCGGGGTCGCGGCGCCCTTGCCGACGAATCCGGCCTTGTAGAGCCCGATCAGGGCGATGAACAGGCCGATGCCCATGGTGATGCCGTGCTTCAGCGGGAGCGGGATCGCGTTCATGATCAGCTCGCGCAGTCCGGTGACCACCAGGAGGCAGATCACCAGGCCGTACATCACGCACATGCCCATGGCCTGCGGCCAGGTCATCTCGGGGGCGACCTGGGAGGCCAGGACGCCGGAGACGCTGAGGCCCGCGGCGAGCGCGAGCGGGACCTTGCCGACGAACCCCATGAGCAGGGTGGTCGCCGCCGCCGCGAGCGCGGTGGCGGTGATGAGCGCCGACTGGCCGAGTACGTTCTGGTCGACGTCCTTTCCGCCGAGGATCAGCGGGTTGAGCAGGAGGATGTAGGCCATGGCCATGAAGGTGGTGACGCCGCCGCGCACCTCACGGGCCACGGTCGAGCCGCGGTCGGATATGTGGAAGTACCGGTCGAGCCATGATCTGCCGGCGGGGACGCGCGAGCCGGGGCCCGCGTCCTCCGCACCGGTCTTCGGCTGCACTGACTGCTGGGTCATGATGCCTGACTCCCAAGGTTCACAGGGGCACCCGCGGAAGAGGTTCGTTGTGCGGGATTTGGGATGACTGCGCTGGCGGCACGACCCGGTGGACGGCACGGGGCGGGCTGGTTCCGCGAGGGGAACGGGACGTTCCGGTGCGGGGGGCTGGGGGCCGCGAGCGGTGCGGGCCCCTGGGCCTCCGGGCGGTGCGGGCCGGGAAGTGTGACGTTCGCCGGTGGCGCGCACCGCCCGGAGAGTCGGGACGGAGCCGGGTGTCAGAGACCGGTCAGGTGCTCCGGGCGTACCGGCGTCCGGTCGAGCTCCAGACCCGTCGCGTTCCGGATCGCCGCGAGGACGGCCGGGGTGGACGACAGGGTCGGGGCCTCGCCGATGCCGCGCAGCCCGTACGGGGCGTGGTCGTCGGCGAGTTCGAGCACGTCGACGGGGATGGTCGGCGTGTCGAGGATGGTGGGGAGGAGGTAGTCCGTGAAGGAGGGGTTGCGCACCTTCGCGGTCACCGGGTCGACGATGATCTCCTCCATGACGGCGATGCCCATTCCCTGGATGGTGCCGCCCTGGATCTGGCCGACGACGGACAGCGGGTTGAGCGCCTTGCCGACGTCCTGGGCGCAGGCCAGTTCGATGACCTTGACCAGGCCGAGTTCGGTGTCGACCTCGACGACCGCGCGGTGCGCGGCGATCGAGTACTGGACGTGGCCGTTGCCCTGCCCGGTGCGCAGGTCGAAGGGCTCGGTGGGGCGGTGGCGCCACTCCAGCTCGATGTCGACCGCCTCGTCCTCCAGGACGTCCACCAGGTCGGCGAGCACCTCGCCGCCGTCGGTGACGACCTTGCCGCCCTCCAGCAGGAGTTCGGCGGTGGCCCAGGCGGGGTGGTAGGTGCCGAACTTGCGCCGGCCGATCTCCAGGACCCGTTCGCGGACGGCCTCGCAGGAGTTCTTGACCGCCCCGCCGGTGACGTACGTCTGGCGGGAGGCGGAGGTCGATCCGGCGGAGCCGACGCGGGTGTCGGCGGGGTGGATGGTGACCTGGGCGACGCCGAGTTCGGTACGGGCGATCTGGGCGTGCACGGTGACGCCGCCCTGTCCGACCTCGGCCATGGCGGTGTGCACCGTCGCGACGGGTTCGCCGCCGACGACCTCCATGCGCACCCGTGCGGTGGAGTAGTCGTCGAAGCCCTCGGAGAAGCCGACGTTCTTGAGGCCGACCGCGTAGCCGACGCCGCGCACGACGCCCTCGCCGTGGGTGGTGTTGGACAGGCCGCCGGGCAGGGCGCGTACGTCGGGGTGCTCGCCGGCGGTCTCCCACTGGCGTTCGGGCGGCATCGGCATGGCCTTGACGCGGCGCAGCAGTTCGGCGACCGGGGCGGGCGAGTCGACCTGCTGGCCGGTGGGCAGCAGGTCGCCCTGCTCCATGGCGTTGAGCTGCCGGAACTCGACGGGGTCCAGGTCCAGCGCGGCGGCGAGCTTGTCCATCTGCGCCTCGTAGGCGAAGCACGCCTGGACCGCGCCGAAGCCGCGCATGGCGCCGCACGGGGGGTTGTTGGTGTAGAGGGCGAGCGCCTCGATGTCGACGTTCTCGACGACGTACGGGCCGACGGACAGCGAGGAGGCGTTGCCGACGACGGCCGGGGAGGCGGAGGCGTAGGCGCCGCCGTCCAGGACGATGCGGCACTTCATGTGGGTGAGTTTGCCGTCGCGGGTGGCGCCGTGCTCGTAGTGGAGCCGGGCGGGGTGGCGGTGGACGTGCCCGAAGAAGGATTCGAAGCGGTTGTAGACGATCTTCACGGGCTTGCCGGTGCGCAGCGCGAGGAGGCAGGCGTGGATCTGCATGGACAGGTCCTCGCGGCCGCCGAAGGCTCCGCCGACGCCGGACAGGGTCATGCGGACCTTGTCCTCGGGGAGTCCGAGCACGGGGGCGATCTGGCGCAGGTCGGAGTGGAGCCACTGGGTGGCCACGTACAGGTCCACGCCGCCGTCCTCGGCGGGTACGGCGAGGCCGGACTCGGGGCCGAGGAACGCCTGGTCCTGCATGCCGAAGTAGTAGTCGCCGGTGACGATCACGTCGGCGCGGGCCGCGGCCGCCTCCGCGTCGCCGCGGACGATCGGCTGGCGGTGGACGATGTTGGGGTGGGGGACGTGGCCGATGTGGTGGTCGGTGCGGTTCTCGTGGATGAGGGGGGCGCCGGGGGCGGTGGCGGATGCCTCGTCGGTGACGACGGGGAGTTCGCGGTAGTCGATGCGGATCTTGGCGGCGGCGCGGCGGGCGGTCTCGGGGTGGTCGGCCGCGACGAGGGCGACGGGCTCGCCGTGGTGGCGGACCCGGCCGTGGGCGAGGACGGGGGTGTCCTGGATCTCCAGCCCGTAGTTCTTCACCGCGGTCGGCAGGTCGTCGTAGGTGAGCACCGCGTAGACGCCGGAGGTGGCGAGCGCCTCGGAGGTGTCGATGGAGACGATCTCGGCGTGGGCGACGGTGGAACGCAGGGTGTGGCCCCAGAGCATGTCCTCGTGCCACATGTCGGAGGAGTACGCGAATTCGCCGGTGACCTTGAGGATGCCGTCCGGGCGCAGCGTGGACTCGCCGATGCCGCCCTTGGTGCGGGTGTGCTGGTGGATGCTGGCGGGGGAACCGGTGACGTCCATGTCAGACCGCCTCTTCCGCGCGGGCGGCCGCGAGGCGGACCGCGTCGAGGATCTTCTCGTAGCCGGTGCAGCGGCAGAGGTTGCCGGAGAGCGCCTCGCGGATGTCCGCGTCGGACGGCTGCGGGGTGCGCTCCAGGAGTTCGTCGGCGGCGACCAGGAGACCCGGGGTGCAGAAGCCGCACTGGACGGCTCCGGCGTCGATGAACGCCTGCTGGATCGGGGACAGCTCCCCGGTGTCGCGGGTCTCCTCGCCGGTGGCGGGGGCGGCCTGCCACCGGCGGGCCCGGTCGAGCGGGGTGCCGCAGGCGCCGGAGGCGCAGCCGGTGCCGGGGTGGGCGTCGGCGCGGTGGGCGGCGAAGTCGGCGAGCCCTTCGACGGTGACGACGTCGCGGCCCTCGACCTGTCCGGCGGCGACCAGGCAGGAGCAGACGGGGACGCCGTCGAGGCGGACGGTGCAGGAGCCGCACTCGCCCTGCTCGCAGGCGTTCTTGGAGCCGGGCAGGCCCATGCGCTCGCGCAGGACGTAGAGGAGCGACTCGCCCTCCCAGACGTCGTCGGCCTCGTGGCGGCGGCCGTTGACGGTGAAATTGACGCGCATGATCAGGCGGCTCCTTCGGTGCTGCGGCCGTTGCCGCGGTAGGACTCCCAGGCCCAGCCCAGGGTGCGGCGGGCCATGATCCCGACGGCGTGCCGGCGGTAGCTCGCGGTGCCGCGCACGTCGTCGATCGGGTTGCAGGCGCCGGCGGCGAGGGTGGCGAACCGCTGGGCGACGGACGGGGTGATGACGGTCCGGCTGTCCCAGAACCCGCCCTCCTCCAGGGCGGCGTTCAGGAACTCCTCGGCCTCCTTCGCCCGTACGGGGGTCGGGGCGGCCGATCCGATGCCGGTGCGGACGGTGCGGGTCTCGGGGTGCAGGGCGAGGCCGAAGGCGCAGACGGCGATGACCATCGCGTTGCGGGTGCCGACCTTGGAGAACTGCTGGGGTCCGTCGGCCTTCTTGATGTGGACGGCCCGGATCAGCTCGTCGGGTTCGAGCGCGTTCCGCTTGACGCCGGTGTAGAAGGCGTCGATGGGGATCATGCGGGTGCCGCGTACGGACGCGGCCTCCACCTCGGCGCCGGCGGCGAGCAGGGCGGGGTGGGCGTCACCGGCCGGGGAGGCGGTGCCCAGGTTGCCGCCGACGCCGCCCCGGTTGCGGATCTGCGGGGATGCGACGGTGTGCGAGGCGAGCGCGAGCCCGGGCAGTTCGGCGCGCAGGTGTTCCATGATCATGCTGTACGGGACCGAGGCGCCGAGCCGTACGGTGTCCGGTCCGGTCTCCCAGTCGGTCAGCTCGGCGACGCGGTTCAGGTCCAGCAGGTACTCGGGGCGCCGGTGGTCGAAGTTGATCTCGACCATCACATCGGTGCCCCCGGCGATGGGCACAGCCGTCGGGTGCTCGGCCTTGGCGGCGAGCGCCTCCTCCCAGCTTGCGGGGCGAAGGAAGTCCATGGTGGCTCTCTTCTCGATCGGGTTCTCACGCTGGGCTGGGTGACGGCCGGCCCTCGACTCTGTTCATGTCTTGTTCACGCGGTGTGCGGCCCAGTACACAAGCCCTGCTCCACCTGGTGCAGTCACCGAACCCATGAAGGAGTTGGCTGGTCTCCGCTCACGTCTTGTAGATTCGAACGAATGACGGGGCTCACGGGCCTCACCGCAACACCCAGACTTCACCCGTACCAACGAAAGAGATCGGCGGCGACGAGATGCGGCTGCGCGCACTGCTGGAGAACGACGCGCTGGGCCTGCGGCTGCTCGGCGGCGACGAGGAGCTGGACCGGTCGGTCCGGGGCGTGATGACGACCGACCTGCGCGACCCGAGCCGCTACCTCACGGGCGGTGAGCTGGTCCTGACCGGTCTGGCGTGGCGCCGGGACACGGCGGACTCGGAGCCGTTCGTGCGCATCCTGGCGGCGGCCGGGGTGGCGGGTCTCGCGGCGGGCGAGGCGGAGCTGGGGGACGTCCCGGACGATCTGGTGGCGGCCTGCCGCCGGCACCGGCTGCCACTGTTCGCCGTCCACGAGACGGTCGCGTTCGCAACGATCACCGAGTACGTGGTGCGCCAGGTGTCCGGCGAGCGGGCGGGCGACCTGGCGGCCGTGGTGGACCGGCACCGCAGGCTGATGACCTCGGGCCCGGCGGGCGGCGGCCCGGAGGTCGTCCTCGACCTGCTCGGCTCCGACCTGGACCTGCGCGCCTGGGTGCTCTCCCCCACCGGCCGGCAGATCGCGGGCGCCGGCACCCCGCTGCCGCCCGCCGCCGGGGCCGAACTGGCCGGGCTGCACCTGGCCGCCGTCCGCT
>NZ_JAKRGC010000335.1 GCF_022347745.1 Streptomyces sp. OfavH-34-F
CACCGGCGTCCGCGGCCCCGTTCCGCTCGGCGGCGCGGGAGGCGCGCTCGGCGGAGGCGGCGAGGGCCGACTCGGGCAGCGGGGCGGAGAGAATGGCGGCGATCTCGGGGCGCGGGACGGGCGGCGGGGCGCAGGCGCCGCCGGTCTCCTTGGCCCGGACGGCCCCGGTGATCCAGGCACGGTCCAGGACGCGGCGCTCGTCGGCCTCGGCGACCAGGTCCTCGGACTGGTTGTAGTCGCCGTCGGCGGCCTGGACGGCCCAGAGGTGGACGGCTACGCCGTGTTCCTTGGCGGACATCAGGCCGGGGAGCAGATCGCCGTCGCCGGTCACCAGGACCACGTCGGAGCAGGCGCGGTTGCGGGCGAGTTCGGTGAGTTCGGCGTGCATCGCGGCGTCGACGCCCTTCTGCGCCCAGCGCCCGTCGCTGCGGGTGAGGGCACCGAGGCGGACCGTGACCCGCGGCATGACGCGCAGTCTGCGGTGCTCGGGCTGCGGGACGCGGTCGGGCGCGCCGTCGAACCAGTAGATCCGCAGCAGGGGCTGTGCGGTGTCGGCCTCGGCGCGTTCGCGCAGCTGCTGGATCAGGGCCGCGTGGTCGACGGTGATGCGGGACCGCGCGGGTTCTCCCGCCAGCAGGCTCGCGGCTGCGCCCAGCAGGTAGCCGGCGTCCACCAGGACGACGCAACGGTCCACGCGTTCCACCCTCTTCCAGGCAATCGGGATCGGGTTTTCTCAGGGTTCCTTCGAGTCTGCCCGACCGCGGCGGGGTTGACGGCCGGAACTCGATCATCGGCGTGGCGGATCACGAAAAGCGCGCATCATACCCCGTCACTACGCACGGTAATGATCCGACATGCGATGTTTATCCGATTATGTGAATCTGACGGTGGTCCTGGCCCCGAGCGTCCTTACAGGAGGAACACCATGGCCAAGAACAAGAACCGCAAGCAGGGCAGCCATCAGGAGCGCGCTTCGCAGGCGGAGCGCGGCACCCAGGAGGCGCGCTCGACGGCTTTCGAGTCGCAGAGCCAGTCCCAGGCGCAGGCCCAGGGCAGCCCTGCCGATGTCGCGCGTAAGCATCAGCGGCGCTTCGGCCACAACTGACCGGGACTTCTCCGGTCCGGCCACCGGCCGGTACACCGGAAGGGGCGACCCCGCTTCGGCGGGGCCGCCCCTTCCGTGTGTCCGCCCGTATGCCTGTGCTCAGCCGGCCAGGCAGGACGGGCCGAGCAGCACCTTGAGGTCGCCGAAGAGGGCCGGGTCGGGCTTGACCCGGTGCCGGTCGAGCCGGAGCACGGTGGTCTTGCGGGGGCCCTGGAGCCTGATCCGCACCTCGGTGTCGCCCCGGTGGCTGTTCAGCACCTCGCCGAGCCGGCTGACCATGGGCGGGGTGACCCGGACGGTGGGGATGGTGAGCACCACCGGCGCGTTGGTCCCGGCCGAGGAGAGGTCGGGGACCTGCATCTCCATGGCGACCAGGCGCGGCACGTCCTCGCGCTTGTCCAGGCGCCCCTTGACGAAGACGACGGTGTCCTCGACGAGCTGGGTGGAGACCAGCTGGTAGGTGGCGGGGAAGAACATGCACTCGATGGACCCGGCCAGGTCCTCCACGGTGGCGATGGCCCAGGCGTTGCCCTGCTTGGTCATCTTGCGCTGGAGGCCCGAGATGATGCCGCCGATGGTGACGATCGCGCCGTCGCTGTGCTCGCCGCCGGTCAGCTGCGAGATCGCGGCGTCCGACTTGTCGCTCAGCACGTGCTCGATGCCGAAGAGCGGGTGGTCGGAGACGTAGAGCCCGAGCATCTCGCGCTCCTGGGCCAGCAGGTAGGACTTCTCCCACTCGATGTCGGAGAACTCCACGTCGAGCCCGAAGCCCGGCTCGTCGCTCTCCTCGTCGCCGCCGCCGAACAGGTCGAACTGACCCTCGGCCTCCTTGCGCTTGACCTGCACCACGTTGTCGATCATGGACTCGTGGTGGGCGACCAGCCCCTTGCGGGTGTGGCCCATCTCGTCGAAGGCGCCGGCCTTGATGAGGGACTCCACGGTCCGCTTGTTGCAGACGACCGCCTCGACCTTGTCCAGGAAGTCGGGGAAGGAGCTGTACTTCCCCTTCGTCTTGCGGCACCGGATGATCGAGTCCACGACGTTCTGGCCGACGTTGCGGACGGCCGTCAGCCCGAACAGGATGACGTCGTCACCCTGGGCGGCGAAGTTGGACTCCGACTCGTTGACGTTCGGCGGGAGCACCTTGATGCCCATGCGGCGGCACTCGTTGAGGTAGACCGCCGACTTGTCCTTGTCGTCCTTGACCGAGGTCAGCAGGGCGGCCATGTACTCGGCGGGGTAGTTCGCCTTGAGGTACGCGGTCCAGTAGGTGACCAGCCCGTACGCGGAGGAGTGCGCCTTGTTGAACGCGTACCCGGCGAACGGGACCAGCACGTCCCACAGCGCCTTGATCGCCGCGTCCGAGAAGCCCTTCTTCTTGGCACCGGCCTCGAAGAGCACGAAGTTCTTCGCCAGCTCCTCGGGCTTCTTCTTGCCCATCACGCGGCGCAGGATGTCGGCCTCGCCGAGCGAGTACCCGGCGACGATCTGGGCGGCCTTCTGCACCTGCTCCTGGTACACGATCAGGCCGTAGGTGAGGCCGAGGACGTCCTTGAGGGGCTCCTCCAGCTCCGGGTGGATCGGGGTGATCTCCTGGCGGCCGTTCTTGCGCTCGGCGTAGTTCGTGTGCGAGTTCATGCCCATCGGGCCCGGCCGGTAGAGGGCCGAGACGGCGGAGATGTCCTCGAAGTTGTCGGGCTGCATCTGGCGCAGCAGGGAGCGCATCGGCCCGCCGTCGAACTGGAAGACGCCGAGCGTGTCACCGCGGCAGAGCAGTTCGAAGGTCTTGGGGTCGTCGAGCGGGAGCGAGAGCATCTCCAGGTCGATGCCCTTGTTGGACTTCACCATCTTGATGGCATCGTCCATGATCGTCAGGTTGCGCAGCCCCAGGAAGTCCATCTTCAGCAGGCCGAGCGACTCGCACTGCGGGTAGTCCCACTGCGTGATGGTGACGCCGTCGGTGTGCCGCACCCAGATCGGGGCGTGGTCCACGATCGGCTCGCTGGACATGATGACGCCGGCGGCGTGCACGCCCATCTGCCGGACCAGGCCCTCGACGCCCTTGGCGGTGTCGATGACCTTCTTGACGTCCGGCTCGTTCTCGTACATCCCCCGGATCTCGCCGGCCTCGCTGTAGCGCGGGTGGCTGGGGTCGGTGATGCCGTTGAGGTCGATGCCCTTGCCGAGGACGTCGGCGGGCATGGCCTTGGTGAGCCGGTCGCCCATGGCGTAGGGGTAGCCGAGGACGCGGGCGGAGTCCTTGATCGCGTTCTTGGCCTTGATCTTGCCGTAGGTGCCGATCATGGCGACCTTGTCGGCGCCGTACTTCTCCGTGACGTACCGGATGACCTCGACGCGCCTGCGCTCGTCGAAGTCGATGTCGACGTCGGGCATGGAGACGCGCTCGGGGTTGAGGAAGCGCTCGAAGATCAGTCCGTGCTCGATCGGGTCGAGGTCGGTGATGCCGAGCGCGTACGACACAATCGAACCGGCCGCGGACCCGCGGCCGGGGCCGACCGCGATGCCGTTGTTCTTGGCCCACATGATGAAGTCGGCGACGACCAGGAAGTACCCCGGGAACCCCATCTGGATGATGATGTCCATCTCGTACTCGACCTGCTTCTGCCGGTCCTCGGGGATGCCGCCCGGGAAGCGGCGGTTCATCCCCGTACGGACCTCCTCCTGGAACCAGGTGACCTCCGTGTAGCCCTCGGGGATGTCGAACTTCGGCATCAGGTCGCGCTTCTCGAACATCCCGGTGGTGTCGATCTGCTCGGCGACCAGGAGGGTGTTGGCGCACCCCTCCTGCCAGGCGTCGGAGGAGTCGACGCCGTACATCTCCTCGGTGGTCTTGAGGTAGTAGCCGGTGCCGTCGAAGCGGAAGCGGTCCGGGTCGGAGAGGTTCTTGCCGGTCTGGATGCACAGCAGGGCGTCGTGCGCGGTCGCCTCGGAGGCGTACGTGTAGTGCGAGTCGTTCGTCACGAGCGGCGGGATGCCGAGCTTCCGGCCGATCTCCAGGAGCCCGTCGCGGACCCGGCGCTCGATCTCGATGCCGTGGTCCATCAGCTCCAGGAAGTAGCGTCCCTCGCCGAAGATGTCCTTGTAGTCGGAGGCCGCCTTGAGCGCCTCGTCGAACTGGCCGAGGCGCAGCCGGGTCTGGACCTCGCCCGAGGGGCAGCCGGTGGACGCGATGAGGCCCTCGGACCACTGGGCGATGGTCTCCTTGTCCATACGCGGCCACTTCTGCAGCCAGCCCTCGGCGTAGGCGTCGGAGGACAGCTTGAAGAGGTTGTGCAGCCCGGTCTTGTTGGCCGCCCAGATCGTCTTGTGGGTGTAACCACCCGAACCGGAGACGTCGTCCCGCTTCTGGTGCGGCTGCCCCCACAGGATCTTCCGCTTGTGCTTGCGCGACTCCGGCGCCACGTACGCCTCGATGCCGATGATCGGCGTCACCCCGGCCTTCTGCGCCGAGTGGAAGAAGTCGTACGCCCCGTGCAGGTTGCCGTGGTCCGTCATGGCGATGTGCGTCATGCCCATGTCGTTGCACGCGTTGAACATGTCCTTGAGCCGCGCGGCACCGTCCAGGAGCGAGTACTGGGTGTGGACGTGAAGGTGCGTGAAGGGCGGCTTGGTCACGGCGCTGTTCCTCCGGGGGACGTGGGGACGACGGGACGGGGGGCGTCTCGCATGACTGGGGGGACAGCGTGGAAGTCTACGTCTCCGGCGGGCGCGGCGGCGGGCACTCCGCGATACGGTCGCGCGTTGGAAGGGCGGGATCACCCGTCCCTTTTGTCATGCACGCCATCACCCCGTGACAGCTACCAGGAGGCACCCAGAGATGTCCGACACGCAGACCGGTGCGGAGCGGCGCGGGGAGCGCATCCTCGAAGTCTTCGACGCCGCCTTCGGTGCGCTGCTGGCCGCCGACCCGGCCGCCTTCCGGGTCAAGTTCCGCAAGATGGCGGGGTCGGCCTTCGCGTTCTACCGGGGCACGGCCTGCCTGTTCTACGACGACCTGGAGCGCGAGCGGCTCGGCGGCCCGTACCTGGACGAGCGCACCGGCCGGGTGTGGATCCACGGCGACCTGCACGCGGAGAACTTCGGCACCTACATGGACGCCAACGGCCGCCTCGTCTTCAACGTGAACGACTTCGACGAGGCGTACGTGGGCCCCTTCACCTGGGACCTCAAGCGCTTCGCCGCCTCGGTCGCCCTGCTGGGGTACGCCAAGGCCCTGGGCGACGACCAGATCACCGAGCTGGTCCGGATCTACGCGGCGGCCTACCGCGAGCGCGTCCACGCCCTGGCGACGGGCGCCAAGAACGACGAGGTGCCGCCCTTCACCCTGGACACCGCGTCCGGGCCGCTCCTCGGCGCGCTGCGCACCGCCCGCTCGCTGACCCGGTTCTCGCTGCTGGACTCGATGACCGAGATCCGCGACTTCGAGCGCCGGTTCAGCGAGGGCGGCGGCGCGATCGACCTGGACGCGGCGACGCGGTACAAGGTGCTGGCCGCCTTCGACGGCTATCTGGAGACGCTGCCGGAATCCAGCCTGACCCGGCCGGACTCCTACCGGGTGAAGGACGTGGTGGGCCGGCGCGGCATCGGCATCGGGTCGGCGGGCCTGCCCTCGTACAACATCCTGCTGGAGGGCAACAGCGACGCCCTGGAGAACGACGTCGTGATCTACCTCAAGCAGGCGCAGACCCCGGCCGTCTCCCGGCACATCACGGACGCCGCCGTCCGCGACTACTTCCAGCACGAGGGCCACCGCACGGTGATCTCGCAGCGCGCCCTGCAGGCCCACGCCGACCCGTGGCTGGGCTGGACCGAACTGGACGGCGCCGGCCAGCTGGTGGCCGAGGTGTCGCCGTACGCGGTCGACCTGGACTGGTCCGACATCGACGAACCGGAGGAGATCGCGGCCGTCGTCGCCGACCTGGGCCGGGCCACGGCCACGATGCACTCCGCGGCGGACGACGAGAGCGGGCACTCGCTGGTGCCGTTCTCCACGGAGCGGGCGATCGACGCCGCCATCGCGGCCGACGAGGAGGGGTTCGGGGAGCTGCTGGTGGACTTCGCCCACAGCTACGGCGCCCGGGCCCGCGCGGACCACCAGATCTTCGTGGACCTCTTCCGCAACGGCCGCATCCCGGGGCTGTAGCCGGCGGAACGGAACCTTTAGGGGTCGCTTACAGGTTCGCATGCGACACTCCTGGGCGATGGACATATCCGGGACGCAGCTCAGAGCGGCACGCGCGGCGCTTTTCACGGCGCTCGTCGTGACGCTCTCCTCGGCGTCCCACGTCCTGCTCTCACAGGTCCCGCTGCCGCTGGTGCCCGTCGCCGTGCTGGCGGCGGCCGTCTTCGCGGCGGCCTACGCCCTGGCCGGGCGCCAGCGCGGCTTCGGGGCGATCGCCGGCCTCCTCGTTCCGCTGGAGCTGGCCGCCGACACCTTCTTCACCACCGGCCAGCACCTCTGCTACGGCGCGGCGGGCGGCCCGATAGCGGGCCCCCTGCGCTCGGTCGGCGTCGACGTCCTGTGCGGCGGCGGTGACACCCCCGGCAGTGCGCAGCTCGGCGACGTCGGCACCCCGCTCGCCTCGGTGACCGCGGGCGGCCGGGGCGCCGCCGCGCTGCTCGCCTCCCCCGGCCCGCTGGTCCCCTGGCTGCTGCTG
>NZ_JAKRGC010000336.1 GCF_022347745.1 Streptomyces sp. OfavH-34-F
CCCGCGCCTCGCGCACGTACGGGGTCAGCCCGCCGCCCAGCGCCACCGCACCGGCCCGGGTGGCCGCGGCCGCCGCCGCGTGACGGGCCATCACGGCGTCGAGCCCGTCCGCCTCGATCCGCTCCACGCACGCCTCCAGGGCCAGCATCTCCAGCTGCGCCGGGGCGTGCGGCAGCGCCGTGCGGCCGGCGTCGATCCAGCGCTCCTTCCAGTCGAGCAGCGACAGGTACGACCGGCGCGGCGCCCGCGGGTTGGCGGCCATCCGCTCCCAGGCCCGCCCGCTCACCGACACCGCCGACACCCCGGCCGGGCCGCCCATCGCCTTCTGCGCCCCGATCACGCACAGGTCCACGCCCCAGGCGTCCGGCAGCAGCGGCTCCGCGCCCACCGACGCCACCGCGTCCAGCATGAACAGCGCCCCGTGCGCCCGGACCACCTCGCCGATCTCCGCGACCGGGTTGGTGTTCCCGGTCGCCGCCTCGGCGTGCACCAGCGAGACGAAGTCGATCTCCGGGTGCGCGGCCAGCGCGTCGGCGACCTGCCCGGCGGTGACCGCCGTGTGGAACGGCACCTCCAGGTCGACCACCTCGGCCCCGCAGTCGCGCAGCCAGTTGCCGAAGGTCTGCCCGTAGGGGCCGGTCACCACGTTCAGCGCGGTCGAACCGGGCCGGGCACCGCCCCGGATGCAGCCCTCCAGCGGCAGCAGCGCCTCGCCCTGCGTGATGACGACGTCCTGCTCGGTGGCCAGCAGCCCGGCCACCCGCCGCTCGATGGCCGCGAAGTGCGCGGCGGTCAGCGGGGTCAGGTCGAGGAAGGGGTGGGTCACGGCGGTGCTCTCTTCGGGTTCGGATCGGCCGGCGCCGGCCTGCCGGCCGGTCGGGCCATCGAGCCTACCGAGCGGGCGCCGGACGGCCCGGCACAGGGCGGCGCGCCCGCGCCGGCCCCTCGTACAGTGCTGTGCATGAGCGATCAGGACGCAACGCGGGTGCTGCATGTGAAGGGGCGGGTGCTCGTCGGGCCCGACGACGTCAGGGACGAACTCTGGGCCGTCGGCGGCCGGGTCACCTTCGCGCGCCCGCCCGGCGCGGACGACGCCGTCACCGTCAGCGGCTGGGCCCTGCCCGGACTGGTCGACGCCCACTGCCACGTCGGGCTCGACCACCACGGCGCCGTGGACGCGGCGACCAGCGAGAAGCAGGCGCTCGACGACCGGGAGGCCGGGGCGCTGCTGCTGCGCGACGCCGGCTCGCCCGCCGACACCCGGTGGATCGACGACCGCGAGGACCTGCCGAAGATCATCCGGGCCGGCCGCCACATCGCCAGGCCGCGCCGCTACACCCGCAACTACGCCCATGAGATCGAGCCGGACGAACTCGTCCCCTACGTCGCCCGGGAGGCCCGCAGGGGCGACGGCTGGGTGAAGCTCGTCGGCGACTGGATCGACCGCGAGGCGGGCGACCTGACCGCGCTGTGGCCGCGCGACGCGGTGGAGGCGGCCATCGCGGAGGCGCACCGGCTGGGCGCCCGCGTCACCGCGCACTGCTTCGCCGAGGACTCGCTGCGCGACCTGGTCGAGGCCGGGATCGACTGCGTCGAGCACGCCACCGGGCTGACCGAGGACACCATCCCGCTCTTCGCCGAACGCGGGGTCGCGATCGTCCCGACCCTCGTCAACATCGCCACCTTCCCCTCGCTCGCGCGGAGCGGGGAGGCGAAGTTCCCGCGCTGGTCCGCCCATATGCGCCGGCTGCACGCACGCCGCTACGACACCGTGCGCGCCGCGTACGACGCCGGGGTGCCGGTCTTCGTCGGCACCGACGCGGGCGGGGTGCTCGCGCACGGGCTGGTGGCCGACGAGGTCGCGGAGCTGGTCCGGGCGGGCATCCCGCCGCTGGAGGCGCTCTCCGCGACGACCTGGGGAGCGAGGGCCTGGCTGGGCAGGCCGGGCCTGGAGGAGGGGGCGCCGGCCGACCTCGTGGTGTACGACGAGGACCCCCGCGCCGACGTCCGGGTGCTGGCCGGGCCGCGCCGGGTCGTCCTCAACGGCCGCGTGATCGCCTGACGCACCGGCAGGGGCACGGCGGGCGGCGCTCCGGAAGGGGAGCGCCGCCCGCCGGAGCGCCCTACCGGCCGGCCACCGTCAGCGCCTGGAGGGCCAGGTCCAGGGCCTGGAGGAAACGATTGGTCGTCGTCCGGTCCCGGACCGCCAGCCGGAGCCAGCCGTCGCCGAGCCCGGGAAACGTGTCCCCGCGCCGGGCGGCGAAGCCCAGCCTCCGCAGCCGGTCCCGGATCTCGGCCGCCCCGTCGAGGCGCACCAGGACGAACGGGCCCTCGGCCGGCTCCACGACCCGGATCTCGGAGAACTCCCGTAGCCCGGCCACCAGATGGGCCCGGTCCACGGCGATCCGGTCCGCCGCGTCGGCGGCCTCCGCCAGCGCGCGCGGCTCCACGCACGCCTCCGCCGCCGCCAGCGCGGGCGACGACACCGGCCACAGCGGCTGCGCCTCCGCCAGGGTGCGGATCGTCTCCGGATCGGCGGCCACGTAGCCGATGCGCAGCCCGGCGAGCCCCCAGGTCTTGGTGAGGCTGCGCAGGACGACGAGCCCGGGCAGGTCCGTGCGCCCGCACAGCGCCTCGCGTTCGCCCGGCACCGCGTCCATGAACGCCTCGTCGACGACCAGCGTCCGCCCGGGCCGCGCCAGCCGCTCCAGCACGGACGCCGGGTGCAGCACGGACGTCGGGTTGGTCGGGTTGCCGACGACGACCAGGTCCGCCTCGTCCGGGACGTCGGCCGGATCGAGCCGGAAGCCGTCCTCGGGGCGCAGCAGCACCCGGCCCACCTCGTGCCCGGCGGCCCGCAGCGCGGCCTCCGGCTCGGTGAACTGAGGGTGCACCACATACGGCCGCCGGGCGGGCAGCGCACGGGCGATCAGGACGAACGCCTCCGCCGCACCCGCCGTCAGCAGGACCCGCTCGGGGGGGATTTCGTGGCGCGCGGCGACCGCCTCGCGTGCCTCGCGTCCGTCCGGGTAGGCGGCGAGCGCGCCGAGCGAGCCCGCTATCCGCTCCTTCAGCCAGGCCGGCGGGGTGCCGGCCCGTACGTTGACGGCGAGATCGGTCAGATCCCGGTCCCGTCCGCGTACTTCCGCGTCTCCGTGGTGACGCAGATCGTGCGTGCCCGCGCCTGTCGCGTCGGGACTCTCAGTGGGAGTGTGCATGACCGCCGTGGTGGGGGTGTGGTGTGGGGGTGTGCGCCGTGGCCTGGGTGGACTCCGGCAGGATGACTATGCGCCCCGCACCCGGTTTCACGCAACGGTCCTGCCGGGCCTGCGCACGACCGCGCAGGTGGCCATGGAACGCCGGCCGCCCCCGGGGCGCGAAACGCGTTTGGGCACGAGGAGTTGACCGCCTCCGGCGAGGGCCGCCGCCTCGGCCACCGAGGGGGTGCCGAGGGCGGCGAGGACGGCCCCGGAGGGGTGCGGAACGGCGACCCGCGCGAGCACCCGGGCGGGGTGGGCGCGCAGCGGAACCCCGAGCCGGCCGGCGGCGGCCACCAGGCCCGGTTCACCGGCCTTCGCCTCGACGGTCACCAACTCGGCGACCTCGCCCACCGCGAGCCCCGCCTCCCGCAGCGCCGCCAGGACGAGCCCGGTCACCTCGTCCCCGGACACGCCCCGGGACGCGCCGACCCCGACGACGAGCACCCCGGGCCCGGCCGCCCGGCCGAGATGCGCGGACCGGGGTGCATCGGCTAGCAAGAGGCCATGGCGGTGTTCGTCGCGCTCGGCGCGTTCCTGATGACCCTGGCCGGCGGCTGGGTCGCCCAGCGCGTCAGCGACCGCCGCCACCTCGTCCTCGGACTGGCCGGCGGGCTGATGCTCGGCGTGGTCGGCCTGGACCTGCTGCCCGAGGCCATGGAGGCGGCGGGCGGCCTCGTCCTCGGCGTCCCGGCGGCCCTGCTGCTGTTCGTCGGCGGCTTCCTCGTCGCCCACCTCGTGGAGCGGCTGCTGGCGGTGCGCCAGGCGGCCCACGGGGCGGCCGAGGCGCGCGTCCCGCAGGTCGGGCTGACGGCGGCGGCCGCGATGGTCGGCCACAGCCTGATGGACGGCATCGCGCTCGGCGCCGCGTTCCAGGTCGGCGGCGGCATGGGGGCGGCCGTCGCGCTCGCCGTGATCACCCACGACTTCGCGGACGGCTTCAACACCTACACGCTCACCAGCCTGTACGGCAACGCCCGCCGCAAGGCCCTGACGATGCTGTTCGCGGACGCGGTGGCGCCCGTCGCCGGGGCGGCGACGACCCTGCTGTTCACCCTGCCGGAGGAACTCCTCGGCTGCTATCTCGGCTTCTTCGGCGGTGCGCTGCTCTACCTCGCCGCCGCCGAGATCCTGCCCGAGGCCCACCACGACCACCCGGCCCGCTCCACCCTGCTGTGCACGGTGGCCGGAGTGGGCTTCATCTGGCTGGTGGTCGCCCTGGCGCAGTGACCCCGGCGCCGATGTCACCCGCCGCACCGTTCGACGAACCGCAGCGCCGTGCCGGGCGACGCGGCCCAGTGGGTGTGCAGATAGCTCGCGTGCACATTGCCCCGGACGAACCCCTCCACGCGCCGCTCGGGCCGGTGCATGCCCCAGGCGGGCTCGTCCCCCGCACCGGGCTCGACGGCGGTGCGGTGGAACTCGTGCCCCCGCATCCGCGCCCCGGCCGGGGCCAGCACGTTGTCCGTGAGCGCCACGGCCTCCCGGTAGCCGAGCGTCAGACGCCCCGTCATCCGCGCGTCGGCGTCGAGCACCCCGCACATCGGCAGCCCGTCCAGCGACCGCGCCAGATACAGCAGCCCGGCACACTCGGCGGCCACCGGCGCCCCGCTCCGCGCCAGCTCCGCCACGGCCCCGCGCAACGCCCCGTTGGCCGACAGCTCGGGCGCGTACACCTCGGGGAACCCGCCCCCGATCACCACGCCCGCCGTGCCCTCCGGGAGCTTCTCGTCGCGCAGCGGATCGAACGCCACGACCTCGGCCCCGGCGGCGGCGAGCAGCTCGGAGTTCTCCACGTACGAGAACGAGAACGCGGCCCCCCCGGCGACCGCGACCACCGGCTTCGCGCCCTTCCCGGCCGCCGGGCGCACGGCGTCCTGCGCGTCCCACACCCCGGCCTCCGGCAGCGCGGGCGCCGAGCGCGCCAGCGCCAGCAGCCCCTCCAGATCGCACCCCGCGACCACCTGGGCCGCCATCGCCTCGACGGCGGTCACCGCCTCCGCCCGCCGCTCCACCACCGGCACGAGCCCCAGGTGCCGCGACGGCACCGACACCCCCTCGGCCCGCCGCAGGGCGCCCAGCACCGGCACCCCCGACTCCTCCAGCGCCCCCCGCAACAGCGCCTCGTGCCGGTCGGAGCCCACCTTGTTCAGGATCACCCCGCCGATCCGCACCCCGGTGTCCCAGGACGCGAACCCGTGCACCAGCGCCGCCACCGACCGGGACTGCGACGACGCGTCCACGACGAGCACCACCGGCGCCCGCAGCAGCTTCGCCACGTGCGCGGTGGACGCCAGCTCGCCGAGCCCGGAGGCACCGTCGTACAGCCCCATCACGCCCTCGACGACCGCGAGCCCGCACCCCCGTGCCCCGTGCGCGAACAGCGGGGCGATCAGCTCCGGCCCGCACATGTACGCGTCGAGGTTGCGGCCGCGCCGCCCGGTGGCCAGCGTGTGGAAGCCCGGGTCGATGTAGTCGGGGCCCACCTTGTGCCCGGAGACGGCGAGCCCCCGCGCGGCGAACGCGGCCATCAGACCCGTCGCGACGGTGGTCTTGCCGCTCCCGGACGCGGGCGCGGCCACGACCAGGCGGGGGACGTTCACCACTCGATGCCCCTCTGGCCCTTCTGCCCGGCGTCCATCGGGTGCTTCACCTTCGACATGTCCGTCACCAGGTCGGCGGCGTCCAGCAGCGCGGCGGGCGCGTTGCGGCCGGTGATGACGACGTGCTGGGTACCGGGCCGGTCGCGCAGCACCCCGACCACCTCGTCGGTGTCGATCCAGCCCCAGTGCAGCGGATAGGCGAACTCGTCCAGCACGTACAGCCGGTACGTCTCGGCGGCCAGGTCGCGCTTGACCTGCTCCCAGCCCTCCCGGGCCTTCGCCTCGTTGTCCATGTTGTCGCCGTGCAGACCGCGCTGGACCCAGGACCAGCCCTCGCCCATCTTGTGCCAGGCGACGGACCCGCCCTCGCCGCTCGCGCCGAGCACCTTGAGCGCGTTCTCCTCGCCGACCTTCCACTTCGCGGACTTCACGAACTGGAAGACCCCGATCGGCCAGCCCTGATTCCAGGCCCGCAGCGCGAGCCCGAAGGCCGCCGTCGACTTCCCCTTGCCGACGCCCGTGTGCACCATCAGCAGCGGGCGGTTGCGCCGCTGCCGGGTGGTCAGTCCGTCGTCCGGCACACTCACCGGCTGTCCCTGCGGCATTACGCGGCCCTCCTGTCACCGTTCCCGGGACGGCTCCCGCCCCGGACGTCCCTGACCAGCCCGGCGATCGACTCGGCGCGCAGCTCGTCGAGCGTGACGGCGGTGCCGCCCAGATCGGCCGCGAGCGCCGCCGCCAGCCCCAGCCGCACCGGCCCCGACTCACAGTCCACGACGACCGACGCGACCCCCTCGGCGGCATGCAGCCGGGCCGCCCGCGCGGCCAGCTCCACCGGCT
>NZ_JAKRGC010000337.1 GCF_022347745.1 Streptomyces sp. OfavH-34-F
GCCGTCCCGGCGCACCGCGCGGACGGCCCGCACACCACCCGGTCCGCGACCGGCACCCGGGGCGCTGCCAGCCGGGCCGCGCGCAGACCCGACGCGTCCGGCGCCGCGTCCCCGGCGAACCGGGCTTCCCGCAACGCCGCGTTCATCGCCGGTGAGACCAGCATCACCCGTACCGTCATCCCCGCCCCCAACTCCCGCAACAGTGACCGCAGGGAACAAGCACACCATGGCGTCCGGGCCCCGGCAGCCCGCCCGGACGCGCCATGGCGGCGTCCACCGTCCAGGGGGTATGGTCGCGGCGATACGACGAGGGTGTGACGGAAGTCCGGTGAGAATCCGGCACGGTCGCGCCACTGTGTACCCGCACCCCTGCGGGAAGTCAGACCCGGCACCTTCGTCTCAGGCACCACGAACGGGACGCGTGTTCCCACAGGAGGTTCTGCCATGGCACACAGTGCTGCCCCCGCCACCGGCGCATCGCCCATCACCCCCATCTCCCCGAAGGCCCTGGCCCCCTGGGCGGTCTTCTTCGGCATCCTGATGCTGGTCCTGCTCTACTTCGTCGGCGCCGAGCAGGGCGCCACGTCGCTCATCTCGGGCGCCGGGGTCCACGAGTGGGTCCACGACGGCCGCCACCTTCTCGGCTTCCCCTGCCACTGACCCGCCGGCCGATCCAGGGGAATCCCTCATGAACTCCATATCCGTCAGAGCCCTGCTGGTCCGCGGCATGCTGGCCGGCCTGGTCGCGGGCGCCCTCGCGCTGCTCGTGGCCTACTTCCTCGGCGAGTCCCGGGTGGACGCCGCCATCGCCCTGGAAGAGGCCGCCCACAGCGCCCACGGCCACGACCACGGCGGCGGCGCGGAACTCGTCGGCCGGGGCGTGCAGTCCACCGCCGGCCTCGCCACCGGCATCCTCGTGTTCGGCGTGGCCGTGGGCGGCATCGCCGCGCTCGTCTTCTGTTACGCGCTCGGCCGCGTGGGCCGGTTCGGTCCGCGCGCCACGGCCGCGCTGGTCGCGGGCGCCGCGCTGCTGAGCGTCTACGTCGTGCCGTTCCTGAAGTACCCGGCCAACCCGCCGGCCGTCGGCAACCCCGACACCATCGGCCGGCGTACCGCGCTGTTCTTCCTGATGGTCGCCCTCAGCGTGCTGCTGGCCGTCGCCGCCGTCATCGTCGGCAGACGCCTGGCGCCCCGCCTGGGCAACTGGAACGCGACGGTGGCCGCCGGGGCAGGCTACGTCCTGCTGATCGGCCTCGCCTACGCGTTCCTGCCGTCGTTCAACGAGGTCGGCGCCGACTTCCCGGCCACGCTGCTGTGGCAGTTCCGGCTGGCCACGCTGGCGGTGCAGGTCACGCTCTGGACCGCGTTCGGCCTGGTCTTCGGTCATCTCACGGAACGGCTGCTGGTGCCGAGGGCGGGCGCGCTCGCGGACGCCCGGCCGGCAGCCGCGGTGAGCTGACAGCCGTACGCACGGAGGCCCGCCGGACGGTTACCGGCGGGCCTCCGTCCAGTCGACGAGGTAGTACCTGAGCGACGCGTCCTCGCCGACCAGCCGCATCCCGGCCGCCGTCATCACGTGCTGGGAGGCGACGTTGCCGACGTCGGCGTCCCCGAGCACCCGTGCGACGCCCCGCTGCCGGGCGAACCGCAGCAGCGCCCGCAGCGCCTCGGAGGCGTACCCGTTCCCCCGCGCCGACTCCACGAGCCCGTAGCCGATGGTGACGCTGCCCCGCTCGTCGGGCGCCGCGTGGAAGCCCGCGCCGCCGATGACGGCCCCGTCCGCGCGAAGCCGTATCGCGTACGACCCGAAGGGGCTCGGATCGCCGGTGTCCGCGCAGGTGGCGAGGAAGCGCGCGGCGGCCCGTCGCTCGCCGGGGGAGGGGTAGCCGGGCGCCCAGCGCACCCCGTCGGCGGGCGTGCCGGCGACCACGTGCCGGGCGTCGGCGGGGGTCATCTCGTGCAGGGACAGGCGCGGTGTGCGGATCACGTTCATAGGGACGGGAGGTATCACGCGCGGGGCGGACGGGGCACCCGAATAAAGAAGGCCGACCGCCCCGCGCCGCTGCGTGGCGGAGGGGCGGCCGGCCCGGGGTGCTGCGCGCGCCGCTACGCTTCGGGGCCGAAGTCCCCCGACAGGGCCGCGGCCAGCCGCAATTGCGTGTCCGCCTCGGCCTGGCGGCCCTGGCGCTCCAGCGTGCGGCCGAGCATCAGGCGCGCGTACCCCTCCACGGGGTCGCGCTCCAGCACCGCCCGCAGTTCCGCCTCCGCGCGCCCGAGGCTCGCGGAGTGGTAGTAGGCGCGGGCGAGGAGGAGCCGCGGCGCGACCTGCTCCGGAACCTCCTCGACGAGCCCGCCGAGGATGCGCGCGGCCGTCGTGTACTCCTTCGCGTCGAAGAAGAATCCCGCCCGCTCCCAGCGCTCGGCGGCGGTGCCGAACTCGTAGTAGCTGTCGCTCATGGCGCCTCCTGGATCGCGCGGCGGCCGGGTGGTTCCCGGCGGTGTCCGATCCGCACAACACCCACAGATGGTTTAATATTCCACTATCTGTACGGCGTGGGCACCGCCCACCCCCACTCGCAGCGGAATAGGTTGAGTGCCATGAGCAATCTCGATCGCCAGGCCGTCCCCACCGTCTGCGGAGGGCGCGGCTTCGTCGTGGCCGAACCCGTACGCGAACTCCTCGCCCCGCGCACGGTGCGGCTGGGGGAGTCCACCGAGGTCCGCAGACTGCTGCCGAACCTGGGCCGCCGGATGGTCGGCGCCTGGGCGTTCGTCGACCACTACGGCCCCGACGACATCGCCGACGAACCCGGCATGCAGGTGCCGCCGCACCCCCACATGGGCTTGCAGACGGTGAGCTGGCTGCACGAGGGGGAGGTGCTGCACCGGGACAGCCTGGGCAGCCTCCAGACGGTGCGCCCGCGCGAACTCGGCCTGATGACGTCCGGCCGGGCGATCAGCCACTCGGAGGAGAGCCCGAAGCAGCACGCCGCCCTGCTCCACGGCGCCCAGCTCTGGGTGGCGCTCCCCGAGGCGCACCGCTTCGTGGAGCCGCACTTCCAGCACCACAGCGACCTGCCCGTGGTCACGGCCCCCGGCCTCACCGCCACCGTGATCCTCGGCGAACTCGACGGCGCCACCTCCCCGGGCACCGCCTACACGCCGATCGTCGGCGCCGACCTCACCCTGGCCCGCGGCGCCGAGGCCCGGTTGCCCCTGGACCCCGACTTCGAGTACGCGGTCCTGTCGATGTCCGGCGAGGCCGAGGTGGACGGCGTCCCGGTCCTGCCCGGCTCCATGCTCTACCTCGGCTGCGGCCGCACCGAACTCCCCCTGCGCGCCGAGTCCGACGCCGGCCTGATGCTCCTGGGCGGCGAGCCGTTCGCGGAGGAACTGGTCATGTGGTGGAACTTCGTGGGCAGGACCCAGGAGGAGATCGCCCGGGCCCGCGAGGACTGGATGACCGGCGACCGCTTCGGCACCGTCCACGGCTACGCCGGCCCCCCGATCCCGGCCCCCGCCCTCCCCGACGTACCGCTGAAGCCGCGGGGACGGGTGCGCTGATCTGCGGTTCTTGGCGTGCGAGGCCAGTCGGGCCTCCTCGGGGGATGCGCGGCCGGCATCAAGACGCACGGGCCTCCCGGGGTGGGCTTGGAGACGGCGTCCCCACCCGACTTCTTCACGACTGCATTCCGTGGTGAACGACGGCTCATCGGCGGACCTGCCGCCGGGCTGGAGTAGTTCGGACAGGGCCAGGTCGGCGCCCTCGGCCTGGCACTCAATGACCTCATGCTGTTCACGACGCGCTACACGGACGCCGCGGTCAACCAGCTGCGCACGGAAGGCCTCGTCGGCAGCCAGGTCGGCACGGTCTTCACCGAACTGACCTTGGCGACCCTCGCCGGACGCCGGCGGCTGCTTCCGTAACCCGACGCCGATCTGCGTCCCGCTCCCCGCGCCGCCATCATGCACCCGCGGCACCTCATGGTCCGCCTGCGGCAGCGCTGACGGCCTCGCGCGCCTTCCGGCGAAGGGTCCGCGCTCCGGGTGACGGTGGCACGTCCCCCTCCGGAGCGCGGCGCCGTTCCCGCCGGCGTCCGGTGTCCCGGGGCGTCGGCCGTTGGCTCGATCTCGTCCGGCGTCGGACGGAAGCGGTGCGGGCGGTGGTCCGGGCCGGAGGCGCTCGCCGGCTGAGGTTCCATCAGCACGGACGGCCTCCCACCAGCGGGTTTCGCTCCCGAATCCCCCCTGGTACGGCGTTGTGGTGGCACAGCCGAGTACCAACGGTGAAAACCAAGGGTTAACTCAAGATGCAAGGAAAGTCGTGTTCGGCATATTGACCGCGCGCGACTGGGGCGGCAAGGTTCGGGAGAGCGCTCTTCCGGCGCTTCTCTCGCTTCAAGGAGTACCCCCCCATGTCTATATTTGGCATGCCTACAACGGCTCCTCCTCCCGCCCGCAGACGGATGCGGAGCGGTCTCACGGGTGCCGTCGTCACCGCCATGGCCGCCACTCTTCTTTCGGTCATCCCCGCCGCGTCGGCGCAGGCTGCCGAGACCCTGCTCTCGCAGGGGAGGACGGCCACCGCCTCCTCCCTCGAAGGGGCCGTGTTCTCCGCCTCCAACGCGGTCGACGGGAACCTCGGCACCCGCTGGGCCAGCCAGTGGAACGACGCCCAGTGGCTCCAGGTCGACCTCGGCGCGAGCAAGCAGCTCAGCCGCGCCGTCCTCACCTGGGAGGGCGCCTACGGCAAGGGTTACGAGATCCAGGCGTCCGACAACGGCACCGACTGGCGCACCGTCACCGCCGTCTCGGCCGGCGACGGCGGCACCGACGAGGTCGCCCTCTCCGGCTCCGGCCGCTACGTCCGGATGAAGGGCCTCACCCGCGGCACCGGATACGGCTACTCCCTCTGGGAGTTCCAGGTCTACGGCTCCACCGACGACACCGGCCCCACGCTGCCCGGCGGCGGCGACCTCGGCCCCAACGTGCACGTCTTCGACCCGTCCACGCCCGGCCTCCAGGCCAAGCTGGACGCAGTCTTCCAGCAGCAGGAGTCGGACCAGTTCGGCCCCGGCCGCCACGCCTTCCTCCTCAAGCCCGGCACGTACGACGGGCTCAACGCCCAGCTCGGCTTCTACACCCAGATCGCCGGCCTCGGCGTCAGCCCGGGCCAGACCACCATCAACGGCGACATCACCGTCGACGCGGGCTGGTTCAACGGCAACGCGACCCAGAACTTCTGGCGCGGCGCGGAGGGCCTGACCGTCGACCCGGTGAGTGGCACCGACCGCTGGGCCGTGTCCCAGGCGTCCTCCTTCCGCCGCATGCACGTCAAGGGCAGCCTCAACCTGGCCCCGAACGGCTACGGCTGGGCGTCGGGCGGCTACATCGCCGACTCCAAGATCGACGGCCAGGTCGGCAACTACTCGCAGCAGCAGTGGTACACCCGCGACAGCTCGATCGGCGGCTGGAGCAACAGTGTCTGGAACTCGGTCTTCTCCGGCACCGAGGGCGCGCCCCCGACCGCCTTCCCCGAGCCGAAGTACACCACCCTGGAGACCACCCCGATCTCCCGCGAGAAGCCGTACCTGATCTGGGAGGACAACCAGTACAAGGTCTTCTCCCCGGCCAAGCGCACCAACGCCCGCGGCACCACCTGGGCCGACGGAACCCCGCAGGGTGAGAAGATCCCGCTGACCCAGTTCTACGTCGTCAAGCCGGGCGCCACCGCCGCCACGATCAACCAGGCGCTGGCCCAGGGCCTGCACCTGCTGTTCACGCCGGGCGTCTACCACGTCGACCAGACCATCAACGTGAACCGCGCGAACACGATCGTGCTCGGCCTCGGCCTCGCCACGATCATCCCGGACAACGGCGTGACCGCCATGAAGGTCGCCGACGTCAACGGCGTCCGCCTCGCCGGCTTCCTCGTCGACGCCGGCCCGGTCAACTCCTCGACGCTGCTGGAGCTCGGCCCGCAGAACTCCTCGGCCGACCACGCCGCCAACCCGACGACCGTCCAGGACGTCTACATCCGCATCGGCGGCGCCGGCCCCGGCAAGGCCACCACCAGCATGGTCGTCAACAGCGACGACGTCATCGTCGACCACACCTGGGTCTGGCGCGCCGACCACGGCGCCGGCGTCGGCTGGGAGACCAACCGCGCCGACTACGGCGTCCGCGTCAACGGCGACGACGTCCTGGCCACCGGCCTGTTCGTCGAGCACTTCAACAAGTACGACGTCGAGTGGTACGGCGAGCGCGGCCGCACCATCTTCTTCCAGAACGAAAAGGCGTACGACGCCCCGAACCAGGCCGCCATCCAGAACGGCTCTACCAAGGGCTACGCCGCCTACCGCGTCGACGACTCGGTGAACACCCACGAGGGCTGGGGCCTCGGCAGCTACTGCTACTACAACGTGGACCCGACCATCGTCCAGGACCACGGCTTCAAGGCCCCGGTCAAGCCCGGTGTGAAGTTCCACAGCCTGCTGACCGTCTCCCTCGGCGGCAACGGCCACTTCAACCACGTCATCAACGACACCGGGGCGTCCACCGCCCCCGCCGGCAGCTCGACCGTGCCCTCCACCGTCGTCAACTTCCCGTGACGACCCGCCGGGGCGCGGCACCCGCCCCGCCCCCGCCCCCCACCCCTTCCCGGTGGCCCCCCCCCCCCC
>NZ_JAKRGC010000338.1 GCF_022347745.1 Streptomyces sp. OfavH-34-F
GTCGCGGGTTCGTCCACGCTGATCCCGAAGTCCGTCGCGAGACCGGCGAGCCCGGAGGCGTACCCCTGGCCCACGGCCCGGAACTTCCAGCCGCCGGCCCGCCGGTACAGCTCCCCGCACACGAACGCGGTCTCGGGCCCCGCCGCCATGTCGAAGCGGGCGAGCTGCGCGCCGGACGCGGCGTCGAGCAGGCGCAGGTGGAGGCCCGGCACCCGGCCGAACGTGCCTCCGTCGGCCGAGGCGCACAGGGCGACCCGTTCCACGTCGGCGCCCAGCGCGGCGAGATCGACTTCCAGGGTGTCCGCGCCGGGCTGCTTGCCGAGGTGGCGTACGGTCCCGGAGGCGTGCCGGGGCTGGTTGTAGAAGACGAAGTCGCCGTCGGAGCGGACCCGTCCGCCGGCGGCCAGCACCAGCGCCGAGGCGTCCACGTCGGGTACGCCGGGGCCGGCGGACCAGCCCAGTACGGCGCGGACGGAGGCCGCCGCCACCGGCATGTTGGCGCCCTTGCTCAGTGTCGTCACGGGTCCAGTCTGCCTGCCGGCGCGGGGCCGGGTCGAGCGCCCCGCTCCAGGAGCGCGGGCAGGTCGCCGAGGGCCGGGGCCTCGCCGCACGCCGAGGCGACGACCACTTCCTCCAGCGCCCGCAGATGGGCCCTGATCCTGGGCGGCGGCAGGTAGGCGGTGTCGGCGGTGAGCATGACGGCGAGGACGCCCCGCTCCTCGGTGACGTGGACGCAGTACCGGCAGCCCAGCTTGTCCTCGGTGGCCGGGAATCCGAGTTCGGTGCGGGCCCGGGCCGCGCGCAGCCCGGCGGGGTCGGGCGGGCCCTCGGCGGGCGGGCGTACGAAGAACCGCTGGTCGTTGTAGCAGCAGTACGGATGCACCAGGGTACCGCGCTCCCGCCCGACCCGCTCGCGCAGCGCCTGCCAGGCGGCCGGGTCGTAGGACGCCGCCCGGTAGCCCGCCATGGCCGCCCGCCAGGCCCCGGGCAGCAGGTCGGTGAACCGTTCGGCGCCGGAGGTGTCGAGGAGGAACGGGGCGTCCTGGGAGAGCATCGCCACCAGGTCGCGCCGGTCCTCGGCGGCGCGGTTGGCGACGATGGGCATCATCGCCGCCGAGGTGTGGCCGCCCTCGGCGGCGACCAGGGCGGCGAGGGCGGTCATCAGGACGGTCGAGCCGCTGATCCGGTGCGCGGTGGCCAGGGCGTCGGTGGCCCGCATCAGTGCCTCGGAGACGATGCGGCCGCTCCAGAACCGGGGGGTGCGCGGCGGGGCGGTCTCGTGGGGGAACATCGTCGGCGGCATGGCGCGGTAGAAGCCCTCCCAGTGGGCGAGGGCCCGCTCGCTGCGCCGTACCCCGGCGGGTGACTCCTGTTCCCGGGCGAGGTCCAGGGGGTTGGTGCGCGGCGGCCGGCCCGCCGAGCCCCGTACGGCGAGCAGCCGCAGGTCGCGGACCACCTGTTCGGCGGCGTGGCCGTCGGCCGCCAGGTGGCACAGGACCAGCGCGACGTGGGTCACCCGTCCCCGGTGGTGGACGGCGCCGACACGCAGCGGCCACTCCCCCGCGTAGTCGAAGCGGGTCGCCGACAGCTCGGCCAGCAGGGCCCGCGCGGTGGCGCCGGTCCGGGACGGGTCGGTCTCCTCGACCGCGGTGAGCGGCAGGGTGCCGGAGTCCGCGAGCGACTGGCGGGGGTCGCCGTCCTCGATGCCGTACAGCCGGGTGCGCAGCGCCTCGTGTCGTTGCAGCAGGGCGGCGAGCGCGGTGGCGAGCCGGGGCAGGTCGGTGGCCCGGCCGCGCTCCCCCAGGGTGAGCAGGCGCCCGATGTTGAAGTAGACGTCGTTGGGGGCGGTGCGCAGGATCGCGTGCCAGATCGCCCGCTGCCCCCAGGTCAGGGGCGCGGTGCCGGACCGGTCCCCGGTGAAGGGGATCTGCACGGTGCGGGCGGCGGCGGACGGGTCACTCATCGGGCTCCCGGTCGTCCTCGCCGAGCCGGGCCGCCAGGCTGTCGACGGTCTCCTGGTAGAACGACGGGTCGGCGAGGTCGAGTTCGACGCCGTACTCCTCCTCCAGCGTGTCGGCGAGGCGGAGCAGGGCCAGGGAGGTGACGCCGAGTTCGGTCAGGGTGCCGCCCCGGGCGGCGAGGATGTCGGCCGCCGGGATCTGCCCGTCCGTGGCGTGGCTGATCAGTCCGGCGAGCCGGGCGCGTGCTCCGGTGGCCGGGTGCGGTGCGGTGCTCAACTGCCTTCCTTCCCGGCCAGCCGGCGGCGCAGGCTCAGGGGCCTGATGTCGGGCCACACCTCGTCGACGTGGGCCATGCACTCGTCCTCCGTGCCGCTGAACCCCTCGGGCCACCAGCCGGCGGGCAGGGGGGTGCCCTCGGGCCACAGGGCGTGCTGCTCCTCGTCGTTGACCGCCACCAGGTAGCGGAGGGCGGGTGCGTTCACTGGTTCTCCTCGATGAGTTCGGCGACGCAGGCCGCGACGCCGTGGACGGTGGGGCTGTCGAAGAAGACGTCGAAGGGCACGGTGACGCCGTACCGCTTGTGGATGCGGCCCGCGATGGAGGTGATCGTCAGGGAGTGGCCGCCGAGGTCGAACAGGTCCTCGTCGGGTCCGAGGTCGTCCAGGTCCAGTACCTCGCGCCAGATGGCCAGGACCGTGGCGGTGACGCCCTCCTCCGCCTCCGGGGCGGGGGCCTGAGCGGCGGGTGCGGGGCGGGGGCGCGGGGGTTCGGGCAGGGCGGCCCGGTCCAGTTTGCCGTTGGGGGTGAGCGGCATCGCGTCGAGCGTCGCGTACGCGTCGGGCAGGTAGGCGGCGGGCAGGGTCCGGGCCAGGTGGTCGCGGAGCGCTTCGGGCGTGGGCGGTACGCCGCCGGGGGCGGGGACGACGTAGGCGACGAGCCGGCCGGGCTCGCCGTCGGGGCCGGGGCGCAGCGCCGTCGTCGCCTGCGCGACCCCGGGGTGGGCGGCGAGTGCGGCGTCGATCTCGCCGAGTTCGACGCGGTGGCCGCGCACCTTGACCTGGGTGTCGGCCCGTCCGGCGAAGGCGATCCGGCCGTCGGCGGTGAGCCGGGCGAGGTCGCCGGTGCGGTAGAGGCGGGCGCCGGGCGGGCCGAAGGGGTCGGGGACGAACCGGGAGGCGGTGAGGCCGGGCCGGCCCCGGTAGCCGTGGGCGACGCCGTCGCCGCCGATGTACAGCTCGCCGGTCACCCCTGCGGGCAGCGGCTGGAGCAGGGCGTCCAGGACGTGGGTGCGAGTGTTGGCGAGCGGGCCGCCGATGGTGACGGTGTCCTCGGGGCCGATCTCGGCGGCCGTGGACCAGACCGTCGTCTCGGTCGGGCCGTAGACGTTGACCAGGCGGCCGACCGCGCCGCGCAGTTCGCGGGCGAGGGCGTCGGGCAGCGCCTCTCCCCCGGTCAGGGCGACCAGGCCGGGGGCGTGGAGCCCGGCGGCGAGCATGGTGCGCCAGCCGCTGGGGGTCGCCTGTACGTGGGTGAGGCGGTGCCGTTGGACGAGGGCGGTGAGGGCGGCGCCGTCGCGGTGGCGGCCCTCGGGGACGAGGACGACGGTGCCGCCCGTGACGAGCGGGAGGAAGAGTTCGACGGTGGAGATGTCGAAGGAGAGGGAGGTGAGGCCGAGCCAGCGGCTGCCGGGCCCCGTGCCGGTGGTGTCGCGCAGGGCCGCCAGGAGGTTGGCGAGTGCCGCGTGCGGGACCTCGACGCCCTTGGGCCGGCCGGTGGAGCCGGAGGTGTACAGGACGTAGGCGGGGTCCGCGGGTGCGGGCGGGGCGGGGGCGGGCGGGGCCTCGGGGAGTTGGTCCCGGTCCCCGGGCCGGGGGTCCGTGGCGGTCTCCAGGGCGAGCCCGGCGTCGGCGCGGAGGAAGGCCAGGCGCTCCGCCGGGTGGTCGGGGTCGAGCGGGAGGTAGGCGGCGCCGGCGGTGAGGGGGCCGAGTGCGGCGACGAGTTGGGCGGCCGAGCGGGGCAGGGCGATGCCGACGAGGGTGCCGGGGCCGGCGCCCCGGGCGCGCAGCCGGTGGGCGTGGCGGCGGACGGCGGCGTCGAGTTCGGCGTAGGTGAGGGTGGTGTCGCCGTCGATGACGGCGGGGGCGTCGGGGGTGGCGGCGGCCTGGGCGGCGAACAGCTCGGGCAGGGTGGCGTCCGCGTTGCCGGGGGTGCGGGTGGTGTCGGCGAGCAGGGTGGCGCGTTCCCCGGGGGTCAGGAGCGGGAGGCGGCCCAGGGGGGTGTCGGGGTCCGTGACGGCGGCGTCGAGCAGGGTGAGGAAGTGGTCGAGGATGCGGGCGGGGGCGTCGTTGTCGAAGGCGGCGGTGCGGTACTGGAGGCTGCCTTCGAGGGCGTCGGGGGCGTCGACCAGTTGGAGGTGGGCGAGGTTGCGGGCGGTGCCCGCGAAGCCGATCCACTCGGTGCGCACGTCGAGTCCGGGGCCGAAGTCGGCGGGCCCGGACGCGTCGCGGCGGCGGTAGCTGAGGGAGAGGGGGCACAGGGCGGTGCGCGGGGTGAGTCCGCGTACGGCACGGCTGAGGGGCACGGTGCGGTGCCGGTACAGGGCGCGCAGGGCGGCCCGGACGTGCTGGGCGAACTCGGCGAAGGTGTGGTGCGGGAGCGGGTCGGTGCACAGGGGCAGTTCGTTGACGTGGAGGCCGGCCTGCCGGGGGGCGCCGGGGGCGCGGGTGGAGAGTTCGATCGCGGTGGCCGGGGCGGTGTTGCCGTAGCGCAGCAGGAGGGCGTGCCAGGCGGCCGTGAGGAGTTCGAAGCGGGTGACGCCGAGTGCGTCGGCGGCGGACACCAGGCGGGTGTGCCGTTCCCCGTCGCGCCGGAAGCCGAGGGCGCTGCCGGGGGCCGGCGTGACGGGGTCCGGGTGGTGGGCGGTGAGGCCGGGGAGGGCGGGGGCGGGGCTCTCGTGGCGGCGGTCGGCCCAGAAGCGGGCGGCGGCCTCGATGTCGGGGGCGGCGGGCGGGGGTGCGGGTGCTCCTGCCGGGGAGGGCGTGGCGTCGGGGGTGGTCCGGGCGGGCGGCTGCGCCGGGTCGGGTGCGGCGTCGGGAGTGGTCCGGGTCCGGTAGGCGCGGGCCAGTGCGGAGACCAGGATGTCCTTGGACTCGCCGTCGAAGACGAGGTGGTGGGCGACCACGAGGAGCAGGTGCCGGTCGGGGGCGGTGGTGAACAGGGTCGGGCGGACCAGGGGGCCGTCCGGGGCGAAGCGGGTGGTGGTCTCCTCTTCGCGGAGCTTGCCGAGGTCGCCGGGGGTGGTGGTGACCATGCGCAGCGGGGGCGCTTCGCCGGTGCGCAGCGCGGGCCCGGCCGGGTCGATCCGGGCGGCGAGGGCGGGGTGTTCCGCCACGCAGCGGGTCCAGGCCGCCGCGAGGGCCGCCCGGTCCGGCGTGCCCCGCAGGTGCAGGGCGAGGGCGAGGTGGTAGGCGGAGGCGGTGTCGAGGGTCTGCTCGGTGACCCAGAGGCCGTGCTGGGCGGGATCGAGCGGGGCCGGTGCGGTGGCGGGTGCGGAAGGGGTCATGAGGTCGCCTCGTCGTCCAGGAGCCGGTGCAGTTCACGTTTGAGGACCTTGCCGCCGTCGTTGCGGGGCAGGGTGTCGCGGTAGAGGATGCGGGCCGGCAGCTCGTGCGCGGCGAGTCGTTCGAGGAGGAAGGCCCGCAGCAGGGTGGTGTCCGGCTCCTCCCGCCGGGGTACGACGACGGCGGCGACCACGCTGCCCAGCACGGGGTGCGGGATGCCGAAGGCCGCCGCGTCGGCGACGTCCGGGTGGGCGTGGAGCGCGTTCTCGACCTGGAGGGTGGAGACCTTGTGGGCGCCGGACTTGATGACGTCGCGCTCCCGGTCGAGCAGGTGGAGGTAGCCGTCCGCGTCGAGCCGCCCGATGTCGCCCATGCGCACCCAGCTGCCCTGGAAGACCTCGGTGCCGGCGTCGGGTGCGCCGAGGTAGGAGCGGGGTGCGGTGGGTGAGCGCAGCCAGATCTCGCCGGGTTCGCCGGTGGCCGCCGGGCGTCCGTCGGGGCCGGTGACGCGCAGTTGGGCGAGGGATGCGGGGCGGCCGGGCGACTCGGGGCGGTCGGGGTCGAACAGCAGGGTGATCTGGGCGGGCGCGGCCTCGGTGGAGGTGTAGTAGTTGACGATCTGGGCGCCCGGGAACGCCTGGGAGAGCCGGAGCGCGACGGGCTGCGGGAGCGCCGCCGCGGTGGAGCCGACGAGCCGGACGGTGCTGAGGTCGCAGCGGGTGAGGGCGGTGGAGGCGAGGAGTTCGATGGCGGTGGCGGGGACCAGGAAGACGCTGCCGACGGCGTGTTCCTCGATCAGGCGGGCGAACCGCAGCGGGGTGAACTGCGGGGCGGCGATGCCGGTGGCGGCCGTGTCCAGGCAGTTGACGAGCATGGTCTGCCCGGCGTTGGTGCCGATGGGGAAGCTGTGCAGGAAGGTGCGTGAGTGGCGCAGGGGTCGGCGGCGTTCGTCCAGGGTGCAGCCGTGGGCGAGGTTGGCGTGGGTGGCCCGTACGCCCTTGGGCAGGCCGGTGGTTCCGGAGGTGTAGAGGTACTGCGCGGGTGCGCCGGGGTCGGGCAGGGGCGGGCCCGCGCCGTCCCCGGTTGCGGGGGCGTCGCCTTCGAGGTCTTCGCCGGCGGCCTGCCAGAGGCCCGCGGGCAGCCGGG
>NZ_JAKRGC010000339.1 GCF_022347745.1 Streptomyces sp. OfavH-34-F
GGCCGGCGGGGAGCGTGGCGCCGGGGCGGCCGGGGCGCTTGAAGGGGGCGGAGACCGCGCCCCGGACCAGCGAGAGGGTCAGGCTCGTCACGGGGTCACGCTCCCAGCAGGCTCTGGCCGCAGACCCGGACGACCTGGCCGTTGACGGCGGCGGACGCGGGCTGGGCGAACCAGGCGATGGTCTCGGCCACGTCGACCGGGAGGCCGCCCTGCGCGAGGGAGTTCATCCGGCGGCCCGCCTCGCGGATGAGGAGGGGCACGGCGGCGGTCATCCTGGTCTCGATGAAGCCGGGGGCCACCGCGTTGACCGTGACGCCGTGGTCGGCGGCGGCGCGCGGGGCCAGCGAGCGGACGAGGCCGATGATCCCGGCCTTGCTGGCCGCGTAGTTGGTCTGGCCGTTGTTGCCGGCGATGCCGGCGATGGACGCGGTGGCGACGATCCGGCCGCCCCGGTTGACGGTGCCCGTCTTCAGCAGGGCGTCGGTGGTGCGCAGGACGCTGTCCAGGTTGACGTCGACGACCTGGGCCCAGCGGTCGGCGGGCATGTTGGCGAGCCGGCGGTCGCGGGTGATGCCGGCGTTGTGGACGAGGACGTCCAGCCCGTCCGGGGCGGCGGCCGCGATGCGTGCGGCGGCGTCGTCGGCGGTGATGTCGAGGGGGAGCGCGGTGGCGCCGAGGCGGTCGGCGGTGCGCACCAGGTCCTCCTGGGCCTGCGGCGCGTCCAGGCAGATGACGTGGGCGCCGTCGCGGGCCAGCACGGAGGCGACGGAGGCCCCGATGCCGCGCGCCGCGCCGGTGACCAGGGCGGTGCGGCCGGTGAGCGGGGCGGCCCAGTCGGTGACGGGGTCGGGGGCGGCGGCGGTCAGTTCGATGACCTGGCCGCTGACGTAGGCGGACCGAGGCGAGAGCAGGAAGCGCAGCGTGGACTCGGCGGAGGCGACGGCGCGGGGATCGACGCGGACCAGCTGCACGGTGGCGCCCTTGCCGATCTCCTTGCCGAGGGAGCGCACGAAGCCCTCCAGCGCCTGCTGGGCCGCCGCCTGGTGGTGGTCGTCGGGGGAGGGCCGTACGCCGACGACGACGATCCGGCCGCCGGGGGCCAGGGAGCGGACGACCGGGTGGAGGGCCGCGTGCACGGCGGCGAGCCCGGTGGTGTCGCGCACGGCCGTGGCGTCCAGGACGAGGGCGGCGGGCCGGTCGGCGCGGGCGGTGACCGCGAGGCCGGTGGCGGTGAGGGCGGCGGCCAGTTCTTCGGTGACCGCGGACTCCCCGGCGGTGAGGTGGACGACGGGGCCGGTGAGCGCCGGCGTCTCCAGGGTCCAGCGGCGCAGCCGGGCGGGCTGCGGGAGTCCGAGCTTCCGGGTGAGGAACTTGCCGGGTGCCGTGCCGGTCAGGTGCAGATAGCGGTCGGCCATTGTCCAGACTCCCTGCTCGGTCGTAGATTTACTCCGGAGTAAGGTTACTCAAGAGTCAGGAGCTGGTCGAGATGAGTTGGTCGAGTTGATGCCCCTCGCACTCCCGCAGCCCCGCCGGGTCGCGGTCATCGGCGGCAGCCGCATACCCTTCGCCCGCTCCGACGGGCCCTACGCGCAGGCCTCCAACCAGCAGATGCTGACCGCCGCGCTCGACGGACTGGTCGAGCGGTTCGGCCTCGACGGCGAGCGCGTCGGCGAGTTCGCCGCGGGCGCGGTCCTCAAGCACAGCCGCGACTTCAACCTCGCCCGCGAGACGGTCCTCGGCTCGCGGCTGGACCCGCGCACCCCCGCGTACGACGTCCAGCAGGCCTGCGGCACGGGCCTCCAGGCGGTGATCGGCGCCGCGAACAAGATCATGCTCGGCGCGATCGACTCCGCGATCGCCGGCGGCACCGACACCGCGAGCGACGCCCCGCTCGGCGTCAACGACGAACTGCGCCGGCTGCTGCTCTCCGTCCGGCGCGCCCGGTCGGCGGGCGCCCGCGCGAAGGCCCTCACCGGCGTGCGCCCCCGGCACCTCGTCCCGGACATCCCGCGCAACGCCGAACCCCGCACCGGGCTCTCGATGGGCGACCACGCGGCGCTCACCGCCCGGAAGTGGGACATCGGCCGCGCCGAGCAGGACCTGCTCGCCGCCACCAGCCACCAGCGGCTCGCCGCCGCGTACGACCGGGGCTTCCTGGACGACCTGGTCGTCCCGTTCCTCGGCCTGGAGCGCGACCAGAACCTGCGGCCCGGCTCCACCGTCGACAAACTGGCCGCGCTCAAGCCGGTGTTCGGCACGGACCGGCCCGGCGCGACGATGACCGCGGGCAACTCGACGCCGCTCACGGACGGCGCCGCGACCGTGCTGCTGGCGAGCGAGGAGTGGGCCGAGGCGCACGGCCTGGAGCCGCAGGCGTACCTCTCGCTGTACGAGACGGCCGCGGTGGACTACGTGAACGGCGAGGACGGGCTGCTGATGGCGCCCGCGTACGCCGTGCCCCGGCTCCTGGAGCGGGCCGGGCTCGGCATGGACGACTTCGACCTGGTCGAGGTGCACGAGGCGTTCGCCTCGCAGGTGCTGGCCACGCTGGCCGCCTGGGAGAAGCAGGGGCTCGCGCCCGTGGACCGCGACCGGCTCAACGTCGCCGGGTCCTCGCTCGCCACCGGCCACCCCTTCGCCGCGACGGGCGCCCGCATCGTCGCCACCCTCGCCAAGCTCCTCGCGGAGCGGGACGCGCCCGGCCGGGGGCTCATCTCGATCTGCGCGGCCGGCGGCCAGGGCGTCACGGCGATCCTCGAACGCGTGTGACAGCCGCCCCGTACGGGTGCGCGCGGCGCGCCCGTACGGACGTCCCCCAGTGAACCGCCCGTCCCCGATGTCCAGGAGCCGCACGTGTCCACGCCACCCGCCCCTTCCCCCGCGAACACCGTCCCCGCCCTGGTCGAGCCGACGCTCGTGCGTGACGACCGAGGCGCCGTCCGGCAGGTCTCCGTACCGGCGTTCGCGCCGCCCGTCCGGCGCGGCTCGCTCGCCGACATCCCGTTCGACAACGCCCGCGAGGCGCCCGCCGAAGCCGTCCTCAGCCGCAAGCAGCCGGACGGCAGCTGGCAGGACGTGACGGCGGCGGAGTTCGCCGCCGAGGTGATGGCCGTCGCCAAGGGCCTCGTCGCGGAGGGGCTGCGCGGCGGCGACCGCCTCGCCATCATGGCCCGCACGACCTACGAGTGGACCCTGCTGGACTTCGCGGCCTGGGCGGCGGGCCTGGTCACCGTCCCCATCTACCCGACCTCGTCCGCCCTCCAGGCCCGCTGGATACTCCAGGACTCCGGGGCGGCCGCCTGCGCGGTGGAGACCGCCGACCAGGGCCGGATCGTCAGCCAGGAACGCAAGCACCTGCCCGGCCTCGCGCACCTCTGGCAGCTCGACACGGGCGCGCTCGACCGGCTCAGGAAGCGCGGCGAGCACATACCCGACGCCCTGGTCACCGAGCGCCGCGCCACCCTGGCCCCGGAGACCCCGGCCACCCTCATCTACACCTCCGGCACCACCGGCCGCCCCAAGGGCTGCGTCCTGACCCACGGCAACTTCTTCGCCGAGGTGGACAACGCCATCGAGCTGCTGCACCCGGTGTTCAAGTCGGTCAGCAAGTACCCGGCGGCGACCCTGCTGTTCCTGCCGCTGTCGCACGTCTTCGGCCGGATGGTCGCCATCGGCTGCCTGCGCGCCCGCGTCCGCCTCGGCCACGCGCCCTCCATCGCGACGGAGGACCTGCTCGCCGACCTGGCCGGGTTCAAGCCGTCGTTCCTGCTGGCGATCCCGTATGTCCTGGAGAAGGTCTACAACACGGGCCGGGCCACCGCCGAGAAGATGGGGCGCGCCTCCTCCTTCGACCGGGCGGCCCGGATCGCCCAGCGCTACGGCCGGGCCGTCGAGGCCGCCGAACACGGCACGGGCCCCGGCCCCGGCCTCGGGCTGCGCGCGGCCCGCGCACTGTACGACCCGCTGGTCTACCGCCGCATCCGGGCCGCGCTCGGCGGCCACGTCCGGTACGCGATCTGCGGCGGTTCCCCGCTGGGCCGCCGGCTCGCCGCGTTCTACGCGGGCGCCGGCATCGAGATCTTCGAGGGCTACGGGCTGACCGAGACGACCGCCGCCGCCACGGTCACCCCGCCGCTCAAGCCCCGCCTGGGCACGGTCGGCTGGCCGATGCCCGGCACCGCCGTACGGCTCGCCGACGACGGGGAGGTGCTGCTCAGCGGCGGCCAGGTGTTCCAGGGGTACTGGGACGGCGCGAGCGGCACGGCCGTACCGGTGCTGGACGGCGGCTGGTTCGCGACCGGGGACCTGGGCGAGCTGGACGAGGACGGTTACCTCACGATCACCGGGCGCAAGAAGGACATCATCATCACCTCGGGCGGCAAGAACGTCACCCCGGCCCCGCTGGAGGACTGGCTGCGCGCCCATCCGCTGGTCAGCCAGTGCATGGTGGTCGGCGACAACCGCTCGTTCATCACCGCCCTGATCACGCTGGAGCCGGACGGCCTCGCGCACTGGTGCCGGATGCGCAAGAAGGAGGACGTGCCGCTGCGGGACCTCGTGCACGACGAGGAGCTGCACACGGCGCTCCAGCGCGCGGTGGACGAGGCGAACAAGCTGGTCTCGCGGGCCGAGTCGATCCGCAAGTTCACCGTCCTGCCGGTGGACTTCACCGAGGAGGGCGGCCATCTGACGCCCTCGCTCAAGCTGAAGCGCGACGCGATCGCGCGGGACTTCGCGGCGGAGATCGAGGAGCTGTACCGCAAGTGAGCTGAGCCGTACGGGGACGGCCCCGGCGCGCGTACGCGTCAGGCCGGGGCGTCCTCCTCGGCGTTCTCCTCCGGCAGGTCCGGCGCCCTGGTGTACAGGATGGAGCGGGCCTGTTCGGCGGCCCGCTCGATGGACTCGGAGACGAACTCCAGGTAACGGGCCATGTTCTCCAGCCGGTTGCCCGCCGGGCTGCCCGCGCCGAGCACCGGCACACCCCGGCGCGCGGTCTCGGCGACCTGCGCGGTCGAGCGGGCGCTCGCCATCATCGACTGGTGCATGATGTCGTCGTCCACGACGTACCGCTCGCGCCGCCCCTCGCGCACCCGGCGGACCATGCTCTGGGTCTCCAGGAACGCGACCGCCTTGGACACCGAGGCCGGGCTGACCCGCAGGTGCTCGGCGAGTTCGGCGGCGGTGAGGCTGCCGGAGTCGCTGATGCTCAGCGCGGCGAGCACCCGGGACATCATCAGGGGCGCGCCCGACGCCAGCAGCACGTTCGTCAGCACCTCCTCGTACGCGCTCACCTCGGCGGCGTCCCGCCCGTACGGCTGCGGCGCGGCGTCCGGGCGGTCGCCGCGGGAGGAGACGGCGGCCTTCTTGCGGTGGGCGCGCTGCTCGGTGGCCCGGTGCGCGGTGTCGGCCCGGTAGCCGGCGGGGCCGCCGTTGCGGGTGACCTCGCGGGTGACGGTCGAGGTGGGGCGGTCGAGCTGCCGGGCGATCTCGGCGTAGGCCAGGCCGTCCGCCAGGCCGCGGGCGATCTGACGGCGCTCCTGCTGGGTGAGCCTGCCTCCCGGCATCGCGGTCCCTCCTTCATGGCGCGGGCACGGCCCGCCGTGCGGCGGCCGGTGGGCCGACTATAGCGTTCGCCCTCAGTTCATTGCAACGAACGCACTTTCGCGCGTTGCGTTATTCCAGAGGCGATTGCACCAACTTTCCGGTTTTGACGTGCGATTACGGGGTTGTAGCGCCACAACTGCGTTGCCGAAATAGTGAATGCAACGTAGCGTTTCCTTCATCGGAAAGCGCGAGCCACCGGGGCTCGCCTCTCGCTGAAGGAGTACGTCATGCCTCGCTTCGACACCCCCGCCGCCCTCACCGCCCGCGTGGACGTGCCCGCCGGCCGCCTGCTGTTCATCGCCGCCGACCGTGCCGACACCGTGGTCGAGGTCCGGCCCGCCGACGCCGCCAGGAGCCGCGACGTCAAGGCCGCCGCAGAGGTCGAAGTGGCCTGCGCGGACGGCGTCCTGGAGGTCCGGGCCGCCCGCGGTTCGCGCAACCGGCTGCTCGGCGACTCCGGTTCCGTCGAGATCACCGTGCAGCTCCCGGCCGGCTCGCACGTCGAGGCGAAGGCCGAGGCCGCGGAGTTCCGGGGCGTCGGACGCCTCGGTGACGTGGTCCTCGACGGCGGCCACCGCTCGGTCAAGCTCGACGAGGCCGCGAGCGCCCGGCTCACCGCGCACGACGGCCCCGTCGTCGTCCGCCGCCTCACCGGACCCGGCGACCTCAGCACCCAGCGCGGCGACGTGACCGTGGACGAGGCCACGCGCGGCGCGCTCACCCTCAGCACCCAGCTCGGCGACATCACGGTCGGCGCGGCGCGCGGCGTCGCGGCCGTGCTCGACGCCGGCACCGTGGTCGGCCGCGTCGACAACACCCTCCGCAACGACGGCACGCCCGTCCTCACCATCCGGGCGACCACCACCAAGGGCGACATCACCGCCCGCAGCCTCTGAGCCGCCCCGCTCACCTCGGGGCCGCCCCCCCCCCCCCCCCCCCCGCCCCCCCCCCCCCCCCCCCCCTCCCCCCCCCCCCCCCCCCCCCCCCCCCCCCCCCCCCCCCCCCCCACCCCCCCCC
>NZ_JAKRGC010000033.1 GCF_022347745.1 Streptomyces sp. OfavH-34-F
CGGGCGGCCGGGCCGCGGCGGCGGGCAGCGCGGGCACCAGGGCCGCGCACAGGGCGGCCGCGACGACGGCGGTCGCCGTTCTGCGTGCGGGCACGCGCGGGTACGGACGTTTCACTCGGACTCTCCTCGCAGGGGTACGGGGGTGTGCGGGGCCGGACGGGCCGCTGGGGGACGGCCCGTCCGGCGGGTGGGTGGCTCGCTGGGGGCGCGGGTCAGCCGCGCCAGACGTCCGAGGTCAGCGTGACCTTGCCGGAGGACGGCACCGTGGCCGTGCGGTTGGCGCCGCTCTCCCACGTGACGTTGCCGTTGGCGTCCTTGCGGACGTACTTGTACTCGAAGGTGGTGCCGGCGGGGAGGCTGACGTCGAGCTTCCAGACCGGGTACGTCGCCGGGTCGAGCTTCAGCGCGCCGGCGGGGTTCCAGTTGCCGAGGGCGGACTGGTTGCCGGTGACGTAGATGTTCTGGCCGAGCTGGGTGGTGGCGTTGACGCCGAAGGAGGCGCCGGAGGTGCCGGTCCCGGTGCCGGGGTCCGTTCCGGGGTCGGTGCCGGGGTCGGTGGAGCCGCCGCCGCAGGTGCGGGCGCCGGTGTGCAGGGCCAGGGCGGTGTTGGCGGCGAGGGTGGCGGTGAACTGGCCGGAGCCGTTGACCGTGACGCCCTTGCCGGACTGGATGTCGCAGTAGTCGCCGGCGGGCAGCGAGGTCTGGAACGTCCGGGTCAGCGAGGAGCCCTCGTGGTTGATCGCGACGTACGCCTTGGAGCCGCGGCCGAACGCGATCTGGTCGCCGCCGTTGTCCCACCAGTTGACGACGGCCTGACCGCGCGCGGTGTTGCGGAAGCCGACCATGGAGGAGATCTCGCGCCAGGCGTGCTGGCACTTCCAGCCGTCGGTGTAGCAGGCGTTCACGGTGCCGCCGTTCGGCGGGCCGGCGTCCTTGTCGGACCACTCGTAGCCGGAGTGGACGTCGGGCGAGCCGTAGGGCCAGGCGAGCATGAACACGCTGGCGAGCGTGTAGTCGGCGCCGTCCTTGTAGTTCAGCGTCTCGCCGTTGCGCTCGGTGTCGTGGTTGTCGACGAACACCCCGGCCTTGGAGGAGGGCATGAAGCCCCAGCCCTCGCCGAAGTTCTTCAGGTAGGCGAGGTTCTCGTTCTTGAAGACCTGCTTCAGGCTGCGGGCGTAGCGGAACTCCTGGACGTCGCCGTTGCCGGCGTACTCGTCGGGCGAGACGGCCTCGCCGGCGCCGTAGATCGCCTCCTGCTTCCAGTAGGCGTTCGGGTCGGTCAGCCGGGACTTGATGTTGGCCAGGTCGCCGGCGGGCATGTGCTTGGCCGCGTCGATGCGGAAGCCGTCGACGCCGAGCGAGAGCAGGTCGTTGAGGTAGCCGGCGATCTTGCCGCGTACGTAGTCCTCGCCGGTGTCCAGGTCGGCGAGGCCGACCAGCTCGCAGTTCTGCACGTTGCCGCGGTTGCCGTAGTTGTCGATCTTCGACTGGCAGTCGTTCATGTCGTTGACCGAGTACAGGCCGGGGTAGTTGTACTTGGTGTACGACGACCCGCCGGTGCCGGTGCCGGAGCCGGACGTCATGTGGTTGATGACCGAGTCCGCGACGACCTTCACCCCTGCGGCGTGGCAGGTGTCGATCATGCGGGCGAAGGCGGCGCGGTCGCCGAGCCGGCCGGCGATCTTGTAGCTGACCGGCTGGTACGAGGTCCACCACTCGCCGCCCTGGATGTGCTCCTGCGGGGGCGAGACCTGGACGAAGCCGTAGCCGGCCGGGCCGAGGGTGTCCGTGCACGCCTTGGCGACCGAGTCGAACTTCCACTCGAAGAGGACGGCGGTGACGTCCTTGGTGCCGGGGGCGGATGCCGAGGCCGTCGTGGTGGGGACCACGAGGGCGGCGGCTCCCGCGACGAGGGCGAGCGCGGCAGACAGGGGTCTGCTGGCCATGTTTTCCTCCTGCTGTGGGGGAAACTGCGGGTGACGGTTCGAAGGGGCCGGTCCGGCTCGGACCGGACGGCCCGGGACGACCCGGCACCCTCAGCCCCTGCGGCAACGCGCCGTGCCCTCAAGGCTCCTGAAGGTTCTTGCTGCAAGAATGCAAACCTTGCCGCAGCGAGACCGTACGAGCCCGACAGGTCCCGGTCAACCCTTTGGACATGACCCGCTCACATCCGCGAAATACCGCAGATTTCTTCCTGCAAGGTCTTACGCAAGGTATTGCAACGCTGTTAAGTTTCTCCCGACTCCGGTCCGGCCGGCCGGGGGTTCCATGTCCCATGGACCCCACGCGCCCGGCCGGCCGGGCCGGTCACAGAACAAGAGGGGCACCGGAGGTCACACTCCCCGCCGGCCCGACCGGGCCGACTTCCGGTGCTCCTCCTGTACGCATGTCCGGGCCCGGCCGTGCGGGGTACACGAGCAGGCCGGGCACGCGAGAGGGCGGGCCGGGTACGCGGGTACGCGTGAGGGCCGGGTCCCCCCTCCGGACCCGGCCCTCCTCACGTGCGGCGCCTCACGCGCCGCGCAGTGCCGCCGTGGAGCCGCGTACGACCAGCTCGGGCTGGAAGACGTACTCGGTGCGCTGGACGGGACTGCCGCCTATCTCCTCCAGGAGCGCTCCCACCGCGGCCGCCGCCATCGCCTGGACCGGCTGGCGCACGGTGGTCAGCGGCGGGTCGGTGAACGCGATGAGCTGCGAGTCGTCGAAGCCCACCACGGACACGTCGCGCGGCACGTCGAGCCCCCGGTCCCGGGCCGCGCGGACCACGCCCAGCGCCATCAGGTCGCTGCCGCAGACGATGCCGGTGCAGCCCCGGTCGAGCAGCGCGCCGGCCGCGACCTGGCCGCCCTCGACGCTGAACAGCGTGGAGCACACCAGGAGTTCGGCCTCCGCGCGGTCCAGGCCGAGCACCGAGACCGCGGCGTCCACGAAGGCGTCCCGCTTGCGGCGGGAGGGCACGTAGCGCTGCGGCCCTATGGCCAGGCCCACCCGGGCGTGGCCGAGTTCGGCGAGGTGGCTCACCGCCATCCGCACGGCGGCGGCGTCGTCCGGCGAGACGAACGGGGCGCTGATGCGCTCGTTGTAGCCGTTGATCAGGACGAACGGCACCCCGCGCTCGCTCAGCGCGGCGTAGCGCGCCGGGTCGGCGGAGGTGTCGGCGTGCAGCCCGGACAGGAAGACGATCCCGCCGACGCCGCGTTCGACGAGCTGCTCGACGAGTTCGTCCTCGGTGGCGCCGCCAGGCAGCTGGGTGCAGAGCACCGGCGTGTAGCCGTGCCCGGCGAGCACCTGTTCCACGGACTGGGCGAACGCCGGGAAGATCGGGTTGGTCAACTCAGGAGTGACGAGTCCGATGAGCCCGGCGCTGCGCTGCCGCAGCCGGACCGGGCGTTCGTAGCCGAGGATGTCGAGCGCCGCGAGCACCCGCTGACGCGTGGTGTCCGCGACGCCCGGCTTGCCGTTGAGCACCCGGCTGACCGTGGCCTCGCTGACGGACGCCTGGCCGGCGATGTCCGACAGCCTGAGCGCACCGCCCGCGCCGGGGCCCCGCGGCAGGGGGACGGTCGTCACACCGTCCACCACACCGTGGTGTCGGCCGGCAGCTCGACCGTGTCGCCGTCGGTCTCGACCGGGGCGCTGGACAGCAGGACGGTGCCCGGTACGGGGATGCGGACCGGGGCGCCCGTGGTGTTGACGGTGCAGACGAAGCCGGGGCGGGCGAACGCCAGCAGCCCCTCGGGGGCGTCCAGCCAGCGCACGTCGGTGCCCGCGCCGAGGCCGGGGTGGGCCCGGCGGGCGGCGATCGCGGCCCGGTACAGCTCCAGGGTGGAGCCGGCCACGCCGGTCTGCGCCTCGACGCTCAGCTCGCCCCAGCCGGCCGGCTGCGGGAGCCAGCTGCCGCCCGTGCCGAAGCCGTAGCTGCTGCCCTCGCGGGTCCACGGGAGCGGGACGCGGCAGCCGTCGCGGTAGCCGTCCTGGCCCTCGGCGCGGAAGAACGACGGGTCCTGGCGGGCCTCGTCGGGCAGGTCGGTGACGTCGGGCAGGCCGAGCTCCTCGCCCTGGTAGACGTAGGCGGAGCCGGGCAGCGCCAGCATCAGCAGGGTGGCCGCGCGGGCCCGGCGCAGGCCCAGCTCGCGGTCGCCGGGGGTGCGGATCTGGGTGCCGAGGCCCGCCGGGTTGGCGAAGCGGGTGGCGTGCCGGGTGACGTCATGGTTGGAGAGCACCCAGGTGGTGGGGGCGCCGACCGGCCGCATCGCGTCGAGCGAGGTGTCGATGACCTCGCGGAGCGCGGCGGCGTCCCAGGCGGTGGCCAGGTACTGGAAGTTGAACGCCTGGTGCATCTCGTCGGGGCGCACGTAGTTGGCGGTGCGCTCGACGGTGGGCGTCCAGGCTTCGGCGACGGCGATCCGGTCCCCGGGGTACTCGTCGAGGATGGTGCGCCAGTTGCGGTAGATCTCGTGCACGCCGTCCTGGTCGAAGAACGGCATGACGTCGTTGCCGAGGAGCTTGAGCTGGTCGTGGGTGCCGAGGTCGGGCAGGCCGGCCGCCTTCACCAGGCCGTGCGCGACGTCCACCCGGAAGCCGTCGACGCCCATGTCGAGCCAGAAGCGCAGGATCGAGCGGAACTCGTCGGCGACGGCCGGGTGCTCCCAGTTGAAGTCGGGCTGCTCGGGCGCGAAGAGGTGGAGGTACCACTCGCCGGGGGTGCCGTCCGGGTTGGTGGTCCGGGTCCAGGCGGGGCCGCCGAAGATGGACTCCCAGTCGTTGGGCGGGAGTTCGCCGGCGTCGCCCTTGCCCGGGCGGAAGTGGTAGCGGTCGCGCAGGGCGGAGCCGGGGCCCTCGGCGAGCGCGCGCTTGAACCACTCGTGCTGGTCGGAGGAGTGGTTGGGCACCAGGTCGACGATGATCCGCAGGCCGAGGTCGTGGGCGTCGCGGATCAGCGCGTCGGCGTCCAGCAGGCTGCCGAACATCGGGTCGATGGCCCGGTAGTCGGCGACGTCGTAACCGGCGTCGGCCTGCGGGGACGCGTAGAACGGGCTGAGCCAGACCGCGTCGACGCCCAGCTCCTTGAGGTACGGGAGTCTGCCGCGTACGCCGGCGAGGTCGCCCATCCCGTCACCGTTGCCGTCGGCGAAGCTGCGCGGATAGACCTGGTAGATCACCGCGTCCTGCCACCAGCCGGTGGGGTGGCCCGCGGCGGCGTCGGACGTGCCGGTGGAGGGGGCAGCGAGGTGCTGGGTCATGTCGTCCCTGGGGTGTCTGGGTGGGGAGTGGCGCCGGGACCGGGTCGGGATGCCGGCGCCACGTGACGGGTGCGTGCGGGTCGTGCTCAGCCCTTGACGGCTCCGGCGGACATGCCGGTGACGAGGTGCTTCTGCGCGAACAGGAACACCAGGGCCGCGGGGATCGCGATCAGTACGGACGCGGCGGTCATCGGGCCCCACTGGGCGCCGTACCGGTTGACGAACGTCTGGAGACCGCCCGCGAGGGTGAGGTTGTCCTCGCCGACCAGGAAGGCGGAGGCGTACGCGACCTCGCCCCAGGCCGTGATGAAGGAGTAGAACGCGGTGACGGCGATGCCGGGCTTGGCCAGCGGCAGGATGAGCCGCCAGAACGTGCCGAACGGGGTGAGGCCGTCCACCTGTCCGGACTCGTCGATCTCACGCGGGATGGTGTCGAAGAAGCCTTTCATCATCCAGGCGCAGAACGGCACCGAGATGGTGAGGTAGGTGATGACCAGGCCGGACGGCTTGTTGAGCAGTCCCATGCTCGCCATGATGTTGTAGATCGGCACGATGAGGACGGCGACCGGGAACATCTGGGTGATCAGCAGCGTCCACATCAGCCCGCGCTTGCCGGGGAACCGGAAGCGGCTGACGGCGTAGCCGGTGGAGGCCGAGATGATCACGCCGGCCAGGGTGGTGAGGCCCGCGACGATCAGCGAGTTGCCGAACCAGGTCAGGAACTTCGTGTTCTCGATGAGGTTCGTGTAGTTCTCGAACGTCGTGTCCTTGAAGAAGTCCGTCGTGGTGGCGTACTCGGCGGGCTTCAGCGAGGTGAGCAGGACCCACAGCACGGGGAAGACGGCGATCACCGACATGACGATCAGCGTCAGGTGCAGTGCCGTGGAGGCCAGCGGCGAACGCTCGCCGCGCAGCCGGACCTTGCTGGGGCGGGGCGCGGAGTGCCGCGCGGTGGAGGTCGGTGCGGTGGTCACCAGTCGTCTCCCTGCGTGCGGAGGACTCGCCGGTAGATCGCGGCGAAGACCATCAGAAGAACGAGGATCAGCACGCCCCAGGTGGAGGACTGGGCGAAGTCGCGCGGGCTGATCTCGAAGGAGAACTTGTACGCCTGGGTGACCAGGATCTGGGTGGCTTCGCCGGGTCCGCCGCCGGTGAGCAGGAAGATCACCGGGAACATGTTGAAGGTCCAGATGGTGGAGAGCAGAACCACGGTCGTGGAGACCGGGCGCAGTCCCGGCATGGTGACGTGACGGAAGCGCTGCCACGCGCTGGCGCCGTCCATCTCAGCGGCCTCGTACTGCTCGCTGGGGATGGACTGGAGGCCGCCGAGGAGGGCGACCATCATGAACGGCACACCGAGCCAGACGTTGACGATGATGACGGAGACCTTGGCCAGGGTGGGGTCACCGAGCCAGTCGATGCCGTCGATGCCGCCCCCGGAGAGGATCTTGTTGAGCAGCCCGCGGTCCTCGTTGTAGAGGAAGCGCCAGGCGAAGACGGAGACGAAGCCGGGAATGGCCCAGGGAAGGATCAGCGCCATCCGGTAGAAGGACCGGCCGGCGATCCTCCGGTTGAGGATGTTGGCGAGTGCCAGCCCCAGCGCGAAGGTGATGGCCACGCAGGAGACCGTCCACACCAGGGTCCACCAGAGCGTGCCGAGGAACTGCCCGCCGGTGAGCGCTTCGGTGTAGTTGTCCAGGCCCACGAACTTGTACGTGGCGGGCATGTGGTTGACACCGATGGACCGGGCCACGTTGCGCTCGTTGGCGTCGGTCAGCGACAGGTAGATGCCGCGGACCAGCGGGTAACCGATGATCACACCGATGACGATGATCACCGGGGCCACCATCGCCCAGGCGTACCAGTGCGTCGACAGCGCCCGCCGGAGCCGTCCCGGCGGCGGGGGGTTACCAGTACCGCGGCTCCGGCCGCGGGCGCTCTCGTCGCCCGCGGCCTTCACCACCGACTGGCTGGTGTGGACAGCCATCAGCCGGCCTGCCTTCCTGAGTTACTTCCAGCCCTTGAGGAGCTTGCGGTAGGAGTCGCCGGTCGCCTTGACCGCCTTCTCCGGAGTCGTCTGACCGGTGAGGACCTTGGTGTACTCGGTCACCAGCGGCGCGAAGAGGCTGCCGGTCTCCGGAATCCAGGGGCGCTCGACGGCGCTCTCGACGACCGGCTTGAAGAAGCCGACGATCTCGTTGTCGACGACCGACTCCTCGGCGTAGGCGGAGGTGCGGGTCGGCAGGAGGTTGAGCTCCTTGGTGACCTGGGCCTGCGTCTTGACGGAGGTCATGTAGTCGACGAAGGCGTAGGAGGCGTCCAGGTTCTTGGACCCGGCGTAGACGGCCAGGTTGTGACCGCCCTGCGGGGCGCCCTGGGCGGCGGAGCCGGCCGGGACCGGGGCGACGCCCAGGTTGGCCTTGTCCTTGAACTCCTTGCCGGTGTAGGTGTCGGCGACGGCCCACGGGCCGTTGATCATCATCGCGACGTCGCCGTTCTTGAACGACGCCTGCATGTTCTCCCAGCCGTCCGTGGCGTCCGTCTTGGCGGCACCCGAGTCGACCAGGTCCTTGACGACCTTCATCGCCTTGACGCCGGCCGCGTCGTCGATGGTGACGGCCTTGTCGGCGGCGTTGACCATGTCGCCGCCCTCGCCGTACAGGAAGGACAGGAACCAGTACGCGTCGTCGCCGCGCAGGTAGAAGCCGGTCTTACCCGTCTTCTCCTTGATCTTCTTGGAGACGGTCTTCAGCTCGTCGACGGTGGTGGGCACCTTGACGCCGGCCTCCTTGAACATCTTCTTGTTGTAGAAGATGCCCATGGAGTCGATCACCTGCGGCACCGCGTACGTCTTGCCGTTGTACTTGGTGGACGCGGCGGCCTGCTTCAGGAAGTCGTCCTGCTTCTGCAGGGCGGGGGTGCCGTCCAGCGGGGCCAGGTAACCGAGGTCCGCGAACTCGGGGGTCCACGCCACCTCGGAGCGGATCACGTCGGGGGCGCCGGAGCCCGCCTGCGCCGCGTTCTTGAACTTGTTCTGCGCGTCACCGAAGGGCACGTTGACGTACTTGACGTCGACCTTCGGGTGCAGCTTCTCGAAGCCCTCGGCGATCTTCTTGAAGACCTTGTCCTCGCTGCCCGCCGTGGAGGTGTCCCACCACGTCACGGTGCCGGAGAGCTCGCCCGAGCTCTTGGAACCGCTGTCGGACTTCTCGTCATCACTGCCGCAGGCGGTCGCCGCGAGCGCCAGGGCCGCGACCAGGGCGGTGGCCGTTATGCCACGTCGCATCTGAACTCCTTCAACTGCCGTACCGCTCCGTCGCGGCGCCGGGTCGACGTGAACGTAACAAGGATGAAAGACGACCGAAAGAGTTTGCGGAAGATTTCTGCAAGCTCCGGCGATCGTTACATTGGCGTGTCCGCAAGGTTGCCGTCAAGCCACTTGACGAAACTGCTCGCCCCCTGGCACATAAGGCCGCCGCCCCTGATTCCGCAGTGCGACGATCTGACCGCAGTCGGCAAACCCGGCCCGCAAAGCCTTGCAAGATGTTGCCGTCGGCTGCCACGAGCAGCGGCTCCGGACCGGGCGGGGGGCGCGAAGCGGCGCGGGCCGGGCGGGCGGACGGCGCCCGAGCCCCTGACCTGGTGGGCAATCCGACCCGCTCCCGGTACAGTCCCTTGCCATGACCGCACGGCTTGCCGATATCGCAACTCAGGCGGGGGTCAGCGAAGCGACGGTCAGCCGCGTACTGAACGGCAAGCCCGGTGTAGCCGCTGCCACCCGCGAATCCGTCCTCGCCGCGCTCGACGTCCTCGGCTACGAACGCCCCGTCCGTCTGCGCAGGCGCAGCGCGGGACTCGTCGGTCTGATCACGCCGGAGCTGGAGAACCCGATCTTCCCGGCGCTCGCCCAGGTCATCGGGCAGGCGCTGACCCGGCAGGGCTACACGCCGGTCCTCGCGACGCAGACGCCGGGCGGCTCCACCGAGGACGAGCTGACCGAGATGCTGGTGGACCGGGGCGTCTCCGGGATCATCTTCGTCTCCGGGCTGCACGCCGACACCTCCGCCGACATGGGGCGCTACGAGCAACTGCGCGCCAAGGGCGTGCCCTTCGTCCTGGTCAACGGTTTCTCGCCCAAGGTGCAGGCGCCCTTCATCTCCCCCGACGACCGGGCCGCGATGCGGCTGGCGGTGACGCACCTGGTGTCGCTGGGGCACAGCCGGATCGGCCTGGCGGTCGGCCCGAAGCGGTTCGTGCCGGTGCTGCGCAAGATCGAGGGCTTCCACGCCACGATGCGCGAGCAGTTGGGCCTGTCGGCCGATGAGGTCGAGGAGTTGATCCAGCACTCCCTGTACACGCTGGAGGGCGGCCAGGCCGCCGCGTCCGCGCTGATGGAGCGGGGCTGCACGGCGGTGGTGTGCGCGAGCGACATGATGGCGCTGGGCGCGATCAGGGCCGCCCGCCGGCTCTCCCACGAGGTCCCGCGCGACCTGTCCGTCGTGGGGTACGACGACTCGCCGCTCATAGCGTTCACCGATCCGCCGCTGACCACGATCCGCCAGCCGGTCACGGCGATGGGCCAGGCCGCCGTGCGCACGCTCCTGGAGGAGATCGGCGGCACACCCGCCCCGCACAGCGAGTTCGTCTTCATGCCGGAGCTGGTGGTACGCGGCTCCACCGCCGCGGGCCCCGGCCCGGACCCGGCCGCCACCGCCGCGGCGACCCTTCCAGCATCGCACGCGGACGCGTAGCCGGCCCGCCGCCCCGGACCCCACCCCGATCCACCCCGCCCGCCCCGTGCGGGCCTTCGGCATGCCCGCGCGCGGCCACCGGAGGTGCAACCCGCGCCCCGCCGGAGGATCATCGGGCAGAGAGGGCAAATCTGGCAGACTCTGTGCCTATGGGTGAATTGAGCGTGAAACGACAGGAAGGCCGCACGGAGGCCACCCCGTCACCCATCGTGAACGAGGCGGCTCCCGAGGCGGACACCAAGCAGTCCGGTCGCACACACGGGCTCGGCAGAGCACTCGACAGACCACTCGCTCACGCCGTGTCCCGGCTGCGTTCCCCCCGGTCGCCCCGGCGGCCCCGTCTCTGGTTCGAAATCCTGCTCGTGGCGGTGAGTTACTGGCTGTACTCGCTGGTGCGCAACGCGGTGCCCGAGCAGCGGGCCGCCGCCCTGGCCAACGCCGACTGGCTGTGGTCGGTCGAACGGTTCCTGGGCATCGCGGTCGAGCAGTCGGTCAACCACGCGGTGAACTCGGTGACATGGCTCATCGTGTCGATGAACTACTACTACGCGACCCTGCACTTCGTGGTCACGATCACCGTGCTCATCTGGCTGTTCCGCCGGCATCCGGGCCGGTACGCGGCGGCCCGGCTGGCCCTGTTCGCCACCACCGGTGTCGCGCTGGCCGGCTACTACCTCTACCCGCTGGCCCCACCCCGCCTGATGAACGGCGGCGGCTTCGTCGACACCGTCCTGGTGCACCAGACCTGGGGTTCGATGGCGTCGGGCAACTTCAAGAACATGTCCAACCAGTACGCGGCGATGCCGTCGATGCACATCGGCTGGTCCCTGTGGTGCGGCCTGACCGTCTTCGCCCTGGCCTCGGTCCCCTGGGTCCGCGTCCTGGGGCTGCTCTACCCCGCGCTCACGCTGATCGTCATCGTCGCCACGGCCAACCACTTCTGGCTGGACGCGGTGGGCGGCATGGCCTGCCTGGCGTTCGGCTACGCCGTGTCGTACGCCTGGTACGGAGCGCTGCCGCACCGGCTGCCCAGGTGGATCCCGCGTAAGGCGTCCCGCCCTCGCCTCAGCGCGTTGGGGGCGCGGCCCCGCCGCGAGCCCGCGGTAGGAGCACGCCCCTCAGGCGACTGAGAGGAGCGGGGTGCGGGGCTGGGCCCCGCACAGGCTCACCCCCCGTAGAACCGCTCCTCGACCACACCCCGCGCCCGCCGCGTCACGCGGCGGTAGTCCTCCAGCATGTCCCCGACGTGCCCCTCCTCGTACCCCAGGTACCGCCCGACCGCGGTCAGCTCGCGCGGGACCGAGGGGAAGGTGTCCCCCGGCCTGCCGCGTACGAGCATCACCGCGTTGCGGACCCGGGTGGCCAGGACCCACGCCTCGTCCAGGGTCTGTGCGTCGTCCGCCGGGATGAGGCCGGCCTCGCGGGCGGCGGCCAGCGCGGCGCGGGTGCGGGTGGTACGCAGCCCCGGCACGGAGCGGCCGTGGCGCATCTGCATCAGCTGCACCGTCCACTCGACGTCGCTCAGCCCGCCGCGCCCCAGCTTGGTGTGCAGGGTCGGGTCCGCGCCGCGCGGCAGCCGCTCGGACTCCATGCGGGCCTTGAGCCGCCGGATCTCGCGGACCGCGTTGTCCGTCAGCCCGTCCTCCGGGTACCGCAGGGGGTCGATCAGCGCGGTGAACTCCGCGCCCAGGTCCAGGTCCCCGGCCATCGGCTCGGCCCGCAGCAGGGCCTGGCTCTCCCACCCCAGCGACCAGCGCCGGTAGTACGCCCCGTACGACTTCAGGGTGCGCACGAGCGGCCCGTTCTTGCCCTCGGGGCGCAGGTCGGGGTCGATGACGAGCGGCGGATCGGCGGTGGGCAGCTGGAGGAGCCTGCGCATCTCGGAGACCACCCGGTTCGCGGCCCGGCTCGCCTCCTGTTCGTCCACGCCCTCGCGGGGTTCGTGCACGAACAGGACGTCCGCGTCGGAGCCGTAGCCCAGCTCGTGCCCGCCGAAGCGGCCCATGCCGATGACCGCGAACCGGGTGGGCAGCGTGTCGCCCCACTCGGCGCGCACGGCGGCCCGCAGCGCCCCGGCGATGGTGACGGCGTTGAGGTCCGTGACGGCGCCGCCGACGCGGTCCACGAGGGCGCCCGGGTCGGACTCGGCCGGGCTGTCCTCCGTACCGTAGGAGCCGATCAGGTCGGCGGCCGTCGTGCGGAACAGCTCGCGCCTGCGCACCGCGCGCACCACCGCCACGGCCGTCTCCGCGTCGTCCGCGCGGCCGACCGCGGCCAGCACCTCCTGCTCCAGGTGCTCCCGGCTGCGCGGGGCCAGGCCGTGCGGGTCGCCGAGGATGGAGACGGCCTCCGGGGCGCGCATCAGCAGGTCGGGCGCGAGCCGGCCGGCCGACAGGACGCGCGCCAGGTTCTCCGCCGCGGCGCCCTCGTCGCGCAGCAGCCGCAGGTACCACGGGGTCTTGCCGAGCGCGTCGGACACCTTGCGGAAGCCGAGGAGCCCGGCGTCCGGGTCGGCGGAGTCCGCGAACCAGCCGAGCAGCACGGGCAGCAGGGTGCGCTGGATGGCGGCCTTGCGGGAGACCCCGGAGGACAGCGCCTCCAGGTGGCGCAGGGCGGCCGCCGGGTCCTCGTAGCCGAGGGCGACGAGCCGGGCGGTGGCGGCCGTGGTGCTGAGCCGGGACTCGCCGGGCGCGAGCTGGGCGACGGCGTCCAGGAGCGGCCGGTAGAACAGCTTCTCGTGCAGCCGCCGCACCACGGAGGCGTGCCGCCGCCAGGCCTGGTTCAGCTCGGCGATGGGGTCGGTGCGCAGGCCGAGTGAGCGGCCGAGGCGGCGCAGGTCGGGCTCCTCGTCGGGGACGAGGTGGGTGCGGCGCAGCCGGTAGAGCTGGATGCGGTGCTCCATGGCGCGCAGGAAGCGGTAGGCGTCGTCGAGCTGGACGGCGTCCACCCGGCCCACGTAGCCGCCCCGGGCGAGCGCGGCCAGCGCCTCCAGGGTGGACCCGCTGCGCAGGGAGGGGTCGCTGCGGCCGTGCACGAGCTGGAGGAGCTGGACGGCGAACTCGACGTCCCGCAGGCCGCCGGGGCCGAGCTTCAGCTCCCGGTCCACGCGGTCGGCGGGGATGGTGTCCACGACGCGGCGGCGCATCTTCTGCACGTCCGGGACGAAGTTCTCCCGGTCCGCCGCCTGCCAGACGAGCGGGGAGACGGCGTCCACGTACGCGGCGCCGAGCGCGGGGTCGCCGGCCACCGGCCGGGCCTTGAGCAGGGCCTGGAACTCCCAGGTCTTGGCCCAGCGCTGGTAGTACGCGAGGTGCGAGGAGAGCGTGCGCACGAGGGGGCCGTTGCGGCCCTCGGGGCGCAGGTTGGCGTCCACGGGCCAGATGGTGCCCTCGACGGTGGTGTCGGAGCAGATCCGCATGAGGTGGGCGGCGAGCCGGGTGGCCGCCTGCATGGCCTTGTTCTCCTCGGCGCCGTCGGCCGGCTCGGCGACGAAGATGACGTCCACGTCGGAGACGTAGTTCAGCTCGTGGCCGCCGCACTTGCCCATCGCGACGACCGCGAGCCGGCACTGCGCGGCGTCCTCGGGGGCGGCGGCGGAGGCGATGCGCTGGGCGGCCCGCAGGGTGGCGGTGGCGAGGTCGGCGAGTTCGGCGGCGACCTCGGCGACGTCGGTGGTGCCGCAGACGTCACGGGCGGCGATGGACAGCAGGCAGCGGCGGTAGCCGACGCGCAGGGCGTCCGGGTCGCCGGCCCCGGCCAGCTCGCGCTCGAACTCGGCGATGCCGGGGTGCAGGTCGGCCGCCTCGTAGGTGACGAGCGCCTGCCAGTCGCGGGGGTGGCGGGCCAGGTGGTCACCGAGCGCCTCCGACGCGCCGAGCACCCCGAGCAGCCGGTCGCGCAGGGGCTTGGCGGTGATCAGGGTGTCCAGCAGGATCTGCCGCTCCCCCGCCTCCTCCGCCTCGACCAGCCGGACCAGGCCGCGCAGGGCGAGATCGGGGTCTGCGGTGGCCCCGAGCGCTTCGAGGAGCACCGGGTCGGACCGTACGGAGGACAGGTCGGGCAGGTCGAGCAGCCGCTCGGCGGCGGACGGGTCGGTGAATCCGTGCCGCAGAAGTCGGGTGAACGTACTGCTCCTGCGCCCCGGCACCATCGTCATCCCGCGCTCTCCCGCCCGCCACCCGTACCAGCTTCCGGCTTCCGGAGTTTAGGCGGTGCGCCCGCGGGGCGGCGGGAGCGGCGGCGGTGCGGGGCGGCGGAAGCGGCGGCGGGGCGGGGCGCCGCGGTCCGGCGAAAGCGGCGGCGGTGCGGGGCGCCGCGGTCCGCACCCCGTCCCCGCGCGGCCTCGCCGACCCCGGCGCCCGTCACACCGCCGCGTCCTGGTCCGTCTCCGTCCGCGTGCCGGTCACCACGGTCGCGTACCGCTCCTCGCAGGAGGCCACCCGGGCGGCGAGCCCGCCGGCCGCGATGATTCGTGCCGCCCGTTCCGCCTGGCGTTCGCTGGTCTCGACGAGGAGGCTGCCGCCGGGGGCCAGCCAGTGCCGGGCCTCGGCGGCGACGCGGCGCAGCACGTCGAGCCCGTCGCCGCCGCCGTCGAGCGCGACGAGCGGTTCGTGGACGCGGGCCTCGGCGGGCAGCAGGGGGACGTCCTCGCTCGGTACGTACGGCACGTTGGCGAGCAGCACGTCCACGCGTCCGCGCAGGGCGGCGGGCAGCGGGGCGAAGAGGTCGCCCTGGTGGACGTGTCCGCGCTCGCCGATGTTGCGGCGGGCGCAGCGCACGGCGGCGGGTTCGACGTCGGCGGCGTGGAGTTCGACGCGTTCCAGGGCGGCGGCGAGGGCCGCTCCGAGGGCGCCGGAGCCGCAGCACAGGTCGACGACGAGGGCCGGGTCGTCGCGCGCGGGGTCCGGGGCGAGGGCGAGGGCTTGCTCGACCAGGAACTCGGTGCGGCGGCGGGGGACGAAGACGCCGGGGTCCACGGCGATCCGCAGCCCGTTGAACTCGGCCCAGCCCAGGACGTGTTCGAGGGGCTGTCCGGCGGCGCGCCGTTCGGCCATGGCGGCGACGTCGGCGGGGTGGCCGGCGGTGGCGGCGATGAGAGCGGCCTCGTCCTCGGCGAAGACGCAGCCGGCGGCGCGCAGGGTGGCGGTGAGGGACGAGAGGGCGGACGGTGACAGCGGGACCGGCATGGTGCGGAGCCTTTCGGAGAAACGCCGAGGGGTGCTCCGCGGCCGGGTCAGGTCCGGTCGGCCACGCGATCGCGGGAGGGGAGCACCCGGTGCGATACAGCGGTGATCGGTCCCACCTCCTTGGTCAGGTCCCCGTGCGGGGATGCGAAAGACTACCCCAGCCGCCGCTCAGCGCCGCCGGGGCCGGTAGTCGTTGCCGCCGTTGACGAAGCTGTTGTGCACGGCGTTCGACGAGTTCGCGGCGCGGATGTTGCGGATCTCCGCGCTGTGGTGCCGCTCGATCTCCTGGCCGTCGAAGTTGTCGGTGCTCCGCCGCTGGCGCAGGTTCACCCGCACGATCAGCAGAACGATCAGAGCCGAAAGCAACCCGAGCAGTCCGAGAACCGCGTACATGACGTCCCTCCCCCTGGTCACGCCCCGCGAGGGACACGTGATCGTCCGCCCATTGTCCGGTACCGGGCGGAGGCAGTCCAGCGACCGCTACCCGTCCGCGCCACGACATCGGCCACGCGTCCGTCCGCGAACAGCACACCGGCCCCGTCCTGAACGGCCCACCGGCCACGCCATTTCGGCGCCGGGCCGGCTACGCGTCGCCGGGGGTGACGATGCCGGTCGCTGCCGCGAGGGAGACGTACAGGAAGAGGAAGCCGACGGCGAGGACGAGGACGATGGCGAGCGCGCCGGGCAGGCGCTGCTTCCGCGACCGCAGGGCCAGGACGCGGCCGGGGTCGCGCGGGTCGTACAGTGCCTCGATGCTCCAGGTGTTCACGGAGGAGAACACGGTGCGGATCATGCCGGCCGGGTCCGTGAACGCGTACTCGCCGGACCGGCCGTGCAACCGGACGGCGGCGGTCCGGACGCCGTGCTTGCGCAGATACCGCTCTTCCACCGGCATGTAGAGAAGGAACGCGCCGAAGGCGAGAACGGGGATCGCCACGAGGCCGAGCGGCGTGACGATGGCCAGGTTGGCGGGGGTGCCCAGGAGTCCCACGAGCACGCTCACGCCGATGACCAGCACGACCCCGGCGTACGTGCCCAGCCGCATCCGGCGCAGCCACCTCCGGTAGCTCGGCTGGTACAGCCGCTCGCCGGAGACGAGCCCCGCCCCGTCGACCGGCTCCACGCCTTCGGGCCGCTCCGGCAGCGCCGCGTTCACCGCGTCGGCGAAGGCCACGGCCGCCCCGGCGTCGGCCACGTCCCGGACCCGGTGGACGAACGGCTTGTCCATGCCGGGCGAGGCGGTCAGCTCGATGGCGAGGTGGTCCGCCTCGACCCGCACCCGGTCGATGGCCGCCAGCGGAATGTGCGCCTGCTCGTGCGGACGGCGCACGGTCAGCCCACCGTCCTCCACGAGCACGACGGTGTCCGCGCCGGCGTGGAGAAGGGGTATGCGAGATGTGAGGGACATGTGCGTGATCGTATGCGCGAACACCACCCCGGGGGAGTCCTTCGTCCCGGCGTCCGACGCACCGTCACGCGGCCACGACGGCCTCGAAGATGTCGGCGTCGGTCTCCCGCTGCCACTGCGGCAACTCGTCCCAGTCCGCGACGTATCCGGGCTTCGGGTCCTCGAAGTGCTTGTACATCTGTGCCGTCCAGCACAGTGCCACGAACCGCCCCTTCTGCTCCCGCGAAAGCCGCGCCGCGTGCCCGCCGCTCACCTCGGCGAACTGCCGCACCTGCTCGTACACCGCCCCCGCCGCCTCCCGCTCCCACTGCGGGGTGTCGTCCCAGGGAGTGACGTACCCGGCCTTGGGCTCGCCGGGAAAGTGCCGCCGCACCCCGGCGATCCAGCTCTCCCGGAACAACCGCGCTCCCTCGCTCCGCGACATGACCACGCCTCTCCTCACCGTGTGCCGGGCACCCCGAACTCCTCGTGCGGGCTTCGGAGTCTACGGACGGCACCCCGGGCCCCGGTCCCATGCGCCGGCAGCGCACCCCGCCGAAGGACAATGGCCCGCATGGACCTTCTGTTGCATCTGAGGCGGACGCTCGATGAGTTGGACGCGCCCCGCTGGCCGGAGCCCTCGGCCGATGCCACGCACCTCGTGCGGAAGGTGCACGCGCTGCGGCGGGTGCCGCTGGGTGAGTTGGGGGCGGCGGATCTGCGGGTGCTCGTCTCGCAGCAGGTGGCGTTGGCGTACGTCGTTCCGCTCGCGGTGCGGCTGTTGGTGGAGGAGCCGCTGCTCGACGCGTACTACTACGGGGGCGATCTGCTGCTCGCGACCGTGAACGTGCCGGCGCGCGTGTGGGGCCTGTTCCCGGAGTTGGCGCGGGAGTTGCGGGACGCCGTGGCCCGGCTGCCGCAGGGGGCGTTCGCCGGGCTCCCCCGTGGGGCCACGGAGGAGATCGGCCGCTTCCTCGCCTCGGCTCAGCGGAACTCGTGAACGACCTGGATCTCGCCCACGATGTGCGCGTTGAAGTCGTCCAGCTCCTCCGCCGGAACCCATAGTTCCAGGATCGTGTGTCCGCCCGCCTGCTGGACCGGGTAGCGGCGCAGGAAGTCCGTCTCGACCTCGAAGCGGGTGACGAAACCGGCGCCGCTGTGCGGCACGTTCCAGTCGCGGGCGATGCGAATCGCGTAGTCCTCGTTGAGCACCGGGTAGAAGATCGGCTGCTCGGGAAGCCGGGGCGGCCAGGCACGCCAGCCCAGTTCGCGCACCAGAGCCAGTTCCTCGGGACCGGTCGGGCGCCAGAGGGTCGTCGTGGCTCGGCGGCTGTCCATGCAGCCGGACGATACCGGCCCCGCGAACCCGGCGGCCACGCCCTTTCATGTCTCGCTGCGGTCCGGCGCGGGCAGACAAGGGGGTGACGCACGCCGTTCCGGGAGGGGAAGTGCATGGGGACGTGGTGGGGGAACCTGCTCGGGGCCGCGCTGTTACTGGCCGCGCTCATGATCGTACGGACCACGGCGGTGGCGCTGCGGCGCGCCGACCGTGCCATGACCGCCGGCATCCGGCCGCCGCGGGCCCCGGACGAGCGTCTGGATCTGTACGAACTCGCCTATCTGCACGGGGGCGGCGAACGTGTCGTCCAGGTCGCCCTGCTGCGCATGTACGCGAACCGGCGTCTTGAGGCACGGCGGGTCTCGGAGCGGTCGGTCGCGCTGCGGCCCCTGGGCCGGGGCCCCCGGGACGAGTGGGAGAAGGTGGCGCTGGACCTGGCGGCCCGGGCGGCGGACGAGGAGGGGAACGTGCCCTGGCCTCTGCCGGCCCGGGACGGCGAGCCCGCGATACGGGCCCTGTGCGACCGGCTCGTCCTCGACGGGCTGCTGGGCGACGGGCGCCCCGCCGGCGTGCTCCGCCGGTCACCGGCCGCCCGGCGCAGACTGCGGGCCCGCAACCGTCACGACACCGTCGTGCGGTGGCTGCCCGCGGCTGTCGTGGCGGGTCTCGTCCTGGCGGTCCTCACAGGCTCGTACCTCCCGCTTCTGGGCCACCCGCCGCTGCTGTGGTGGGCCCACCGGGTGAAGTCCCGGGCCGAGAGGGCCGCCGCCCCCGTCTACGGCGTCACGGATGCCGGACAGGCGGCCATGGCGGCCGCGCAGCGCCCCGAGTGGATCCGCAAGGGAGAACCGGCCAGGCTGCGGAACGTCGCGGTCGACGGCACGAAGAACTTCTCGACCCGCCACCCGTTGCACGAGCCGCGCGAACCCCGCCGGAACGACCCGCCCCCCACCCCTCCGGAACCGCGCCCGCAGCCGGTGGTCTACGAGGGGCCGGGCCTGGGCGGGCTGTGACCAAGGCGTTCCCGGGTCTGCACACGGCTGCGGGCGGGGCGCTTCGTCCGAACCGGGCGCCCCGCCCGCACTGCGTTGTTCAAGCCGTTGATCTGCGGTTACAGCACCGGCAGGAGCGCCTTCAGTTCGAAGGCCGTGACCTCGCTGCGGTACTCCTCCCATTCCCGCTTCTTGTTGCGGAGGAAGAAGTCGAAGACGTGCTCGCCCAGGGTTTCCGCGACCAGTTCGCTCTTCTCCATCAGGGAGATCGCCTCGCCCAGGTTCTGCGGGAGCGGTTCGATGCCCATCGCGCGGCGCTCCGCGTCGGAGAGGGCCCAGACGTCGTCGTCGGCGCCGGCCGGGAGTTCGTAGCCCTCCTCGATGCCCTTGAGGCCGGCGGCGAGCAGGACCGCGTAGCACAGGTAGGGGTTGGCGCCGGAGTCGATGGAGCGGACCTCGACGCGGGCGGAGCCGGTCTTGCCGGGCTTGTACATGGGGACGCGGATCAGCGCGGAGCGGTTGTTGTGGCCCCAGCAGATGTACGAGGGGGCCTCGCCGCCGGCACCGGCGGCGCGGGAGGAGCCGCCCCAGATGCGCTTGTAGGAGTTGACCCACTGGTTGGTGACGGCGGAGATCTCCGCCGCGTGCCGCAGGAGGCCCGCGATGAAGGAGCGGCCCACCTTGGAGAGCTGGTACTCGGCGCCGGACTCGTAGAAGGCGTTGCGGTCGCCCTCGAAGAGGGAGAGGTGGGTGTGCATGCCGGAGCCGGGGTACTCCGAGAACGGCTTCGGCATGAACGTCGCCTGCACGCCCTGTTCCAGCGCGACCTGCTTCATGACCAGGCGGAAGGTCATGATGTTGTCGGCCGTCGAGAGCGCGTCCGCGTACCGCAGGTCGATCTCCTGCTGGCCGGGGGCGCCCTCGTGGTGGCTGAACTCGACGGAGATGCCCATGGATTCGAGCATGGTGATCGCCTGGCGGCGGAAGTCCATGCCGACGTTCTGCGGGGTGTGGTCGAAGTAGCCGGAGCTGTCGGCCGGGGTGGGCCGGGTGCCGTCGACCGGCTTGTCCTTCAGCAGGAAGAACTCGATCTCGGGGTGGGTGTAGAAGGTGAAGCCCAGGTCCGAGGTCTTCGCCAGGATGCGCTTGAGCACGAAGCGCGGGTCGGCGAAGGACGGTGAGCCGTCCGGCATCAGGATGTCGCAGAACATCCGGGCCGTGCCCGGTGCCTCCGCGCGCCACGGCAGGATCTGGAACGTCCCCGGATCGGGCTTGGCGATCATGTCCGACTCGTACACCCGCGCGAAGCCCTCGATCGCGGAGCCGTCGAACCCGATGCCCTCGTCGAACGCCTGCTCAAGTTCGGCGGGGGCCACGGCCACGGACTTCAGGTAACCGAGCACATCGGTGAACCACAGCCGTACGAACCGGATGTCACGCTCCTCAAGGGTCCTGAGGACGAATTCCTGCTGCTTGTCCATAGCCACAATCCTTGCAGTTCAGATGGTCCGGGCTCCACCTTCGCGGGCTGGGGAGGGACTCCAGTATCACGACCCCGGATTTCCCCCAGATTACGCACCCGACGTGACATGGAGCACTCGGCCACCCACTACGATCGGCGCGCGCCCCGTCTCCTCATCGCCCCGTCCCCGAAGGACTCACGACATGAGCTACGACCACGACCGCAGGACCCGCATAGAGCAGATGCGCAACGCCGACCGTGCGCGGGACCGCCGCGTCCGCGTCCTGGCCGTGAGCGTCGGCGCCGTCCTCGCCGCCGGCCTCGTCGCCTTCGGCTCGTACGCGCTCATCGACCGGGCCGACGACACGTCCGACCGCGTCGGAAGTCCGATGGGCGGCGACGGCAAGAACGGGGAGGCCTCCTCGACCCCCGGGGAGGAGAGCCCGGCCACCGGGCCGATCGCGGGCGAGAAGTCCTGGGACGAGAAGAAGCTGACCCGCAACCACGTCACCGACCCCGTCACGTACCCCATGAAGCCCCCGGTCGGCGGCGACCACAGCCCGGTCTGGATGAACTGCGACGGCGAGGTCTACAAGAAGGCCATCCCCGACATGAACGCCGTGCACGCCCTGGAGCACGGCTCGGTCTGGGTGACGTACAACGACAAGGCGCCCGACGCCGACGTGGCGAAGCTCGCCGAGCGGGTGTCGAGTACGCCGTACTCGCTGATGAGCCCCTACCCGGACCAGGCGGGCGCGATCATGCTGACCGCCTGGGGCAAGCAGGTCACCGTGGACGGCGCGGACGACCCGCGGGTGGCGCAGTTCTTCTCCCGGTACGTGCAGGGGCCGCAGACGCCCGAGCGGGGCGCCGCCTGCACGGGCGGCCTCGACGGCTCGTAAGGGCTCCGGGATATTCCCGCGTACCGGAGAACCACCCGTATGGCCGATAGCGGTCGCGTCCCCCGAACGGGCCCATGACGATGGGTGCGCTCGGGGTTGTACGTCCGGCTGTCCCTCGGTACGCAGGAGGAATCCCCCATGACCACCGCCAAGGACATCATGCACACCGGCGCCACCTGGATTCCGGCGCACGAGACCCTCGACCGCGCCGCCCAGATGATGCGCGACCACCACGTGGGCGCCCTGCCCATCTCGGCCAGCGGTGAGCAGGACCGGATGATCGGCATCCTCACGGACCGGGACATCGTCGTGGGCTGCGTGGCCGAGGGCCGCGACCCGTCCCGGGTGACCGCGGGCGAACTCGCCCAGGGCACCCCCCGCTGGATCGACGCGGACGCGGACGTGGAGGCGGTGCTCAGGGAGATGCAGCAGCACCAGATCCGCCGGCTCCCGGTCGTGGAGAACAAGAAGCTGGTCGGCATGATCAGCGAGGCGGACCTGGCCCGGCACCTGTCCGACGACCAAATCGCCGACTGGGCGGAGCAGGTGTACTCGCGCACCGCGCACCACTGAGTCCGCGCACCGCCGCGTCCCGTGCGCCGCGCACCGGTGAATCCGGCGCGGCGCCCCCGTTCCGCGCGGCCCGCCCGGGCATCGCGTCAGTCAGACGATTAGAGTGGGCCGCGTGCCTCAACTACGCCTCGCACTGAATCAGATCGACTCGACCGTCGGCGACCTCGCCGGCAACACCGAGGCGATCGTCCACTGGACCCGGCACTCCGCCGAACAGGGAGCCCACTTCGTGGCGTTCCCCGAGATGGTGCTGACCGGCTACCCCGTCGAGGACCTGGCCCTGCGGTCGTCCTTCGTCGAGGCCTCGCGGCAGGCGCTGCGCGCGCTCGCCGCCCGGCTCGAAGCGGAGGGCCTCGGGGAGGTCCCCGTCCTCGTCGGCTACCTCGACCGCTCGGAGTTCGCGGCGGAGCGCTACGGCCAGCCCGCCGGGTCGCCGCGCAACGCCGCCGCGGTGCTGCACCGCGGCGGGATCGCCCTGAACTTCGCCAAGCACCATCTGCCGAACTACGGGGTCTTCGACGAGTTCCGGTACTTCGTGCCGGGCGACTCGATGCCCGTCGTCCGGGTGCACGGCATCGACGTGGCGCTCGCGATCTGCGAGGACCTCTGGCAGGACGGCGGCCGCGTCCCGGGCGCGCGCGCCGCCGGGGCCGGGCTGCTGCTGTCGGTCAACGCCTCGCCGTACGAGCGCGACAAGGACGACACCCGGCTCGAACTGGTCCGCAAGCGGGCCCGTGAGGCCGGCTGCACGACCGCCTACCTCGCGATGATCGGCGGCCAGGACGAGCTGGTCTTCGACGGCGACTCGATCGTCGTGGACCGGGAGGGCGAGGTCATCGCGCGCGCCCCGCAGTTCGCCGAGGGCAGCGTGATCCTCGACCTGGAGCTGCCGGCCGCCGCCGCCGAGCCGCCGTCCGGCGTGGTCACCGACGGGCTGCGCATCGACCACGTGGTCCTCTCCGAGGAGCCGCTGCCGACGTACGAGGCGGAGCTGGCCGGCGGGTACGCGGACCGGCTGGACGACGACGAGGAGCTGTACACGGCCCTCGTGGTGGGCCTGCGGGCCTACGCCGCGAAGAACGGCTTCACCAGCGTGCTCATCGGGCTCTCCGGGGGCATCGACTCGGCGCTGGTCGCCGCGATCGCCTGCGACGCGCTGGGCGCGGGGCAGGTGTACGGGGTGTCGATGCCGTCCAAGTACTCCTCGGACCACTCCAAGGGCGACGCGGCCGAGCTGGCCCGGCGCACCGGCCTCAACTTCCGCACCGTGCCGATCGAGCCGATGTTCGACGCGTACATGGGGTCGCTGGGGCTGACCGGGCTCGCGGAGGAGAACCTGCAGTCGCGGCTGCGCGGCACGATGCTGATGGCCATCTCCAACCAGGAGGGCCAGATCGTGCTGGCTCCGGGCAACAAGTCGGAGCTGGCCGTCGGCTACTCGACGCTGTACGGGGACTCGGTCGGCGCGTACGGGCCGATCAAGGACGTGTACAAGACGTCGGTGTTCCGGCTGGCGAAGTGGCGCAACCGGGCCGCCGAGGAGCGGGGGCAGACGCCGCCGATCCCGGAGGCGTCCATCACCAAGCCGCCGAGCGCCGAGCTGCGGCCGGGCCAGGTGGACACGGACTCGCTGCCGGACTACGACGTGCTCGACCGCATCCTGGAGCTGTACGTGGACCGCGACCAGGGCATGGAGGCCATCGTGGCCGCCGGGTTCGACCGGGCGCTGGTGGCGAAGACGCTGCGGATGGTGGACGCGGCGGAGTACAAGCGGCGGCAGTACCCGCCGGGGACGAAGATCTCGCCGAAGGGGTTCGGCAAGGACCGCCGGCTGCCGATCACCAACCGGTGGCGCGAGAACGGCTGACGCCGGATGGGCAAGCCCGTGGGGCCCGGGGAGTCGTCCCCGGGCCCCACGGGCTTCTGCGTACCGCGGTCAGAGCTTGACGCGGGCGGCGATCGGAAGGTGGTCGCTGCCGGTGGCCGGGAGGGTCCAGGAGGACATCGGCTCGACGCCCTTGACGAGGATCTGGTCGATCCGGGCCATCGGGAACGAGGCCGGCCAGCTGAACCCGAAGCCGTCGCCCGCCGCGCCCTGGGTGGACCGCATCTGGGCGGTGACCGCGTTGAGCGAGCGGTCGTTCATCGTCCCGTTGAGGTCGCCGAGGAGGGCGACGCGGGACAGCGGCTCGTGCGCGATGGCCTTGCCGAGGGCGTCGGCGCTCTGGTCTCGCTGGTTGGCGGTGAACCCGGCGTGCAGCTTGACCCGTACGGAGGGCAGGTGCGCCACGTACACGGCGAGCGGGCCCTCGGGCGTGGCGACGGTGGTGCGCATGGCCCGGACCCAGCCCATCCTCAGGTCCACCGGGCGGGTGTCGCTGAGCGGGTACTTGCTCCACAGGCCGACCGTGCCCTGCACGGAGTGGTAGCGGAAGCGGCCGGCGAGCGCCTTCTCGTACGCCGCGACCTTGCCGGCGGGCAGTTCCTGGAGGGCGACGACGTCCGCGCCGGAGCCCGCGACCTGGTCGGCGGTGGCCGCCGGGTCCGGGTTGTCGGCGTTGACGTTGTGGGTGGCGACGGTGAGGTCGCCGCCGCTGCCGGACTTGTCGGTGAACAGGCCGCCGAACATGTTGAGCCAGACCACGACCGGCAGCAGCAGCGCCACCAGGGCGGTGCCCGAGCGGCGCACCAGGCCCAGCACCAGCAGCAGCGGGATGAGCAGCCCGAACCAGGGCAGGAACGTCTCGGTGAGGCTGCCCAGGTTGCCGATGCGGTTCGGCACCCGCGCGTGGAAGGCCATGACCAGGGTCAGCAGGACGGCCAGGCAGGCCAGGACGATGCCGCGCCGCCAGATGCCGGGGTCGCGGGTGAGTCTGTCGCGCAGGTCCCGGAAGCGGGAGCCGGTGCGCTGCGGCCCCAGGCCGTTCCCGGTGTCCGCCCTGTACGCCTGCACCATCGCGCTGTCCTCACTGCCTTGCCGTACACATCGCCGCGCCCCCGACCCTAGGGGATGCGCGAGGTCTTTCACGCCGCCCGGTGGGGCGGTTCTGCCACGAGGACGTGGCGGACGGCTCCGGTAGTTCCTGCGGGGCGGCGGATCACGGCGTCTGTGACGCAACGATCACATCTGTCCGGCTCCGGCGCGTCCGCCCGTGTCGTCCGGGCCCGGCCGGGTCCGCCGGGGCGCGAGGCCCTCGACGGCCAGGGCGATGATGCGGTCGGCGAGGTCGTCGGGCAGCGGCGCCTCGGGCCGGTGGATGGTGCGGACGAGCATGGGGCCGAGGAACAGGTCGTCCATCAGCTCCACGTCCGTGTCGTCGCGCAGCTCCCCCGCCTCCACGGCGCGCCGGACGGCGGCGACCATGGCGAGGCGGCGGGGGGCGATCACCGTGCTGTGGTAGGCGTTCCAGAGCTTGGGCAGGCTCTTCATCTGCGCGAACACGTTGTGCAGCAGGACCGAGGAGCGCTGGGCGAGGCCGCGTCTGCGCATCGATTCGAGCAGGACGCGCAGGTCGCCGAGGCCGCCGGTGCCGGAGACCTCGGGCTCCGGCGGCTCGATGGCGCGCAGCACGTCGACGAACAGTTCCTCCTTGCCGGCCCAGCGCCGGTAGATGGTGGACTTGCCGACCCCCGCGGTGCGGGCGATGCGCTCGATGGAGAGGGCGGCGAGCGGTTCACCGGCCTCGATCAGCTCGACGACGGCGTCCAGGATGGCCCGCTCGGCGGCGGCGCTGCGCGGCCGTCCCCGGCGGGGTTCGTGCTCCTGGCCGGGGTCCTGGCCGCGGTCCGGGCAGCCGGGAGCCCCGCCGGACCCCCCGTCGGCCTCATCCGCAGTCCGCTCGTCCGGTGCCTGAGCCTGCACGTGAACCACCTTTCGCCGCCCCTGATTCTCTCCGACCCGGGAGGGGGGCCCGGCGTCATCGCTCGGCGGCGGCCGGGGCCGGGTGCTCCTCCTCGTGTGCGGACGGCGGTGCGGCCGGTGGGCGGCCGGGCAGCCACAGGGCGACCACCAGCGTGCCGACGAGGGCGACCGCGGCCGAGCCGATGGCGGTGAGGTGCATGGCGTGCATGAAGGCGTCGTGCGCGGCGCCGACCAGCGGGGCGCCCTCGGGGCCCAGCTTCCCGGCGACGGCCAGGGTCGCCTCGATGGACTCCCCCGCCGCGTCGCGGGCCGCGGCGGGCAGGGTGCCGAGGTGGTCCTCGATGTCGCCCCGGTAGACGGCGGACAGCACCGAGCCCAGGACGGCGATACCGAGGGCGCCGCCGACCTGGCGGAAGGTGTTGTTGACGGCCGAGCCGGAGCCCGCCTTCTCGCGCGGCAGGGCCTGCATCACGGCCACGGTGACCGGCGGCATGACGTGTGCCATGCCGGTGCCCTGGACGAAGAAGACGAGGCACATCAGCCAGACGGGCGTGTCGGCGTCGAAGAGGGCGAAGGCGGCGAGCCCGACGGCGACGGCGAGCATGCCGGCGGTGCAGACGGCGCGGGCGCCGAAGCGGGCGACGACGATCCTGGCGCGGGGCGCGAAGGCCATCTGCGCGATGGCCAGCGGCAGGATCAGCAGCCCGGACTCCAGAGCGCTCCAGCCGCGCACGCTCTGCATGTAGAAGGCGGAGAAGAAGGTGACGCCCATCAGCGCGAAGAAGACAAGCGCGATGGCGGCGACGGCGGCGGAGAAGGCGGGCTTCCTGAAGTACGCGATGTCGATGGCCGGGCTGGCGCTGCGCTTCTCGTGGAGGACGAAGAGCACCAGGACGGCGAGGCCGCCGGCGATCGGGAGGAGGACGGAGGGGGCCGTGAAGTCGGCGAGTTCGCCGCCCCGGATGATCCCGTACACGAGCAGCACGAGGCCGATGATGGAGAGGACCACGCCGAGCGGGTCGAGCTTGCCGGGGCGGGGGTCCTTCGAGTCGGGCACGAGCAGCACCATGGCGACCAGCGCGATGATCACGACGGGCACGTTGACGAGGAAGATCGAGCCCCACCAGAAGTGTTCGAGGAGCAGACCGCCGGTGATCGGGCCGATCGCGATGCCGAGGCCGACGCTGCCGGCCCAGATGCCGATGGCCTTGGGCTGCTCGTCGCGCTCGAAGACGTTCATCAGGACGGCCAGCGTGGCCGGCATGACGAAGGCGGCGCCGAAGCCCATCAGGGCGCGCCAGGTGATGAGCTGGCCGGGCGAGTCGGACATGGCGGCGAGCGCGGAGCCGAGGCCGAAGAGGGTGATGCCGAAGAGCAGGACCTTCTTGCGTCCCAGCCGGTCGCCGAGCAGGCCCGCGGTGAACAGGAGGCCGGCGAAGACGAGCGTGTAGGAGTTGATCGCCCACTCCAGCTCGCTCTGGGTGGCGCCGATGCCGGTGGGCGCGGGGGAGGCGATCGTCTTGACGGCGACGTTCAGGATCGAGTTGTCCAGCACCACGATGAGCAGGCTGAACATCAGGACGACGAGGATCGCCCAGCGGCGGCGGTGGACCGCCTCCGGTATCCGGGACACGGCGGGAGCGCCGGAGGGTGTGGACATGGGGAGCAGCCTAACGGCATTCCGATACGGGACCGTCTCGTATTGTAAAGTCTTTACCGAGGGCCGACGGGTGCCGCCCACTTCCCGCGACCGGCTCCGGGATGCCACCATGGAAGCGGTCCGGGGACGCCGTCAGGGCGCCTCGAGATGACGAAGGAGCCACCTGCCATGTCGCTTCCGGCTGCGCAGAACCAGTCCGCGACCCCCGCGAGCACCCCGTCCGACGGCGGAAAGACGCTGTACGGGGGCAAGAGCAACCGCCGGGTCACCGTCCACGACATCGCCGCCGCCACCGCGCGGGGCGAGAAGTGGCCCATGCTCACCGCCTACGACGCGATGACCGCGTCCGTCTTCGACGAGGCCGGCATCCCGGTCATGCTCGTCGGCGACTCGATGGGCAACTGTCACCTCGGCTACGAGACCACCGTGCCGGTCACCATGGACGAGATGGCGGTGCTGTCCGCCGCCGTCGTCCGGGGCACCAAGCGCGCCCTGATCGTCGCCGACCTGCCCTTCGGGGCGTACCAGGAGGGCCCCGTCCAGGCCCTGCGCAACGCCACCCGGCTGATCAAGGAGTCCGGCGTCGGCGCCGTGAAGCTGGAGGGCGGCGAGCGCAGCCACGAGCAGATCAGGCTGCTGGTGGAGGCCGGCATCCCGGTCATGGCCCACATCGGCCTCACCCCGCAGTCCGTCAACGCGATGGGCTACCGGGTCCAGGGCCGGGGCGAGGAGGCCGCCCAGCAGATGCTGCGCGACGCCAAGGCCGTACAGGACGCGGGCGCGTTCGCCGTCGTCCTGGAACTCGTACCGGCCGAGCTGGCCGCCGAGGTCACCCGCACCCTGCACATTCCCACCATCGGGATCGGCGCCGGACCCGACACCGACGCGCAGGTGCTGGTCTACACCGACATGGTCGGGCTGACCGGCGGCAAGGTGCCGCGCTTCACCAAGCAGTACGCCGACCTGCGGCAGATCCTCGGCGACGCCGCCAAGGCGTACGCGGAAGAGGTCGTCGGCGGCACGTTCCCGGCCCCGGAGCACACCTTCCACTGACCGCCCCCGGCAACGACGACGGCCCGCCGGCTCCCCCACCGGCGGGCCGTCGGCCGTTCCCGGCGGCTGTGGGCGGGATGTCGGCCCGCTGTCGGCGGACTGTCGGTGGCGGCTGGTCCACTGGTTCCCATGACGCGAAACGACAAGAGCCCCAGGACCGGGGGAACCGGCGGGAACGCCGTCGAGGTACGGGGACTGGTCAAGCACTACGGCGAGACCAAGGCCCTGGACGGTGTGGACCTGGACGTGCGCGAGGGCACCGTGCTCGGTGTGCTCGGCCCCAACGGCGCCGGCAAGACGACCCTCGTACGCTGCCTCTCCACGCTCATCACGCCCGACGCCGGTACGGCCGTCGTCGCCGGCTTCGACGTGGTGCGCCAGCCCCGCGCGCTGCGCCGCACCATCGGCCTGACCGGCCAGTACGCCTCGGTCGACGAGAAGCTCTCCGGCTGGGAGAACCTCTACATGATCGGGCGGCTGCTGGACCTGTCCCGCAAGAAGGCGCGGGCGCGGGCCGACGAGCTGCTGGAGCGGTTCTCGCTGACGGACGCGGCGCGCAAGGCCGCGATGGAGTACTCCGGCGGGATGCGCCGCCGGCTCGACCTGGCCGCCTCCATGATCGGCAGCCCGGCTGTCCTCTACCTGGACGAGCCGACGACGGGGCTCGACCCCCGCACCCGCAACGAGGTCTGGGACGAGGTGCAGCGCATGGTCGCGGAGGGGGCGACCGTGCTCCTCACCACCCAGTACATGGAAGAGGCCGAGCAGCTGGCCAACGAGCTGACCGTCATCGACAAGGGCCGGATCATCGCCCGCGGCGGGGTGGACGAGCTGAAGGCCAAGGTCGGCGGCCGCACCCTGCAGATCCGCCCCTCGGACCCGGCCGAACTGGCGCCGATGGCCCAGGCGCTGCGCGAGACCGGCCTCGACGGGGTCGCGGGCGCGCAGGCCGTCCCGGACGAGGGCCTGCTCTTCGTACCGATCCTCAGCGACGAACAGCTGACCGCCGTCATCGGGCTGCTCGGCGCCCGCGGCTTCTCGCTGGCCCATGTCGCCACCGCGCTGCCCAGCCTGGACGAGGTGTTCCTCGCCATCACCGGCGACAAGGCCACCGTCACCCACACGACTCCCGAGGAGGTCGCGGCATGAGCACCACGACCCTGACACCCGCCCCCGCCGGCACCCCCGTCTCCGCGCCGGCCGCGAAGCTCCACGACGAGGGCTCCATCGGACTGCGGAACAACCTGCGCCACATCGGGGCGCTGGTGCGGCGCAACCTGCTCCAGATCAGAAAAGATCCGGAGTCGATGTTCGACGCGCTGCTGATGCCCGTCATCTTCGTGCTGCTGTTCGTCTACGTCTTCGGCGGCTCGGTCGGCGGCAGCATGGGCGGAGGCCGGCAGGAGTACCTGAACTACCTGATCCCCGGCCTGATGGCGATGATGGGCATGAACATCGCCATGGCCGTCGGCAGCGGGGTGAACGACGACTTCCGCAAGGGGGTCATGGACCGCTTCCGCACGATGCCCATCGCCCGCTCCTCGGTGCTCGTCGCCAAGATCGTGGTCGAGCTGGGCCGGATGATGGTCGCGACGCTGATCCTGCTCGGCATGGGCTTCGCCCTCGGCATGGAGCTGCACGGCTCCGTGCTCGGCCTGATCGGGGCGATCGGCCTGTCGGCCGCGTTCGGCGCCGCGATCATGTGGATCTTCATCCTGCTCGGGCTGGCGATGAAGACGGCCCAGGCGGTCCAGGGCATGGGGATGCTGGTCATGATGCCGCTCCAGTTCGGCTCCTCGATCTTCGCCCCGCCCACCACGATGCCGGGCTGGCTCCAGTCGTTCACCGACTACAACCCGCTGTCGAACCTGGCCGACGCCGCCCGCGGCCTGATGATGGGCACCCCGCTCGGCAACTCGGTCTGGCTGACGCTCGGCTGGGCCGTCGTCATCACCGGTGCCGTGGCACCGCTGGCGGTCTCCCGGTTCCGCAAGAAGTCCTGAACCGCGGGCCGGGCGCCCGTCACGGGCCGACGAGGGCGGCCGCCTCCTCCACGGAGAGGCGGGCGCCCTCCGCGTACGCGGCCTCGTAGGCGGCGTCCCCCAGCCGGTCGCGCACCAGGGCCTCGGCGCGGGCGAAGTTCTGGCGCTCCATCGCGTTCAGGAAGTGGCCCCGCGGCAGGTTCTCGCGGCCGGCGCCGAGCAGCCGCGCCGCGACCCGGGAGCGCTCCTCGCCGCCGAGTCCGCCCAGGGCCCAGGCGAGGACCACGAGATTGATCACCGCCATCTGCGGCGCCACCATCTGCGTCAGCGGGTCGCGCAGCCCGCGCTGCGCCCGCCGGCCGTGCTCCAGCGCGCGGGCGTACTCGCCGTCCTGGTTGTCCAGCCAGGCCAGGCCGCCCAGGACGAATCCCTCGAAGACCGCCATCGTCTCGGAGGTGAACTCGTCGAGGAGCATCCCGAACTGCTCGCGCGCCTCGGCGGTCCGGCCCTCCCGGCCCAGCCACAGCGCCAGGAACAGCCGGGCCGCGGGCCGTGCCTCGTGCCCGGTGCGGCGCTCGTCGGCCAGCACCTCGCGCATGATCGCCTCGCCCTCCGCGCCCCGGCCCAGTTCGGTGAGCACGGAGGCGTAGCGGATGCGCAGCACGGAGACCTGGGCCAGGGCGCCCAGCTTCTCCGCCGAGCCGATCGCGGCCAGGTAGTCGTCGGCGGCGCGCGCGTAGTCGCCCTGCTTCTCGTTGGCCTCGCCTCGCGAGGACAGCGCCTCGGCCATGCCCCAGTCGTCGCCGAGCCGGCTGAAGATGGCCATGCTCTCGTCGGCGTCCGCATGGGCCTCGCCCGCCCAGTCGGGGCGGTTGGCCAGCACGTTGGCCCGCATCTGGAGCGCCGCGGCCAGCTCCCACTCGTAGCCGTACGCGCGGGCGCCGCGCACCGTCTCGTCCAGCAGATGGCGCAGGTCGGCGACGCCGCCGGTGAGCATCACGGCGAAGAACCACAGCGAGGCGGGGCTGCGGCAGGTCTGCGGCTGGCCGGCCCGGTAGGTGGCGACGATCGCCCGCAGCCGCTCCACGCCGACCTCGTTCCTCCACTGGTCCATGGCGTGGTCCATGTTGACCAGCTGGACCAGCGTCACCTGGCGCCGCGCCTCCTCCAGCAGCTCCTGCCGCATGGGCGGGGGCGCGTCGGTGCAGCGCTCGTGGAGGGACGGGGCGGGACGCACGGGCGGGGCGAACGGGTCGGGGCCGAGGGAGGCGGCCGCGTCGGCCCAGTGCAGGGCGTCGGCGCGCAGGTCGCGGATCTGCCAGTACCAGGACAGCGACAGCACCATGCACAGCGCCTCCTGCTCGTCGCGGGCGGCGACGGCGTGGCGCAGGGCGGTGCGCAGGTTCTCGTACTCGCGCTGGAGCAGCCGCACGGCGGCGAGCTGTCCGGAGCCGCGCAGCAGCGGGTCGGTGGTCCGGGCCAGCTCGCGGAAGAACACCAGGTGGCGGCGTTCCACCGCGTCCCGCTCCCCCGCTTCCTCCAGCCGCTCCGCCGCGTACTCGCCGACGGTCTCCAGGAGCCGGTAGCGCATCCGGCCGTCGTCCGCCGGGGCGGCCACGACGAGCGACTTGTCCACCAGGGAGCCCAGCAGGCGGGCGACGTCGCCGGACCGGTCCGCGCGGTCGGCGCAGACGGCCTCGGCGGCCTCCAGGGTGCAGCCGCCGGCGAAGACGGACAGCCTGCGCAGGGTGGCGCGTTCGTCGTCGTCCAGGAGTTCCCAGGACCAGTCGACCACCGCGCGCAGGGTCTGCTGACGGGGCAGCACGGTCCGGCTGCCGCTGGTGAGCAGGCGGAAGCGGTCGTCGAGGCGGTCCGCGATCTGCTGCGGGGTGAGCATCCGCAGCCGGGCGGCGGCGAGTTCGATGGCGAGCGGCAGGCCGTCCAGGCGGCGGCAGATCTCGGCGGCGGCCGCCGCCGTCGCCGCGTCCTCGTCCACCCGGAAGCCGGGCCGGGCGGCGGCGCCGCGCTCGGCGAGCAGCCGCAGGGCGGTCGGGTCCGGCAGCGGATCGACCGGCCGCAGCGTCTCGCCCGGCACGCCGAGGGGTTCCCGGCTGGTCGCGAGGACGGTGAGCCGGGGGCAGCGGGCCAGCAGGTGGTCGGCGAGGGCGGCGGCGGCCTCGATGACGTGCTCGCAATTGTCCAGCAGGAGCAGCATGCGGCGGTGCGCGCAGTACTCGGTGAGCCGGGCCAGCGACTCGCCGGCGGCGCGCTCGTCGCCCGAGGCCCGCTCGGCCGCCCGGAACTCCCCCGCCCCGGCCCCGCTGAGCACCGTCTCGCGGGCGCCGAGCGCGGCGAGCACCGCTTCCGGGACGGCCTCCGGGTCGTCCACGGGGGCCAGTTCGGCGAGCCAGACGCCGTCCGGCCAGGTGGCGGGGTCGACGGTGTCGGCGACCTCCTGGGAGAGCCGGGTCTTGCCGGCTCCGCCGGGTCCGAGGAGGGTGACGAGCCGGGCGCGGGAGAGGTCGCCGCGCAGTTCCGCCATCTCGCGTTCCCGGCCGACGAAGCTGGTGAGCCGGGCGCGGAGGTTGCCCGGGGGTGCGGGGGCGGCGGCCGGTTCGGGCGGCTGCGCGGGCGGGTGCGCGGGCGGCTGCCGCAGCAGTTCGGCGTACAGGGTGGTCAGTTCGGGGCCCGGGTCGGTGCCGAGGCGGTCGGCGATCAGGGTGCGCACCTCGTCGTAGGCGGCCAGGGCCTGGGCGGTGCGCCCGGCGTCGCGCAGGGCGCGCAGGCGCAGCGCCTGGAGGGGTTCGTCCAGGGGGTGCTCGTCGCAGAGCGCGGCCAGTTCCGGCAGCACCTCGGGGGCCCGGCCGAGACGGAGGGCGGCGGTGAGGCGGTCCCGGCGGGCGTCGAGCCGGCGGGCGGTCCAGCGGGTGGCGGCGGCGTGCCGGTCGGGGAGGTCGGCGAGG
>NZ_JAKRGC010000340.1 GCF_022347745.1 Streptomyces sp. OfavH-34-F
GGCCCAGGCGGACCGGGCGGGGGAGCGCGACGAGACCGAGGCACCCTGGCTGTCCGTCGCCTCGCTGCGCCTGCGCACGGAGTCCGGGGTGGCCGGGGCGCTGCGGGACCTCGCCGCCGTGACCGGCCGGCGCCGCTTCGCGTTCCGCGCCCTCGACGCGATCGGCACCGCGACCCGGCTGCTGCCGCCCGGGATGCGCTCCGCCCGGCTGCTCTTCCTGGCCCGGACCGCCGACGCCTACGTCTGCGCGGGGGAACCGGTCGCCGCCGCGGCCGTCGCCGGGCACCTCCTGGACACCACCGAGGTGCACCCCGCGACCGTGCTCGGCCAGGAACTGCGCGGCCTGCACGCCAGACTGGCCGCGCCGGGCGCCGACCGGTCCGAGATCGACGACCTCGTCCGCAGGCTGGCCGTCGCCGTCCGCTGACGGGCCGGCCCATGACGCGGGGGCGGGGCGTGTCACCACGCCCCGCCCCCTCCGTGCGTCGTTACCGCGTCAGCTCACGTCGAGTGCCACGTCGTCCAGCACGAAGCTGGTCTGCAGATAGGCGTCCTCGTCGCTGGTGAAGCTCAGTGTCAGCGTCTGCCCGGCCGCCGACGACACGTCGAACGTCCGCTGGACGTACCCGCCGGTCGCGTCCAGGTTCGAGTACGTGGCCAGCGTCCGCGACCCCAGCTTGACGGTGAACGTGTCGTACGCGTTCCCGTCGGGGGTCTCGGCGGTGTCCGTGCGCAGGTAGAACGACAGCCGGTACGTCGCGCAGCCGGACGGCACGGTCACCGACTGGGTGACGTAGTCGCTGTGGGTGCTGCCCCAGCCGCCGAGCCACGCCTGGTAGGCGCCGCTGTGGGCGGGCTTTTCGGAGGTCCGGTTGTTGATCACGCCACTGGTCTGCGACCAGGGGGTGGTCCCGTTCTCGAAGCCGCCGTTGCCGACGACCTGCCGGGGCTCACAGCCGCCGCTGCCACCGACCACCAGGGAGTACGTGGTGGTGTGGGTGGCCGTGCCGGTTCCGGTCACCACGAGCGTGTACGTGCCCGCCGGGGTCTGGGCACTCGCGGAGACGGTCATCGTGGCCGACGCGCCGGACTGCACGGTGGACGGCGAGAACGAGACGGTCACCCCGCTCGGAGCACCGGACGCCGACAGCCGCACGCTCTGGGCGTCGCCGCCGGTGGTGGCCGTGGACACGGTCGCGGTGACCGAGCCGCCCGGCTGGACGCTGCCCGAGACCGGGTTCACCGAGACGGAGAAGTCGTCGCCGGGCGCGGTGGAGCCCACGGCGGACTTCCACAGCGTGTAGGCGACCCCGTCGGCGCTGCGGTTGAGCGCGGTGGCGCTGATGTTGGCGGTGGTGTCGCAGGAGGAGTGGTAGCACGGGTCGTACGAACGGCCCGCCGTGCCGCCCCACTTGGCGGCCTGGCCGGACGTCTTGGTGTCACTGGCCCCGGTCGCGTACCCCGAGGTCGGGATGCCCGCCTGCTGGAAGGAGTAGTCGTCGGAGCGGCCCTGGCCCTCCACGTTCTCCTCCGGCGCGAGTCCGAGGGAGTCCCAGTACGCCTTCATCGGGGCGGACGCGGTGGAGTTGAGGTTGTTGATGAAGTAGCCCCCGTTGACCGAGGCCACCATGTCGAAGTTGTAGTAGGCGGTGATGGCGCTTCGCTGCGCCGAACTCAGCTGGCTCACGTAGTACTTGGAGCCCTGGAGGCCCTGCTCCTCACCGTTCCACCAGGCGAACCGGACGTGCTTGGTCATGGTGGGGTTCTGCTGGGCGAGCGCGAGCGCGTTCTCCAGCAGGGTAGCGGAGCCGGAGCCGTTGTCGTTGATACCGGGTCCGGCGGACACGCCGTCCAGGTGCGCGCCGAACATCACGGTGCTGTCGGCGGGCCCGCCGGGCCAGTCCGCGATGAGGTTCTTGCCGGTGTAGGTGCAGGTGGCGCAGGTCTGTTCGGTGACCGTGTAGCCGGCCGCCTGGAGCTTGCCCTTCACGTAGCTGAGCGAGGCGTTGTAGCCGGCGCTGCCGGCCCGCCGGTTGCCGCCGTTCTGCGAGGCGATGGTGTTGAACTGCGTCAGGTGCGCCTGAACCTTGGCGACGTCGATGTCGGGCGGGGTGCCGCCGGGCGTGCCGCCGCCATCATTCACGGTGAGGGTGTACTGCGCGGTGTGGTCCTGGGCGCCCGCTCCCTTGACCGTGAAGGTGTACGAGCCGGGGGAGGCCGCCGAGGAGGCCGACACGGTCATGGCGGAGGTGGCACCGGACTGCACCGAGGCGGGGCTGAACGAGACGGTCACGCCGCTGGGCAGGCCGCTCGCGGACAGGTTCACCGTCTGGGCGCTGCCGGAGGTGACCGTCGTACGGACGGTGGCCGTCACCGAGCCGCCGGGCTTGACCGAGCCGGACGCCGGGTCCAGGGACAGCGAGAAGTCGTTGGTGCCGCTCGGCGAGCAGCTGGGGTCGCCGCTCTGGGCGGGGATGCTGATGGCGTCCCACGCCGCCTTCGTGCGGTTGAACAGCACGCAGCTGGCGTCCAGGCTCTTCGCGGCGGTGAGGGTGGTCGTGCGGTAGCGCTTGTACGTCATGCCGCTGGTCTTGAGCAGCATGCCGCCGTAGAACACCTTGCCGGCGTCCTGGATGCCGACCCCGGTGACCGTGGAGTTGTTGCAGGTGGGGCTGGACGGCTTGCCGCCGCCGGGGTTGGAGCCCTCGGCGAGCAGGTAGAACCAGTGGTTGAGCGGGCCCGCCGCCGCGTGCTCCTCGGTGTTGGGTATGGAGGAGCTGTAGCAGTTCGGGTCACCGGTCTGGCCCGGGTTGTACATGACCCGGATCGGCCCGTTGCCGACGAGGTCGATCTTCTCGCCGACGGTGTAGTCCGGGTCGTCGTACGGGGCGGGCTCGTTGGTGTACGCCTCGGTCAGCGCGCCCATGATGTCGCCGGTGGCCTCGCCGAGCCCGGACTCGTGGTTGGCGCCGCCCGGCGTGTACTGGTCGATGCCGTGGCCGAACTCGTGGGCCACGACGTCCATGGCACCGATCCACTGGTTGGCCTGGTTGTGGCCGATGGAGACCGAGGAGCCGTCCCAGTAGGCGTTGACGTCGTTGAGGCCCACCTTGACGGGCCAGCTGCGGCCGTTGCCGTCGTGGCCGTTGCGCCCGAGCCAGTCGCGCAGCATGTTCCACTCGTGCTGGGCGGCCCACATCACGTCGACGCAGCCGGTCTCCCTGCTGGTGGCGCTGCCGTTGCCCCAGGAGTCGGTGGACTTGGTGAACACGCTGCCGGTGCTGTAGTCGGCGCAGCTGAGGCCGGGGCGGCCGGTGTCGCGCAGCGAGTAGCTGCCGCCGGAGGAGGAGGTGTCGATGGAGAGGGGGGAGGGCCCGTTCCACTGGCTGTTGCCGGTGCCGGCCCGGACGTCGTCGTAGCTGTCGATGACCTTGCCGGTGCCGGCGTCGACGAAGACGTGCAGCCGGCTCGGCGCCTCGGCGGTCCGGCCGGTGAGCACGGTCTCCCAGGCGAGTCGCGAGCGCTTCGCGGTGGCGCGGACGACCAGGCGGTGGCTCTCGACCTTGTCCACGGTGCGCAGCCGCTCGCGCGAGGTGGCCTCGGCCGCCTTGGCGGAGACGGTGGCCGTGGTGGGTACGTTGATGCGGCGCGAGACCGCGGACTGGGAGCCGCGCACCCGGCCCTTGGAGTCGGCCACCACGACGGCGTCCCCGCCGACGACGGGCAGACCCCGGTAGGTGCGCTCGTACGCGACGGAGTAGAGCCCGTTGACCCACGGAGTGACCCGCCGGCGCTCGTAGCGCTCGTCCGGGCCCTTGGCCAGGGTGTCGAGTCCGCTGTCGGCCGCCCGGTCGGCGGCGTTGACGGCGGCGGTCAGTGCCTTGGGGGCGGGCGGTGGTGCGGGTTCCGCGGATGCCGGCTGGCCAGTGGTGGCGACCAGCATTCCGGCGAGGACGGCCAGGGTTGTCCCGGCCGTCATCGGTCTGCGTTTCATCGAGGCTCCTCGTCGTGTGGGGACCTCGGCCACGGACAGCGGCGTGGGAAGACGCGTCCGCCCGTGCGGCAGGCGCGGCCGTCCGACGGGCGGTGTCCGTGATCGAGCGACGGAACACTCACACGTGGTCATGACCGCGTCAACAAAGGGCGGGTCACGGAAAAGGGGCTGTCAAGTCTCGTCAAGTCGCCGCGGGCCGACGGCGCATGAGGGATCGGCGGCCGGAGGGCGGCGCGAGGGGGAATGGACAGGCGGGGAGGCGGGCGCTATCCTGCACTCTCACCAAATGACGCTTCACACGCACCTGTCGAGGCGAACGTATCACGAAATCGATAGCTGCACAAGCCTTCTGGTTCCCCTTCATACGCCGCCTCGCTCCCCGTCCTCCCTGCGCCCCTTCATCACCCACCACACGGAAGGCATCGGCCTTGACCACGCACACCCTCACCGCGGCGGCCGCCGGCACCTGGCGACTCGGCGACCTCACCGTCAACCGGATGGGCTTCGGCGCCATGCGGCTCACCCAGAACGGCCCGGCGTTCGGCGACGCCATCACCCCGCACGACCGGGACCGCGCGATCGCGGTGCTGCGCCGGGCCGTCGAACTGGGCGTGAACCACATCGACACGGCCGCCTTCTACTTCTCGCCGCTGCGCTCGGCCAACGAGCTGATCAACCGGGCGCTCGGGCCCTATCCGGACGACCTCGTCATCACCACCAAGGTCGGACCGGGCCGCGGCCCCGGCGGCGACTGGCTCGACTGGGCCCGCCCCGGGCAACTGCGGGAGCGGGTCCTGGAGAACATCCGCCAGCTCGGCCGCGACCACCTCGACGTGGTGAACCTCCGGATGAACGGCCCCCGCCCCCTCGGCGACCTCTTCGGCGCCCTCGCGGAACTGCGCGAGGAAGGGCTCGTCCGCCACCTGGGCCTCTCCAACGTCGTGCCGGAGCAGATAGCCGAGGCCCGCGCCATCGCCCCGGTCGTCTGCGTCCAGAACCGGTACGGCATCGGCGAGCGGCGCCCCGGCGCCGACGAGGTCCTGCGCCTCTGCGGCGAACTGGGCATCGCCTTCGTCCCCTTCTACGCCATCGCGGGCACCGGAAGCGAGGCCGGGGCCGCCCCGGCCCATGAGCACGAGGCGCTGCTCGACGTGGCCCGCGCCCACGGCGCGACGCCCGCCCAGGTCAGGCTCGCCTGGACGCTCCAGCAGGGCCCGCACGTCCTGGCCATTCCCGGCACCGGCGACCCCGCCCACCTGGAGGAGAACGTGGCGGCGGGCGCCCTGCGGCTCACCGGCGAGGAGCTGCGGCGCCTCACCGGGCTGGGCCGGGCCGCGTAGCATGATCCCCATGGAGCAGCGCGAACTCGGCAGGACCGGACGGAACGTCTCGGTCGTCGGACAGGGAACCTGGCAGCTCGGCGGGGACTGGGGCGAGGTCCGCGAGGAGGACGCCCTCGGCGTGCTCGACGCGGCCGTCGAAGCGGGGGTGACCTTCTTCGACACCGCCGACGTCTACGGCGACGGCCGCAGCGAACAGCGCCTCGGCCGCTACCTGAAGGAGCGGCCCGACGCCGGGGTCTTCGTCGCGACGAAGATGGGCCGCCGCGCCGATCAGGTCCCGGAGAACTACACCCTGGACAACTTCCGCGCCTGGAACGACCGTTCCCGCGCCAACCTCGGCGTGGACACCCTCGACCTGGTCCAGCTGCACTGCCCGCCCACCCCGGTCTACTCCCGCGACGAGGTGTACGACGCGCTGGACACGCTCGTCGCCGAGGAGCGCGTCGCGGCCTACGCGGTCAGCGTCGAGACCTGTGCCGAGGCGCTGACGGCCATCGCCCGCCCGGGGGTGGCCAGTGTGCAGATCATCCTCAACCCGTTCCGGCTCAAGCCCCTCGACGAGGTGCTGCCGGCGGCGCGCGCGGCCGGGGTCGGCATCATCGCGCGGGTGCCGCTCGCCTCCGGGCTGCTCTCCGGCAAGTACACCGCCGACACCGTCTTCGCCCCCGGCGACCACCGCACGTACAACCGGCACGGCGAGGCGTTCGACCAGGGCGAGACCTTCTCCGGTGTGGACTACGAGGCGGGGGTCGAGGCCGCCGCAGCGTTCGCCCGGCTCGCCCCCGAGGGCGCGACACCGGCGCAGACGGCGCTCCGCTGGGTCATCCAGCAGCCGGGCGTGACCAGCGTCATCCCCGGCGCGCGCTCCACCGGACAGGCACGGGCCAACGCGGCCGCCGCCGCGCTCGCCCCGCTGCCGCAGAGCACCCTGAACGCGGTGCGCGACCTGTACGACCGCACGTTCCGCGCGGCGGTCCACGACCGCTGGTAGCCGCCGGGGCTACTCGCCCGTGCCCGGCGTCGCCGGTGCCTCGGTCGCCGTCCCGTCGTCCGGGACGGTGGCCGCACCGGTGTCCGGCGAGAACAGGCTCATCCCCAGGAACACGGCCGCCAGAAAGGCGATCGCGCCCGCGATGGCGCTGGCCACGCGCGGCCGGCGCCGGATCGCCTCGCCCGCGGTACGCCGCCGCGCCTTGCCGGGCC
>NZ_JAKRGC010000341.1 GCF_022347745.1 Streptomyces sp. OfavH-34-F
CCATCGGCGGGAACGACCTCGGCGCCTTCCACCCCTGCTCCGGCCTGGGGGCCGAGGTGGAGGTGGAGCAGTACGCCGAGGGCGGCAACAACGGCTTCGCCTGGCAGCTGCCGGGCCGGATCACCTGGACGAACATCACGCTCACCCGCCCGGTCACCGCCGACACGCTCAAGATCGCGCGCTGGCTGAGCGAGACGACCCAGCGCGTCGAACGCAAGGACGGCGAGATCGTCGCGCTGCGGCCCAACCTGACCCGGATTATCAGCTGGCAGATCCAGGGCATCGTGCCGGTCCGCTGGCAGGGCCCGTCGTTCGACCCGGCCAGCTCGCAGGCCGCGATCGAGACGCTGGAGATCGCCCACGAGGGCCTGGTGCCGTCCTGATGTCCCGCCGCACCCCGCACGTACGCGCCCCGTACGCCCACCACGCCCCGGAAGGAGGGACACCGTGCCCGCCGCTGCCCGCACGAGCCGTGCCCGCGCCCAGCTGACCATCATGGAGCCGCCGGCCGACGTCGGCGCCAAGCCCGGCGGCACGCTCGCCCGGCTCACGCTCCAGTTCAACCCGGCGACGCTCTCGCTGAGCAAGACCACCGAGTGGCGCCGCACCCCGTCCCGTACGGCGGGCGAGTCCGCGCTGCCCGAATTCGTGGGCAGCGGGCCCCGCTCGCTGTCCATGGACGTGTTCCTGGACGCCACCGCCACCCACGACAACTCCGTGGAGAAGGCGGTCGAGCAGCTGATGACGGCCTGCGTGCCGACCCCGAGCAGCCTGGGCCGCAAGAAGCCGTCGAGCCCCTGGGTCCGGTTCGACTGGGGGACGTCCACGACCACCTCGTTCGACGGGGTGCTGGCCGGCCTCTCCGTCTCGTACACGCTGTTCGACGTGGACGGGAAGCCGCTGCGCGCCACCTGCTCGCTGTCCATCGAGGAGGCGAGCGTCGACCCGGCCGGGCAGAACCCGACGTCCGGCGCGCGGGAGGCCCGGCGCACGCACACGGTCGTCGCCGGGGACAGCCTGCCGCTGCTCGCCTGGCGGGAGTACGGGGACGCCACCGCCTGGCGCACGATCGCCGAGGCCAACGACATCGACGACCCGATGCAGCTCGCCCCCGGCAGCGAACTCCTCGTCCCCGCGCTGGAGGACGGCACGGCGGACGAGGGCGTACGGGAGGCGGCCCGGTGACCGGCCCCGCCCGCTCCTTCGCCGCCGACCCGATCGTGGAGGCCCCCGCCGAGCTGCCCGCCGCCTGGGCCGCCCAGCTGGTGAGCTGCGCGGTCGACGAGAACGTCGGACTCCCCGACAGCGCCGTCCTCACGTACCGCGACCCGTACCACACGCTGCTCACGGCCACCGGGATCACCATCGGGACGCCGCTGAAGATATCCGTGGTCACCGTCCAGGAACGGGCGCGCGAGCGGCTGTTCACCGGCGAGGTGACCGCGCTGGAACTCGACAGCGACACCACCGGATCGTTCACCGTCGTCCGCGCCTACTCCAAGGCGCACCGGCTGCGGCGCGGCCGGAAGGTCGTCGCGTACCGCAACATGAGGGCCGCCGACATCGTCCGCAAGGTCGCCGCCGGGGCCGGACTGCCGTGCGGGAAGGTCGAGGCGGCGCCCGTCACGTACAAGCAGCTCACCCAGCCGAACATCTCCGACTGGGACTTCCTCCAGTACCTCGCGGGGGAGTGCGGGGCGCATGTGCGGGTGGACGAGAACGGCGTGCTCCAGTTCGTGAAGCCGAAGCCCGCCGCCTCGGCGCCCGCCCCGTCCACGTCCGCGTCCAAGCATCCGATGGTGCTGGAGTACGGGCGCAACCTGCTGGCGCTGCGGGCCGTGCTGACCGGGGCGGACGGGGCGGACAGCGTCGAGGTGCGCGGCTGGGACGTGGAGACGAAGACCCGGCTCGTCGCCCGCGAGCAGTCGATCCGGTCCACCACCGTCGTGCCCGGCGCCAGCCCGTCCGCCGCCGCCGGGGCCTTCGGGCCGAACGCCCGGATGACCGTCGCCGACACCCCGTACCGGACCCAGGCCGAGGCGGGCGCGGTCGCCGGGGCGGTCGCCGCCCGGGTCGCCTCCGGCTTCGGCGAGATCGAGGCCGTCGCCGAGGGCAACCCGCGCCTGCGCGCCGGGGAACCGGTCGCGCTCGGCAACGTGGGCCCCGCCTTCGCCGGCCGCTACACCGCGACCGCCGCCCACCACACCCTGGACCCGCAGGGCGGCTACCGTACGACGGTCCTGGTCAGCACCGACCCGGACCGCTCGCTCGCCGGACTCACCGGCGGCGGGGCGGCACCCGTGCCGGGGCCCCGCATGCCCGGTCTCGCCATCGGCGTCGTCACCGACATCCGGGAGGGCCGGGGCGGCGGCGAACGCGGCTCGGTACGGCTCAAGTTCCCCTGGCTGGACGACACGTACGTCACCGACTGGGTCCGCACCGTGCAGTGGGGCGGCCAGGGCGGCGGCGGGGTGTTCAGCCCCGAGGTCAACGACGAGGTCCTGGTCGGCTTCGAGCAGGGCATGCTCGACAGCCCGTACGTGCTCGGCGGCCTGTACAACGGCGTCGACAAGCCGTCCCCGCACGACGTACCCCTGGTGGACCCGACCAGCGGCAAGGTCAACCGCCGCTCCCTGGTGTCCCGTTCCGGCAACCGGATCGAACTGCTCGACACCCCGCGCGGCCCGTCCGGAGTACGGCTCGCCACCGGTGACGAGCAGCTGGAGATCACGCTGGACGAACGGCGCGGCGAGATCGCGCTCAAGGTGTACGCGCGCGGCACCTCCCGCGTCCTCAGCTCCCTGGCGCTCGACCGCTCCGGGATCACCCTCGACGCGGGCACCGGCGACGTCCGGATCAAGGGCCGGCAGGTGACCGTCAGCGGCAAGACCGGCGTCACCGTCGACGGCGGACTGCTCGCCGTCCTCAAGGCCGCACTCGTCCGCATCAATTGACGCCACCAACTGATGTCACCAGCTGACGCCACCCACTGACGCCCACCGACGCCCCGAACCGCACCACCGAGGAGAGCAACCGTCATGCCCCAGGCAGCCCGAACGGGCGACCCCACCGTCCACGGGGGCGTCATCGGCACCCCGCCGCCGGGCGCGGTGGCCGTGGCCACCGTCCTCATCGGCGGCAAGCCGGCCGCCGTCACCGGCAGCCTGCACGTGTGCGTGGTGCCGCCGCACGCCCTGCTCGGACCGGGCAACGTCATCATGCCGAACCCGGCCGCCGGCACCGTCCTCATCGGCGGGCTGCCCGCCGCCCGCATGGGCGACACCACCAGCTGCGGCGCGAAGATCGTCATGGGCGCGCCGAACGTCCTGATCGGAGGCCCGGTATGAGCGAGGGATTCATCGGCCGGGGCTGGGGGTTCCCGATGCGCGTCGGCGCCACCGGCGGCATCGGCATGGTCGAACGCGAGCAGGAGATCGAGGAGGCCATCGGCCTGATCCTCGGCACCGCCCCCGGCGAACGGCCCATGCGGCCCGAATTCGGCTGCGGCATCCACGAGTACGTCTTCGCGCCCGGCGACGGCGCCACCGCCGGACGCATCGCGCACGAGGTGCGGATCTCGCTGGAGCGCTGGGAACCGCGCATCGAGGTCCGGGACGTCGTCGTCGCGTTCGACACCGTCGAGGAGGGCACCCTCTACATCGACGTGCACTACACCGTGCGGTCCACCAACGACCTGCGCAACCTCGTCTTCCCCTTCTACACCATCCCGGAAGCGGGAGCCCGCTGATGTCCCTTCCCCCGCCCAACCTGGACGACCGCCGCTTCCAGCAACTCGTGGACGAGGCCAAGCGGTACGTCCAGCAGCGCACCCCGGAGTGGACCGACCACAACGTGTCGGACCCCGGCGTCACGCTGATCGAGACCTTCGCGTACATGGTCGACCAGCTGCTGTACCGGCTCAACCGGGTGCCCGACCGCAACTACCACGCCTTCCTCGACCTCCTCGGCGTCCAGCTCTACCCGCCCGCCGCCGCCCGCGCCGACGTCGACTTCTGGCTGTCCGCGCCGCAGCCGGACACCGTGCGCCTGCCCGCCGGTACGGAGGTGGCGACCGCGCGCGGCGAGACCGAGGAGGCGGTGGTCTTCTCCACCGACGAGGACCTGGCGATCCTGCCCAGCTCCCTGATCCGCCTCGTCACCGTCCCGGCCGGCGGCGAACAGACCGACCGGACCGGGCCGCTCGGCGAGGGCCGCGACATCCCCTGCTTCCAGGCCCGCCCCCAGCCCGGCGACGCCCTGCTGTTCGGGCTGCCCACCGCCGTGCCCCGCTGCATCGTCGCCGTACGCCTGGACAGCCGGGTGGAGGGCGTCGGCGTCGACCCCCGGCAGCCGCCGCTCGTCTGGGAGGCGTGGGACGGCGCCCGCTGGGTGCCCTGCGCGACCGGCACCGACTCCACCGGCGGCCTCAACAAGCCCGGCGAGATCACCGTGTTCGTGCCCGCCGGACACACCATGTCCGTCGCGGCCGGCACCCGGGCCGGCTGGCTGCGCTGCCGCGTCACCGAGGCCGAACCCGGCCAGCCCTTCTACTCCGAGTCCCCGACGATCCGCGAGGCCGAGGTGTTCACCGTCGGCGGCACGATCGGCGTCGAACACGCGGAGACCGTCCACGACGTGCCCCTCGGCACCTCCGAGGGCGTCGCCGGCCAGACCTTCGCCGCCCCCCGCACCCCCGTCCTCCTCGACGGCGAACCCCCGCGCGTCGAGGTGTCCTCGGACGACGGCTGGCAGACCTGGACCCCGGTCGAACACTTCGGCGCCTCCGGGCCCGGCGACCGGCATGTGCGCGTGGACCCCGTCGCCGGCCGGTTCGCCTTCCCGCCCGAGGTCCGCGAACAGGACGGCACCATGCGGGCGTACGGGGCGGTCCCCGCCAAGGGCGCCCACATCCGCGTCGCCCGCTACCGCACGGGCGGCGGCGCCGCCGGCAACGTGGCGCGCGGCGCGATCCGCGTCCTGCGCAGCTCCGTCCCGTACGTCGCCGGCGTCACCAACCGCGAGGCGGCGCGCGGCGGCGTGGACGGCGAGACCGTCGAGAACGCCAAGATCCGCGCCCCGCAGATCCTCCGCGTCCAGGAACGGGCCGTCACCGCCCAGGACTACGAGGCCATCGCCCGCGAGGCCGCGCCCTCGCTGCGCCGGGTCCGCTGCCTGCCCGCCGCCCCCGGCGAGGGCGGCGCGGTCCGCGTCCTCGTCGTCCCCGACGCCGTCCCCGACGAGGGCGGCCGGCTCCGCTTCGAACAGCTCGTCCCGCCGGACCAGATCCTCGCCGCCGTGGCCGCCCGGCTCGATGAACGCCGGCTCGTCGGCACCCGCCTGGTCGTCGAACCCCCCGCCTACCAGGGCGTCACCGTCGTCGCCGGACTCGTCGCCGACGAGGGCGAGACGGACCGGGTCCGGGCCGCCGCGCTCGACGCCCTCTTCGCCCACATCGACCCGCTGCGGGGCGGCGCCGACGGCACCGGCTGGGCCTTCGGCAGGCCCGTCCAGTACGGCGAGGTCTTCGCCGTACTCCAGGCCGTGCCCGGCGTCCGCCTGGTCGAGGAGGTCCGGCTCTTCCCCGCCGACCCGCTCACCGGCAGGCGCGGCGGGGCGGTGGACCGGATCGACGTCGCCGCCAACGCGCTCGTCTTCTCCCACCAGCACCAGATCGCCGTCACCGCCACCGGGGAGCGCTCATGACGAGGGCCGCCGTCCCCGGACTCCCCAGCCGCTACCCGATCGGCGCGCAACTGCCCGCCCTGTACGCGGACGACGACTTCGCCCAGCGCTTCACGGCGGGCCTGGACACCGTCCTCGCCCCGGTCCTGTCCACCCTCGACAACCTCCCCGCCTACTTCGACCCGGCGCTCACCCCGGAGGACTTCCTGCCCTGGCTGTCCTCCTGGGTCGGCGCCGGCATCGACCCGTCCTGGCCCGTCGAACAGCGCCGCGCCGCTGTGGCCCGCGCCGTCGAACTCCACCGCCGCCGGGGCACCCGCCAGGGCCTCGCGGACCTGCTGCGCCTCTGCTTCGGCGCGGAGGCGGAGATCGTGGACGGCGGCGGCGCGAGCTGGTCGCGGGAGCCGGACTCCCCGCTGCCGCCCGCCCCGACCGGCGAACTCCTGGTCCGGCTGCGCCCCGCGCGCCCGGTGGACGAGTCCCGCGTGCTGGCGGTGGTCCGCGCCTCGTGCCCGGCGCACCTCACCTGCCGGGTGGAGATCCTGCCGCCCCACGACACCCCAGGGAGCCCGACATGACCCGCCCCTGCCCGTCCTGCGGCGCCGCGAACGCGGACGACGAGGACTTCTGCGGAAGCTGCGGTACGTACCTGGGCTGGGCGTCCAGGAGTACGGGGCCGGCGGCGCCGCCGCGCACGGACGAGCCCGCGCCCCGCCCCGAGCCGCCCCGCCTGCAGGCCCGTATCCGCGAACAGCGACGCGACCCTGCGAGGTAGAGCCGTGCCATTGCCCGGCGCCCGGTGGCTGACGCAGAACCGAGCCGTCGA
>NZ_JAKRGC010000342.1 GCF_022347745.1 Streptomyces sp. OfavH-34-F
TGCGAATAGCCGTCCGCCCACTCGAAGTTGTCCATCAGCGACCAGAGGAAGTGGCCGCGCACGTCCGCCCCGTCGGCGCCCGCGCGCTGCACGGCGCGGAGCCGCAGGACACCGTCCGGGCGGCGGGCGGCAGGCTGCTGGGGCGGCTCGACCTCGCGCACGGCGTGCGGCCCTTCGCGGAACTGCTCGCCGACGCCCGGTCCTTCCTGGACTGGTATCAGGTGGACGGGTTCTACCTGGACCACTGCCCGTCCGACCGGGGCGAGCTGCCCGGTGTCCGGCGCCTCACCGGCACCCTGCGGGCGCTGCTGGGGGCGGACGGCGGGCACCTCGTGCTGGGCCACGACACCCACCCGTTCCCCGGCTACGCCGAGACGGGCGACCAGCTCGTCACGTTCCGGGGGGCGTGGAGCGACTACCGCTGGTCGCAGGTGGCGGAGTGGACCGCCGCCTACCCGCCCACCCGGTTCGCCCACTTCGTGCACGGCGTGCCGCGTACGCATCTGGAGGAGGCGATGCGCGTCGCCCGCTGGCAGGGCGCGGCCACGATCTTCTTCACGGATCGCGGCGGCGCTCCGGGCCCCGGGAACCGCCACGGACAAAGCGATCCTTTCGCGACACTGCCCAGGTACTGGGACGAAATCGTCTCGCGGATCGGACTTGGTATCTCGGAATGAGACGGGGCGTGGCAGTGTTACGGGAAGAACAACCGTACGTAGTCGAAGTACGTAGAATCCGACCACCTGCATTGTTGAGGTTCCTGTGTCGCTGCCACCCCTGGTCGAGCCAGCTGCTGAGCTCACCGTCGACGAGGTCCGCAGGTACTCCCGCCACCTGATCATCCCGGACGTCGGGATGGACGGGCAGAAGCGGCTGAAGAATTCGAAGGTGCTCTGTGTCGGCGCCGGCGGTCTCGGTTCGCCGGCGCTGATGTACATGGCCGCCGCCGGTGTCGGCACGCTCGGCATCGTCGAGTTCGACGAGGTCGACGAGTCGAACCTGCAGCGCCAGGTCATCCACAGCCAGGGTGACATCGGCAAGTCGAAGGCCCTGTCGGCCAAGGAGACGGTCCAGGGCATCAACCCCCTGGTCGAGGTGGTCCTTCACGAGGAGCGGCTCGAAGCCGACAACGTGATGGACATCTTCTCCCAGTACGACCTGATCGTGGACGGCACGGACAACTTCGCCACCCGCTATCTCGTCAACGACGCCGCGGTGCTGCTGAACAAGCCCTACATCTGGGGTTCGATCTACCGCTTCGACGGCCAGGCGTCCGTGTTCTGGTCGGAGCACGGTCCCTGCTACCGCTGCCTCTACCCGGAGCCGCCCCCGCCGGGCATGGTTCCGTCCTGCGCCGAGGGCGGCGTCCTCGGCGTGCTCTGCGCCTCCATCGGCTCGATCCAGGTCAACGAGGCCATCAAGCTGCTCGCCGGCATCGGTGACCCGCTGGTCGGCCGGCTGATGATCTACGACGCCCTGGAGATGCAGTACCGCCAGGTCAAGATCCGCAAGGACCCCAACTGCGCGGTCTGCGGCGAGAACCCCACCGTCACCGAGCTCATCGACTACGAGGCCTTCTGCGGCGTCGTGTCCGACGAGGCCCAGGAGGCGGCGGCCGGTTCCACGATCACTCCGAAGCAGCTCAAGGAGTGGATCGACGCCGACGAGAAGATCGAGATCATCGACGTCCGCGAGCCGAACGAGTACGAGATCGTCTCGATCCCCGGCTCCCGGCTGATCCCGAAGAACGAGTTCCTGATGGGCAACGCCCTCCAGGACCTCCCGCAGGACAAGCGCATCGTCTTGAACTGCAAGACAGGTGTCCGCAGTGCGGAAGTCCTGGCGGTCCTGAAGTCGGCGGGCTTCGCCGACGCGGTGCACCTGGGCGGCGGCGTCGTCGGCTGGGTCAACCAGATCGAGCCCGAGAAGCCGATCTACTAGAACGACCCCGAGGGGCCGGTCCGCACGCGGGCCGGCCCCTCCGGCATGCCCGGGGCCGCTACGAGCAGGTCGTGCCGTCCGCCGGGACCTTCCCGTCCAGGAAGTACGAGTTCACGGCGGCCGTCACACAGCTGCTGCCGCCGTACGCGCCGTGCCCCTCGCCCTTGTTGGTGAGCAGCACCCCGACCCCCTCGCCCAGTTCGTCCGCCATCCGGCGCGCGCCCTCGTACGGCGTCGCCGGGTCGCCCGTCGTGCCGACGACCAGGATCGGACCGGCGCCCGGAGCGCTCGCCTCCGGATCGTCGTGCGCGCCCTGCACCGGCCAGCCGGAGCACCAGCCGGCCGTGTCCCAGGCCAGGAACGGCCCGAACACCGGGGACAGCTTCTCGAACTCGGGCAGCAGCGCCTTCGCCTCGGCGACCGTCGGCCTGGCCCGGCCGTCCGCGCAGGAGATGGCCCGCTGCGAGTGGGTCTGGGTGTCGTAGTGGCCGCTCCCGTCCCGCCCGTTGTACGCGTCGGCGAGCCGGAGCAGCGGGGCGCCGTCGCCCTGCTCGGCGGCCGCCAGGGCCCGGGTGAGCGTGGGCCAGCTCTCCTGGGAGTAGAGGGGGAGCACGATGCCGGTGATCGCCAGCGACTCGTTCAGCTCGCGGTCGGTCCCGGTCGGCAGCGGCTTCGCGTCGATCCGCTTCAGCAGGGCGGCGACGCGCCGGGTGGCGGCCTTCGGGTCCTCGCCCCGGTCCGCGAAGTAGTTGTCCAGGGCGCGCTGGAAGCCGGTCGTCTGGTTGCGCGCGTGGCCGGTGGTGTCCGCAGTCGGGTCGACGACCGCGTCGAAGACCGTACGCCCCACCCGCCGGGGGAAGAGGTGCGCGTAGGTGCCGCCGAGTTCGGTGCCGTACGACATCCCGAAGTACGTCAGCTTCTCGTCGCCGAGGACCTGGCGGATCAGGTCCATGTCGCGGGCGGCGTTCACCGTGCCGACGTACGGCAGGACCCGGCCCGACATGCGGGCGCAGCCGGCCCCGAAGCCGGCGCCGTCCTTCATGAACGCCGCCTCCTCGGCCGCCGTGTCCGGGGTCATGTCGACGTCCTGGTACGCCCTGTCCTGCTCCTCGTCGTCCCGGCAGCGCACCCCGGCGCTCCCGGCCACCCCGCGCGGGTCGAAGCCGACCAGGTCGTACCGGGTGTTCAGGGTGGTGTACGAGGCGGCGGCGCGCGGGAGCACGGAGACGCCCGAGCCGCCGGGCCCGCCGAAGTTGAACAGCATCGAGCCCAGCCGCTTGTCCCGGTCCGTGGCCTCCTTGCGGATCAGCGCGATGCCGATGGTGTCGCCCCCGGGCTTCCCGTAGTCCAGCGGGACCTTCACCGTGGCGCAGCGCCAGTCCGGCCCGGGGTCCTCGCCGCCCTCCGGGGCCTCGCAGCGCTTCCAGTCCGGGCGCTGCGAGGTGAGCGCGGCGGGCAGCCCGTCCGCCCCGGGGGAGGGGTTCGCGGCGGACGCGGCCGGATCGCGGTCCACCTGCCGCCCCTGCTTGTCGCCCGAGCCGTCGTCGCAGCCCGCGAGCACCCCCGTCAGCAGCAGTGCGGCGGTGGCGAGTGCCCCGGCCCGTGCGTGTGCGACCACGTCGTACGTCCTCCCCGTCGAGCGCTGCCCGTACGGCAGTTCGCCCATCGTAGGCGGCGTGCGAGAGGGCGCCTCAGCCGCAGACGGTGCCGTCCGCCGGGACCTTGCCGTCGAGCAGGTAGCCGCCGACTGCCTTCTGCACACAGGCGTCGCCGCTGTTGTACGCGCCGTGCCCCTCGCCCTTGTACGTCAGCTCCACGCCGACGCCCTCGCCCAGCTCCTGGGCCATCGCCTTCGCGCCGGCGTACGGGGTGGCCGGGTCGCCGGTGTTGCCGATGACGAGGACGGGGGCGGAGCCGGGGGCGCTCACGTCGGGGGTCTGCCAGGTGCCCTTGGCGGGCCAGTCGGTGCAGGCCATCAGGCCCCAGCCCAGGTAATCGCCGAAGACGGGCGAAGCCTCCCGGAAGGCGGGCAGCTTCGCCTTCGTCTGCTCCAGGGAGAACCGGTCGCGCGAGTCGGCGCAGCTGATCGCGGTGTAGGCGGCGGCGGAGTTGTCGTAGCGGCCGTCCTGGGAACGGCCGTTGAGGGAGTCGGCGAGCGCCAGGAGCAGTGAGCCGTTCCCGCCGTCGGCCTCGTCCAGCCCTTGTTCGAGCAGGGGCCAGGTCTCCTTGGAGTAGAGGGCCGCCGCGATGCCGGTGGTGGCCTGGGTCTCGGTCAGCTTGCGGGCGCCGATGCCCTGGATCGGCTTCTTCTCCAGCCGGTCCAGCAGCGCGGAGACGCCCTGCTCGATCTCCCGCGCGTCGGAGCCGGGCAGCTTGCAGGCGTCGCCCCGGTCCGCGCAGTCCTCGGCGAAGTTGTCCAGGGCGAGCTGGAAGCCCTTGGCCTGGCTGAGCGAGGACTGCTCGGCGTCCTCGGTGGGGTCGACGACCGCGTCCAGGACCGCCCGGCCGACGTTCTCCGGGAACAGGTGCGCGTAGACGCCGCCCAGCTCGGTGCCGTACGAGATGCCGAAGTAGTACAGCTTCCGGTCGCCGAGGACCTGCCGCATCAGGTCCAGGTCGCGGGCGGCGTCGGTGGTGCCGACGTACGGGAGCCGGGTGCCGGACCGCTTCTCGCAGGCGGCGGCGAAGTTCTTGGTGTCCTGGACGAACGCCTTCTCCTCCGCCGCGTCGTCCGGGGTGCCGTCCTCCTGGTAGCGGGCGTCGAGCTGCTTGTCGCTCTCGCACTCGACGCCGTCGCTGTTCCCCACGCCCCGCGGGTCGAAACTGACCAGGTCGTAGCGGGTGCGGAGCTTGTCGTACTCGGCGCCGAACGCGGGCAGGGTGGCGACCCCGGAGCCGCCGGGGCCGCCGAAGTTGAAGATCAGCGAGCCGATCCGCTTCTCGGCGCTGACGGCCCTGGCCCGGATGAGCGCCAGTTCGACGGTGTCGCCGGAGGGCTTCGCGTAGTCGAGGGGGACCTTCATGGAGGCGCACTCCCACTTCGCCCCGCCGGGCAGCGGCGAGGGCGGTTTGCCGCCCCCCTGCGCCTGGGAAGGGGCCGGGCACTTCTTCCACGTCAGTTTCTGGTCGGCCGGATCGGACGGTGTGCCGGTCGCGGCGTTCACCGCGCGGGGCCGGGTCGTCGTCGAGCGGTCGGCGGCTTCGCCGTCACCGCCGTCCGAGCAGCCGGCGAGGGGGAGCAGGACGGTCACGGCGGCGAGGGCCGCGGCGCGCAGGGCAGGGGAGGTCCGCATCGCTCCATGCTGCGGGCGTGCCGGGGCGGCTGCACGGGGTGCCGGTCCGAGTGGGTGGCCGGTGCACCCTTCAGAGTTCGCCCTTGCGGGTGAGGTGGTTGAAGCACAGCCAGCCGGGAAGGACCGGCAGCCACAGCGTCATCAGCCGGAACAGCAGCACGGCGGGAGCGGCGACCTCCTTCGGCAGCCCCACCGCGATGAGACCGAGCGTCAGCGCGCCCTCGACGGCGCCCATGCCGCCGGGCGTCGGGGCGGCCGAGCCGAGAGCGTTGCCCGCGAGGAAGACCACCGCGATGCTCGCGTAGCTGAGGTGCGGGGTGTCCGGGCCGCTGAACGCGCGGATCGAGGCGTCCAGGCACATCACGAAGAGGCCGGTCAGCAGGAGCATCCCGCCGATGCCGGTGAGCAGCTTCTGCGGCCGCTGGACGACGTCGAGCATGCGGGGGACGACCCCGGCGAACAGCGACCGGATGCGGGTCACCACGAACTTGCGCAGGAACGGGATCGCGGTGACCACCAGGACCAGCACGGCGACCGTCAGCAGGCCGGCGATCACGGTCCTGGACGGGGTCAGCGAGGACGGGGTCTTCTCGGTGCCGGTCAGATAGCCGAAGGCGCCGAGCAGCAGGATGTGGCAGCCCAGGCCGAACAGCTGCGAGGCGCCCACACTGGCCACCGCAAGACCGGGACGCACCCCGGAGCGCTGGAGGAACCGCGTGTTCAGCGCCACCCCGCCGACCGCGGCCGGGGCCACGATCTTCACGAACGACCCGGCGACCTGCGCGAGGACCGTCCTGCCGAACGACACCCGCTCGGGCACGAAGCCCAGCAGGCTCATCGCGGCGGCCACATAGCTCAGCGCCGAGAAGCCGAGCGCGGCGGCCACCCAGCCCCACTCTGCCTGCTCCACGACCGCCCCGAAGTCGGCCTCGGTGACCTGCGAGATGAGGAAGTACGCGGCGATGGCACCGGCGATGAAGCTGAACAGGGTGCGCGGCTTGATGCGTTCCAGGCGGACCGGCTCGACCGGCGCCTGCGGCCGGATCAGCAGGACCTCGCGGCGGATCTGGGAGAGCAGGTCCTCCTCGCGCGCCTCTTCGAGGGCGTCGTCCATGGCCCGCTTCTCGGCCTGCTTCTCGGTGCGCAGCGACTTGCGGGCCGCCTTGCGGCCGGCCTCCCCGGCCGGCTGCGCGCCGCCCTCCGCGCGGGCCCGCTTGGCCGCGTCGGACGCCTCCAGGACGGCGTCGCGCTCGCGCTG
>NZ_JAKRGC010000343.1 GCF_022347745.1 Streptomyces sp. OfavH-34-F
CGGGCCGGGCCAGCGGCGGCTCCTCCAGATCGTCCCGCTCGATCGCCGTCACCGACAACCGCTTCAGACCCCGGTCCGCGCCGACGAACTCGGCCACGTACGGCGTGGCGGGCGAGCCGAGCACCGCGCCCGGCGTGTCGAACTGCTCGATGCGCCCCTGCCCGTACACCGCGATCCGGTCACCCATCCGCACCGCCTCCTCGATGTCGTGGGTGACCAGCAGCACCGTCTTGCGCACCCTCGACTGGAGCTTGAGGAACTCGCTCTGCAACCGCTCGCGCACCACCGGGTCCACCGCGCCGAACGGCTCGTCCATCAGCAGCACCGGCGGGTCGGCGGCCAGCGCCCGCGCCACGCCGACCCGCTGGCGCTGGCCGCCGGAGAGCTGCGACGGGTAGCGGGAGCCGTACGTGCCGGGATCGAGGCCCACCAGATCCAGCAGCTCGGCCGCGCGCTCCCGCGCCGCGGACCGCTTCCAGCCGACCAGCGACGGCACCGTCGCCGTGTTGTCCAGGACCGTGCGGTGCGGGAACAGCCCCACCTGCTGGATCACATAGCCGATGCCCCGGCGCAGCTTCACCGGATCGGTGCCGGCGATGTCCCGGCCGTCCACCAGGATGCGGCCCGACGTCGGTTCGATCAGCCGGTTCACCATCATCATCGTGGTGGTCTTGCCGCACCCCGACGGGCCCACCAGCGTGACCAGCTCCCCCTCGGCGACCTCGAACGACAGACCGTCGACCGCGGCCGTACCGTCCGGATAGACCTTGCCGACCTGCTCGAACCGGATCATGCTCGCACGGTAGGAGCCGCCCGCCCCGGCCGCACACGGGCCGCGACCGTCCGGGGCACACCCGTGTGCTGAACTGTCCCGGTACCGTCCGATCCAGGAGCATCCTTGAACAGCTACCGGCAGCCCGGCCTCGTCCTCACCGACCACCGCTTCACCGTCCCGCTGGACCACGCCGACCCCGGCGGTGAGCGGATCGAGATATTCGGCCGGGAGATCGTGGCCTCCTCCCGGGCCGGCCAGGACCTGCCCTGGCTGCTCTACCTGGAGGGCGGCCCCGGCTTCGGCGCCCGCCGCTTCACCGGCGCGGAGGCATGGCTCGGGCGGGCGGTCCGGGAATTCCGGGTGCTCCTGCTCGACCAGCGCGGCACCGGGCTGTCCACCCCCGCCAACCGGCAGACCCTGCCGCTGCGCGGCGGCCCCCGTGAACAGGCCGACTACCTCGCGCACTTCCGTGCGGACAGCATCGTCCGTGACTGCGAGGCCATTCGCCCCCGGCTCACCGGCGGCGCCCCCTGGACGGTCCTCGGCCAGTCCTTCGGCGGCTTCTGCGCCGTTCGTTACCTCTCGTCCGCGCCGGAGGGGCTGGACACCGTCCTGATCACCGGCGGCCTGCCCTCCCTGGACGCCCACGCGGACGACGTCTACCGGGCCGCCTACCCCCGCATCGAACGCAAGGTCGCCGCCCACTACGCCCGCTACCCGCAGGACGTCGAACGCGCCCGCGAGATCACCGCCCACCTCGCGGAGCACCGCCCCGAGAGCGCCGGACACCGGCTGACACCCGAGGCCTTCCAGTCCCTCGGCATCCTCCTCGGCGGCGGCAGCGGCAGCCACCAGCTGCACTACCTCCTCGAGAACGCGTTCGTCCGCACCCCGCACGGCACCGAACTGTCGGACACCTTCCAGGAGGGCATGCGCGCCGCGACCTCCTTCGCCGGACACCCCCTGTACGCCGTGCTGCACGAAGCCATCTACGGCCAGGGCGGGCGCCCCACCGCGTGGTCGGCCGAGCGGGTGCGCGCCGAGTTCCCCCAGTTCGACGCCGCCCGGGCCCTCGCGGGCGACGGCCCGGTCCTGTTCACGGGCGAGAGCATCCACCCCTGGCACTTCGAGGTGGACCCGGCGCTGCGCCCGCTGCGCGAGACGGCCGAACTGCTGGCGGCCCGCACCGACTGGGAGCCCCTGTACGACCCCGCGCGCCTCGCCGCCAACGAGGTGCCGGTGGCCGCCGCCGTCTACCACGACGACATGTACGTCGACACCGCCCACGCGCTGCGCACCGCCGCCGCGATCCGGGGGCTGCGCACCTGGGTGACCGACGAGTTCGAGCACGACGGGGTGCGCGCGGGCGGACCGCGCGTCCTGGACCGGCTGCTCGCCTTGGTCCGCGACGAGGTCTGAGACAGTGCCCGGGGCCGGCCGCGCAACACGCGGCCGGCCTCGGGGACGCGGCCGTCCTCAGCCCTGGAGGGCGTCCAGCGTCGTGCGCAGGTCCGGCGCCGAGCGCGGCGCCCGGTTGTGCGGAAGCCGCGACAGGACCGCCGCCATGCCGCAGGTGCCGGTGACGGCGGAGAAGACGAGACCCGAGCCGACCCCGGCCGACAGCCAGCGCGCCGCCGGGTACCTGAGCCCCGCCAGCAGACCGGCCACCACGAGCGACCCGGCGGCGAAGCGGACCTGGCGCTCCATCGGCCAGACGGACCGCGCCCCCTCCGGCCGGTCCAGGCCGAAGCCCTCGCTCTCCCAGGCGGAGGTGCCGCCGCCGAGGGTCGCCGCCTCGATGTCGGCCTCGGCCAGGAGGTCGCAGGCGCGCGTCGAGCGGGTGCCCGAGGCGCAGACCACGAGCAGGGAACCGCGGGCGGACGCCGACTTGAGGGCGGGCAGTGCCTCGTCGAGCCGGTCGAGCGGTATGTTCAGCGCCCCCGGCACATGGCCGGTCGCGTACTCACCGGGCGCCCGTACGTCGATCACGGTGAATTCCGCGAGCCGGGCGGCCGCCTGTGCGGGGGAGAGGGAAACGGGGGTGGTCACGAGCAGTTTTCCTTTCGTTCACCGGGTATGCGGCGGGTATCGCTCTCGCCTGCCCCGGACCGCCCAGAATACCCCCCTGGGTATGAACTCCGGGGTGTGGCGGATTCCGGCCCGCCCCCGCGCCGTGGCCGCTAGCCTGCCGACATGACCGATCAGACCGATCAACTGAAGCCCATGCCCGAGGACTGGCGGCGCGCGCTCGCCGTCGTGGCCCACCCCGACGACCTGGAGTACGGCTGCGCGGCGGCGGTGGCGGGCTGGACCGACGCCGGGCGCGAGATCACGTATCTGCTCGCCTCCAGGGGCGAGGCCGGCATCGACACCATCGAACCGGAGAAGTGCGGCCCCCTGCGCGAGCAGGAGCAGCGCGCCAGCGCGGCGATCGTGGGCGTCTCGGACGTCGAGTTCCTGGACCACCGCGACGGGGTGATCGAGTACGGCATCCCGCTGCGCCGCGAGATCGCCGCGGCCATCCGCAGGCACCGTCCGGAATTGGTCATCACGCTCAACCACCGGGACACCTGGGGCGGCGTCCTGTGGAACACCCCCGACCACCGCGCGGTCGGCCGGGCCACCCTGGACGCGGCGGCCGACGCGGGCAACCGCTGGATCTTCCCGGAACTGGTGGAACAGGGCCTGGAACCGTGGGACGGGGTGCGCTGGGTCGCGGTCGCCGGGTCGTCCTCACCCACGCACGCGGCGGACGCCACCGCCGGGCTGGAGCGGTCCGTGCAGTCCCTGCTCGCCCACCGCACCTACATCGAGGTCCTGACGGACGAGGAACCCGAGACGTACTGCCGCGACTTCCTCACCGGCTACGCCCAGGAGACGGCCCCCCGCTTCGGCGGCCGCCCGGCCGTCCCGTTCGAACTCTTCACCCGCTGACCGTCCCGGCACCCCCGCGCCGGCCGGACCGGTCGGCGCAGGGCTGTTCACGGAGGCAAGCGACCGCTTAGTATGCGCGGGAGCAGTGGTAATGCCGACAGTGTTGTGGAGGCCCCTCATGCAGGCATGGCGAGTGCACCGGAACGGCGAGCCGAGCGAGGTGATGCGCCTGGAGGAGACGGACCGGCCGGTGCCCGGCGACGGGCAGGTGCTCGTCGAGGTGCTCGCGGCGGGCATCAACTTCCCCGACGCGCTGCTCTGCCGCGGTCAGTACCAGGTACGGCCCCCGCTCCCCTTCACCCCCGGCGTCGAGGTCTGCGGACGCACCGCGGACGGACGCAGGGTGCTCGCCACACCGGCGCTGCCCCACGGCGGCCTCGCCCAGTACGTCGTCACCGACGAGGCGGCGCTGCTGCCGGCGCCGGAGGCCCTGGACGACGCGGAGGCCGCCGCCCTGCACATCGGCTACCAGACCGGCTGGTTCGGGCTCCACCGCCGCGCGCGCCTGCAGGCCGGCGAGACCCTGCTCGTCCACGCCGCCGCGGGCGGGGTCGGCAGCGCCGCCGTCCAGCTCGGCAAGGCAGCGGGCGCCACCGTCATCGGCGTCGTCGGCGGAGCCGGGAAGGCGAAGACCGCCGCCGCACTCGGCTGCGACCTCGTCATCGACCGGCACACCGAGGACATCGTCGCGGCCGTCAAGGAGTTCACCGCGGGCCGCGGCGCCGACGTCGTCTACGACCCCGTCGGCGGCGACGCGTACGCCAAGTCCGTCAAGTGCATCGCCTTCGAGGGCCGGATCGTCGTCGTCGGCTTCGCCTCCGGCACCATTCCCACACCCGGCCTCAACCACGCCCTGGTCAAGAACTACTCCGTCCTCGGCCTCCATTGGGGCCTCTACAACACCAAGGACCCGCAGGCGGTACGCGACTGCCACCGGGAGCTGACCCGGCTCGCCGCCGAAGGCACCGTCAAGCCGCTGATCAGCGAACGCGTCGCGATGGACGAGGCGGCGGCGGCCGTCCAGCGCGTCGCCGACGGCACCAGCACCGGCCGCATCGTCGTCCTCCCGTCCGGAGCCGCCCGATGAGCACCCCCGACGCCGGCGAACTGCGCCGCCTCACCCGCGAACTGCTCGCCGCGCACCCCCCGGCCACCACCGACCGCACCGACTTCCTCAAGGCGCGCTTCGACGCCGGACTCGCCTGGGTCCACTACCCGGTGGGCCTCGGCGGCCTGGCGGCCCCGCGCTCCCTGCAACCCGTCGTCGACGCCGAGCTCGCCGCCGCCGGAGCCCCGGACAACGACCCGCGCCGCATCGGCATCGGCCTCGGCATGGCCGCCCCGACCATCCTCGGCTTCGGCACCGACGCACAGAAGCGGCGGTTCCTGCGGCCCCTGTGGGTGGGGGAGGAGGTCTGGTGCCAGCTGTTCAGCGAACCCGGCGCCGGTTCCGACCTCGCCGCCCTCGGCACACGCGCCGTGCGCGACGCGGAGGGCCACTGGGTGATCGACGGACAGAAGGTCTGGACGTCCAGCGCCCACCTCGCGCGCTGGGCCATCCTCATCGCCCGCACCGACCCTGACGCGCCCAAGCACCGCGGCATCAGCTACTTCATCTGCGACATGACCGACCCGGGCGTCGAGGTCCGGCCGCTGCGCCAGATCACCGGCGAGGCCGAGTTCAACGAGGTCTTCCTCACCGGTGTGCGCATCCCCGACAGCCACCGGCTCGGACCGGTCGGCGAGGGCTGGAAGGTCGCCCGCACCACCCTCATGAACGAACGGGTCTCCATCGGCGGCTCCCGCATCCCCCGCGAGGGCGGCATGATCGGACCCGTCGCCGCCACCTGGCGCGAACGGCCCGAACTGCGCACCCACGACCTGCACCGGCGCCTGCTCACCCTGTGGGTCGAGGCGGAGGTCGCCCGGCTCACCGGGGAGCGGCTGCGCCAGCAGCTCGTCGCCGGGGAGCCGGGACCGGAGGGCTCCGGCATGAAGCTCGCCTTCGCCCGGCTCAACCAGGAGATCAGCGGCCTGGAGGTGGAACTCCTCGGCGACGAGGGCCTGCTGTACGGCGACTGGACCATGCGGCGGCCCGAACTCGTCGACTTCACCGGCCGCGACGCCGGCTACCGCTACCTCCGCTCCAAGGGCAACTCCATCGAGGGCGGCACGAGCGAGGTACTGCTGAACATCGTCGCCGAACGCGTGCTCGGGCTGCCCGCCGAGCCGCGCGACGACAAGGACGTCGCCTGGAAGGACCTCTCCCGATGACCGCACCCACCGCAGCGGACCGGACCCCCGACCTGCTCTACTCGCAGGACGAGGAGGACCTGCGCGCCGCCGTCCGCTCCCTGCTCGCCGACCGGGCCGACGCGCCGTCCGTGATCGCCCGCACCGAGTCCAACACGCCGTACGACCAGGAACTGTGGCAGGCCCTTGCCACCGGCATCGGCGCCGCCGGACTCCTGGTGCCCGAGCACCTGGGCGGCCAGGGCGCCACCCACCGTGAGGCGGCCGTCGTGCTGGAGGAGCTGGGCCGCAGCGTCGCCCCCGCACCGTTCCTGACCAGCTCCGTCGTCGCCACCGAGACCCTGCTGGCGCTCGACGCCCAGGACGGCCCGGCCGCCGCCCTCCTCGCCGAACTCGCCGGAGGGCGCAAGGTCGCGGTGCTCGCCGTGCCGTTCGCGGCCTCGGCCGCCCCCGCCGGCGCTCCGGACCGGGGCCCCGGAAGCGGGGGCCTGCACGCGGTGACCGG